>NZ_JBWKFL010000009.1:0-320665 GCF_056434305.1 Streptomyces sp. NPDC044061 | reverse complement strand
AGCGTGAGGGAAACGCCCGGTTACATTCCGAACCCGGAAGCTAAGCCTCACAGCGCCGATGGTACTGCAGGGGGGACCCTGTGGGAGAGTAGGACACCGCCGAACTCCTTTTGCAGCTCCGGCTCTTGGGTACACCGCCCAGGGGCCGGAGCTTTTTTGCGTTGAGGTAGGGTCAGGGGGCATCGTTGGCTCGTTTTCGCACAGGAGGCCCCCGGGTGGAGGTCCAGGAGACCCGTGTCCAGACAGACCGGGTCCTCACCATCCCCAACATCCTCAGCATGGCGCGGCTCGTCGGCGTACCGCTCTTCCTGTGGTTGATCCTCAGGCCCGAGTTCGGCGGTCCCAAGAGCGATGGCTGGGCTCTCCTCGTGCTGGCTTTCAGCGGGATCAGTGACTATCTGGACGGCAAGCTCGCCCGGCGCTGGAATCAGGTGAGCAGCCTCGGCCGGCTCCTCGACCCCGCGGCCGACCGGCTGTACGTCCTTTCCACGCTCGTGGGGCTCACCTGGCGCGAGATCCTCCCGGTCTGGCTGACCGCCCTCCTGCTGGCGAGAGAGCTGATGCTGCTGGTGATGGTGGGCATCCTCAGGCGCCATGGCTATCCGCCGCCGCAGGTGAACTTCCTCGGGAAGGCGGCCACCTTCAACCTGATGTATGCCTTCCCGCTCCTGCTGCTCAGCGACGGAAACGGATGGATCGCGTCACTGGCCGCCGTTTTCGGATGGGCGTTCGCAGGATGGGGTACAACCCTCTATTGGTGGGCAGGAGTGCTCTACGTGGTACAAGTCCGCCGCCTGGTCCGCGCGGATGCCACGGCCGATTGAGCTCGTTGATTGTCCGGACATAGTGGCCCGATGGCCCGCTGACGAAAACTGCGGGACAATCTGGACGGGTGAAGTCGGCTAGACCGTCGTCTCTTTAGGAGGACGCTTCCGACATGAAGGCCGTCGTGATGGCCGGTGGCGAAGGCACTCGCCTTCGCCCTATGACCTCCAGCATGCCCAAGCCGCTCCTTCCCGTGGCGAACCGCCCGATCATGGAGCACGTGCTTCGGCTGCTCAAAAGGCATGGGCTCAACGAGACCGTAGTCACCGTGCAGTTCCTGGCATCGCTCGTCAAGAACTACTTCGGCGACGGCGAAGAGCTCGGAATGGAGCTCACATATGCCAATGAGGAGAAGCCACTCGGTACCGCCGGAAGCGTCAAGAACGCCGAAGAGGCGTTGAAGGACGATGCTTTCCTCGTCATCTCCGGTGATGCCCTGACCGACTTCGACCTCACCGACCTGATCAATTTCCACAAGGAGAAGGGCGCACTGGTCACCGTTTGTCTGACCCGGGTGCCCAATCCGCTGGAGTTCGGCATCACCATCGTCGACGAGGAAGGCAAGGTCGAGCGTTTCCTCGAGAAACCGACCTGGGGGCAGGTCTTCTCCGACACGGTGAACACCGGCATCTACGTCATGGAGCCCGAGGTCTTCGACTACGTCGAAGCCGATGTGCCCGTCGACTGGTCCGGTGATGTCTTCCCGCAGCTCATGAAGGAAGGCAAGCCCGTCTACGGCTATGTCGCCGAGGGCTACTGGGAGGACGTCGGCACCCACGAGAGCTACGTCAAGGCCCAGGCCGACGTCCTCGAGGGCAAGGTCAACGTCGAGATCGACGGCTTCGAGATCTCCCCGGGCGTCTGGGTGGCCGAGGGCGCCGATGTGCACCCCGACGCTGTGCTCCGCGGGCCTCTCTACATCGGCGACTACGCCAAGGTGGAGGCCGGTGCGGAAATCCGCGAACACACCGTCGTCGGCTCCAACGTCGTCGTCAAGAGCGGTGCCTTCCTGCACAAGGCCGTGGTGCACGACAACGTCTATGTCGGCCAGCACAGCAATCTGCGCGGCTGCGTCGTCGGCAAGAACACCGACATCATGCGGGCCGCCCGGATCGAGGACGGCGCGGTCATCGGTGACGAGTGCCTGATCGGTGAAGAATCGATCGTTCAGGGCAACGTGCGGGTCTACCCGTTCAAGACCATCGAGGCGGGCGCCTTCGTCAACACCTCGGTCATCTGGGAGTCCAGAGGGCAGGCGCAACTGTTCGGTGCCCGTGGCGTGACCGGCATCCTGAACGTGGAGATCACGCCCGAGCTTGCCGTGAGGCTCGCGGGCGCCTACGCGACCATGCTGAAGAAGGGCTCCACGGTCACCACGGCCCGTGACCACTCCCGAGGCGCGCGTGCGCTCAAGCGGGCGGTGATCTCGGCGCTCCAGGCCAGCGCCATCGACGTACGGGACCTGGAGAACGTGCCGCTTCCGGTGGCGCGCCAGCAGACCGCGCGGGGCAGTGCCGGCGGCATCATGATCCGGACCTCGCCCGGTGTGCCGGACTCCGTGGACATCATGTTCTTCGACGGGCAGGGCGCGGACCTGTCACAGGGCGGCCAGCGCAAGCTGGACCGGGTGTTCGCGCGGCAGGAGTACCGCCGGGCGTTCCCCGGCGAGATCGGTGACCTGTACTTCCCGGCTAGCGTCTTCGACTCCTACACCGGCTCGCTGCTGCGGAACGTCGACACGACCGGGATAGCGGAATCGGGTCTGAAGGTCGTCGTGGACGCCTCCAACGGCAGCGCCGGGCTCGTGCTGCCGAGCCTGCTCGGCAAGCTCGGCGTGGACTCGCTGACGATCAACCCCGGTCTCGACGAGTCCAGGCCCACGGAGACCGCTGAGGTGCGGCGCGGTGGGCTGGTCCGCCTCGGCGAGATCGTGGCGTCGTCCAGGGCCGCGTTCGGCGTCCGGTTCGACCCCGTCGGCGAGCGGCTGTCGCTGGTGGACGAGAAGGGCCGGATCATCGAGGACGACCGGGCCCTGCTGGTGATGCTGGACCTGGTGGCGGCCGAGCGTCGCAGCGGACGAGTGGCGCTGCCGGTGACCACGACCCGGATCGCCGAGCAGGTGGCCGCGTATCACGGCACGCAGGTCGAGTGGACGACGACGTCTCCCGACGACCTCACGCGCGTGGGACGCGAAGAGGGCACCATCTTCGGCGGCGACGGCATGGGCGGGTTCATCGTTCCCGAGTTCAGCGGTGTCTATGACGGCACCGCGGCCTTCGTACGGCTGATCGGCCTGGTGGCGCGCACCCAGCTCACGCTGAGCCAGATCGACGCGCGGATTCCGCGGGCACACGTCCTCAAGCGCGACCTGGCGACCCCGTGGGCCGTCAAGGGGCTGGTGATGCGGCGTGTCGTCGAGGCCGCCGGCGATCGCTTTGTCGACACGACGGACGGTGTGCGGGTCGTGGAGACCGACGGGCGCTGGGTGATGGTGCTTCCCGACCCGGCCGAAGCCGTCACCCACCTGTGGGCCGAAGGGCCCGACGACGCCTCCGCGCAGGCTCTCCTGGACGAGTGGTCGGCCGTGGTGGACAGCGCCGGGCGTTAGAACCTGCAGCCCCGGACGGCGCCCCGGACGGCAAAAGGCGCTGCACGCGTGCGTGCCGGACAAGTGTCCCCAAGGGGGCCTGTCCGGCACGCCGGAGGGGCCGTTCGGAGGTACTGGTCGCGACATGCGACGATGTGCGGCATGCCGCAGCAATCCCCCGTTCGGAGCAGCCCCCCGCGGCCGCAGCGTCCGGACGCCTCCATGTCGTTGATCACCAACGTCATGGACCACAGCCTGGACGACGGGTATGCCGAGGCCGCCGCCCGGAGGCAGTCCGCGGGCGAGGGTGGGCTGCCGAAGACCCTCAGGGCGAAGCTGGGCCTGGCGGCGGGACTGGTTCTCGCGGCGCTGGTCGTGACCGTGGGCGCGGCTCAGGCGCGCGTGGCGGCGCCCGTGGTGGCCAAGGAGCGCCAGGAGCTGATCGACCGCATCGACCGGGAGACCGCGGCCGCTGACAAGCTGGAGAGAGACGTCGACAAGCTGCGCGACGACGTCGGCGCGCGCCAGCGGGCGGCACTGAGGCAGAGTGGCGGCAGCGCCGACGCGGACCTGGTGGGCATGCTGTCGGGCGCCACGGCGGTGCACGGCCCCGGGGTGAGGCTCGTGGTGAACGACGCCAAGGAAGCCAGCAGCGGCGGTGAGGGCGCCAATCCGCGCGAGACGTCCGGGTTCTCCGACACCGGGCGGGTCCGCGACCGGGACATGCAGCGGGTGGTCAACGGGCTGTGGGCCTCCGGGGCCGAGGCCGTCTCCATCAACGGGCAGCGGCTGACGGCCCTGTCCGCGGTCAGGGCCGCGGGTGACGCGATACTGGTCGACAACAAGCCGCTGGTGCCGCCCTACACGGTGCTGGCGGTGGGGGACGGGCAGAGGCTGAGCACCGATTTCCAGAACAGTGCGGACGGGCTGTATCTGCATGCTCTGGAGGAGGACTTCGGTATCCGCGCCGCGATCTCCACGGAGAGTGACGTCCGGTTGCCCTCCGCGCCGAGTGTGATCGTACGTACAGCACAGCCGAACCCCGAAAATACCGAGAACCCCGAGAACGCTGAGAACACCGAGAAGACTGAGAAGGGCACATCGTGATCGCCGTACTGGGCCTCGTCGTGGGAGTCGTGGCCGGCTTGTTGGTCCGGCCTGAGGTTCCGGCGGTCGTCGAGCCGTACCTGCCGATCGCCGTCGTGGCGGCGCTGGACGCCGTGTTCGGTGGTCTGAGGGCCATGCTGGACGGCATCTTCGACGACAAGGTCTTCGTGGTGTCGTTCCTGTCGAACGTGGTCGTGGCCGCGCTGATCGTGTTCCTGGGCGACAAGTTGGGTGTGGGCGCGCAGCTGTCCACGGGTGTCGTGGTGGTTCTCGGTATCCGGATCTTCTCCAACGCCGCGGCGATCCGGCGGCACGTCTTCCGGGCGTGAGGATGATGAGCAACCAGGACGAGCAGCCGGAGAACAGGCTGCGCAAGGAACTGCCCGACGAGGTGCCGGCACCGGCCCCCGAGCCCGAGCAGGCCCCGGCGGAGAGCGGCGAGCCGCAGCTCACCGGGCGCCGGCGGCTGGTCGAGGGGCTGTGGCCGCCACGGGTCACGCGGGCCCAACTCATCGTGGCGGTACTGCTGTTCGGCCTCGGTTTCGGGCTGGCCGTGCAGGTGGCGTCGAACAGCGACAGCGACGGCGCGCTGCGCGGCGCCCGTCAGGAAGATCTTGTTCGCATCCTCGATGAACTGGATTCGCGTACTCAGCGTCTTCAGGACGAGAAGCAGGGACTCGACAAGCAGCGGCAGGAACTGCAGAGCAGCTCCGACCAGGCCGCGGAGGCACGCAAGCAGACCGCCGAGAAGGAACGGCAACTCGGCATTCTGGCGGGCACCGTGGCGGCGCAGGGTCCCGGCATCACCGTGACGGTCGAGGACACGAAGGGGACGGTCAAGGCGGACATGCTGCTCGACGCGATCCAGGAGTTGCGCGCGGCCGGCGCTGAGGCGATCCAGGTCAACGGGGTGCGGGTGGTCGCGAACACGTACTTCGCCGACACCGGCAAGGGTGTGAGCGTCGACGGGAACAAGATCAACGCTCCCTATCGTTTCAAGGTCATCGGCAAGTCGCAGGATCTCGAGCCGGCGCTGAACATCCCTGGAGGCGTGGTGCAGACCCTGGAGAAGGAGCAGGCCACGGTGACGGTCGAGCGATCGAGCAAGATCGTCGTGGACGCCTTGCGACAGGCGAAGCAGCCTGACTACGCTCGGTCGTCCTCCCAGTGAACCGGCGGTGCATGGGGGACATCCGGCAGGGGCATGAGGTTGCGGGGGGTCGGCGCACCGAAGGGGTGGTGCGTGATGGAAACTGTCTGGCGGATACGGACGTTGTCAGGATGTCCGGGTCGGCCGGTGTAGGCAATCAGGGTTCGTCCTGCCCCACGGGCGGGTCTGTTTCGGTCAAGGGGAATCGCCCGTGAAGTTGTTTGCGAAGTTGTTCGGCAAGAGCGCACGAGAGGGCAGCGACAACGCGACCGCTCGTCATCGCGCACAGCCTGACGCAGAGGGTCAGCGCCCGCTGTTCCGCGACCAGGTCGCTGGTCCGGGCGGTGACATTTCGGGTGGTCAGGGCGCGGCGTCTGTTGACCCTGCCCAGTCCGGCGGCATAGGTTTCGGGCAACCGTCAACCTCAAGTGCGGGTGGAGGGTTTGCTCCCGACCCGTACGCGTCCAACGCCCCCGCGGGGCAGCCGCGGCAGGAGGATCCGTCCATGTCGGTCCTGGTGTGCACGAGGTGCGGTAACCGCAATGCGGAGAACGCGCGCTTCTGCTCGAACTGCGGCGCGCCGCTGCGGCCCGGTGTCGCGCCGGAGCGCCCGTCCGAGACCACGTCCACGATCTCCATCTCCGGCCTCGAGGCCTACGAGGCCGAGGCGACCGGGCAGACGCCGCTGCCGATGCTCTCGCCCGAGGCGCAGGCCGCGGTCGACGCGCTGCCGGTGGGCTCGGCGCTGCTGGTGGTGCGCCGGGGGCCGAACTCGGGCAGCCGCTTCTTGCTGGACAGCGACCTGACCACGGCGGGCCGGCACCCGCAGAGCGACATCTTCCTGGACGACGTGACGGTCTCCCGCCGCCATGTGGAGTTCCGGCGCTCCGCGGACGGCTCGTTCACGGTGGCAGACGTGGGCAGCCTGAACGGCACGTACGTCAACCGCGAGCGGATCGACCAGGTCGCCCTGTCGAACGGTGACGAGGTACAGATCGGCAAGTACCGGCTGGTCTTCTACGCGAGCCGGCAGGGCATCTGACCCTCCGGACTCCGTCCGGGGGGACTCCAGGGAAGGTCCATGCTTCAAACACCGAGCGGCGGTGCCCGAAGCGGTACCGCCGCCAGGGACAGTGGGCTGATGAGCATCGGCACGGTGCTGAACGTGCTGCGCGACGAGTTCCCCGAAGTCACCATCTCCAAGATCCGCTTCCTGGAGTCGGAGGGCCTCATCGAGCCGCAGCGGACCCCCTCCGGGTACCGCAAGTTCAGTGCCGGGGACGTCGAGCGTCTCGCTCACGTCCTGAGAATGCAGCGGGACCACTATCTGCCGCTCAAGGTGATCCGCGAGCACCTGGACGCCGTGGAGCGGGGCGAGACCGTCCAGCTGCCCGTGGTGGGGCGCCAGCGCACCGGGGAGGACGTACCGGAGCTGCCCGAGCGTCCGGTGGTCGCCCGGATCGGGCGTGCCGAGCTGCTGGCGGCCGCGGACATCGCCGAGGGAGACCTGGCGGAGTGGGAGTCGTACGGGCTCATCGCTCCCCTGGAGGACGGCGTGTACGACGCCGAGGCCGTGACCGTGGCCTCACTCGTCACCGAGCTGGGCCGGTTCGGGATCGAGCCGCGCCACCTGCGGGCGATGAAGGCCGCCGCCGACCGCGAGGCGGGGCTCGTGGAGCAGGTGGTGGCCCCCCTCAAGCGGCATCGCAACCCGCAGACCAGGGTCCACGCCGAGGCCCGTGCGAAGGAGCTGGCGGCGCTCACGGTGAGACTGCACGCCGCGCTGGTGCAGACCGCCCTGGGTGTGCGGCTGCCCTGAGCGGGGGCGCGGGGGCCGGATCGGCCACCTGTTCCCGGCCCGACTACCCAAACGTCCCGAGCACGGCCTAGGGTTGCTGTGTGAACGAGCTCGATGTCGTAGGTGTCCGGGTCGAAATGCCCTCCAACCAACCGATCGTGCTCCTGCGCGAAGTGGGGGGCGACCGTTACCTCCCCATCTGGATCGGGCCGGGGGAGGCGACGGCGATCGCCTTCGCCCAACAGGGCATGGCCCCCGCGCGACCGCTGACCCACGACCTGTTCAAGGACGTGCTGGAGGCCGTCGGCCAGGAGCTGACCGAAGTACGCATCACGGATCTGCGTGAGGGCGTCTTCTACGCGGAGCTGGTCTTCGCGAGCGGGGTCGAGGTGAGCGCCCGTCCCTCCGATGCCATAGCTCTCGCCCTGCGCACCGGAACGCCGATCTACGGCAGTGACACGGTGCTGGACGACGCCGGCATCGCGATTCCGGACGAGCAGGAGGACGAGGTGGAGAAGTTCCGCGAGTTCCTCGACCAGATCTCGCCCGAGGACTTCGGCACCAGCAGCCAGTGAGGCGGGGCCGGGCGGGCGGTCAGCGCGTCCGCCGGACGGCCGGTCACCGGTCTGTCGCGCCCGACGCCATGGCAATTGCCACCGGCCATTGAGAGCGTCCTACGGTCCCTCGCCAGAGCATTCGGCTAGCCTTTCCCCGCGGTGGGGCACGGGAAACCACTCCTAGGGTGATTATCACTCGGCGTGCCGAGTGTGGCGATCGTTGACGCGCCCCTGGTGACTGCCTACCGTCGAGAAGGCAGGTCAAGGACGGAGGTCGGCGTGAGAACGAGCGGCGACGGTACGGCTGGGGGTGCCCCCGGACGAGGTTTCGGGGAGAGCGGTCCGTACCCTCCCACAAGCTCTCAGCCGGGTTCGAGCAGGGGGTACCGCCATCCCGGCGGCGCGGTCGACCACGCTCCGCAGCGACCGACGGCGGTGCCGAACGGCGGAGGGGCGGCGTCCATGGCATCCGAGGAGATCGGCTACCGCGGGCCCACGGCCTGCGCGGCCGCCGGCATCACCTACCGGCAACTCGACTACTGGGCCCGCACCGGCCTCGTCGAGCCGAGCGTGCGGCCCGCCTACGGGTCGGGCACCCAGCGTCTGTACAGCTTCCGGGACGTCGTGGTCCTGAAGATCGTCAAGCGGTTCCTGGACACCGGGGTCTCGCTGCAGAACATCCGCACGGCCGTCGTGCACCTCAGGGAACGCGGTTTCCGCGATCTGGAGCGCATGACCCTCATGAGCGACGGTGCCACGGTGTACGAGTGCACCTCGCCCGACGAGGTCCACGCCCTGCTGCAGGGCGGTCAGGGCATCTTCGGCATCGCGGTCGGCGTGGTCTGGCGGGATGTGGAAAGCGCCCTCTCCCAGCTGCACGGCGAGCGCATCGACACGGGGGAGACGCTGGTCGGGCACAACCCGGCGGACGAGCTGGCGCGGCGGCGCAACCGGGCGGTCTGACCGGGGGCACCGGGCGCGCGGGGCCGCCCGGGCGTCGGCAGCTTCGCCCACCGTCGGCGGCCCAGGCGGCCGGTGCCGTACGCCGGGGCATTGTCAGTGGCGTGGTGCAGCATCGGAGATGTGAGAAACGCGCCCACGATCCTGCATCTCGACATGGATGCCTTCTTCGCCTCGGTGGAGCAGGCGTCCAAGCCGAGCCTGCGCGGGAAGGCCGTCGTCGTGGGCGGGCTCGGACCGCGCGGGGTGGTGGCCACCGCGTCGTACGAGGCACGGGTCTTCGGGGTCCACTCGGCGATGCCGATGGCCCAGGCGCGCCGGCTGGCGCCGAACGCCGCGTACCTCGTACCCCGCTTCGCCCTCTACCGGTCGATCAGCGAGCAGGTGATGGCGCTGCTGCGGGGGCTGTCACCCCTCGTGGAGCCGCTGAGCCTGGACGAGGCGTTCGTGGATCTGGAGGCCGGGGGTACGGCCTGGGACGAGGAGTCGGCGAGGCTGGCCGGGACGAAGCTGCGCACGGACATACGGGCGGTCACGGGGCTCACGGGGTCGGTGGGCCTGGCCGCCTCCAAGATGCTGGCGAAGATCGCCTCCGAGCAGGCCAAGCCCGACGGACTCGTGCTCATCGAGCCCGGGACCGAGCGGGCGCTGCTGGGCCCCATGTCGGTGCGGACCCTGCCCGGGGTGGGTCCGGCCACCGGGGACCATCTGCGGCGGGCGGGGATGACCACGGTCGAGGAACTGGCCGAGGCGGGTGAGGACGAACTCGTACGGCTGCTCGGTAAGGCGCACGGGCACGCGCTGTACGCCATGGCGCTGGCGCGCGACGACCGCCCCGTGGTTGCGGAGCGGGAGACCAAGTCGGTGTCGGTCGAGGACACCTACGACGTGGACATCCACGACCGGCTGCGGGTGGGCCTCGAGGTGCAGCGGCTCGCCGACCGGTGTGTGGGACGGTTGCGCGGTGCCGGGCTGTCGGGGCGGACCATCGTGCTGAAGGTGCGGCGGTACGACTTCTCGACGCTGACCCGCTCCGAGACGCTCCGGGGGCCCACCGACGATCCGGCGGTGGTCCGGGAGGCGGCCGCGCGGCTGCTGGAGTCCGTGGACACCACGGGCGGGGTGCGGCTGCTCGGCGTGGGCGTCTCCGGGCTCGCCGACTACACCCAGGAGGACCTGTTCGCGCAGTCGGCACAGCCGTCGGGGCCGGAGGAGGCGCAGGAGACGGCGGTGGCCGAGGCCGTGCAGGAGCCGCCGGAGCCCGTCGAACGGCAGTGGCGAGCCGGGCAGGACGTGTGGCACGCCGAGTGGGGCCACGGCTGGGTGCAGGGCAGCGGTCTGGGCCGGGTGACCGTGCGCTTCGAGACGCCTCTGTCGGAGCCGGGGCGGGTGCGGACGTTCCGGGTCGAGGATCCCGCGCTGGAGCCGGCCGAGCCGCTGCCGCTGGTTCCGGTGACCGACTCCGCCCGCCCGCCGGTCGGGACGGGCCCGGAGGCGGATCAGGACTCCTCCGTGCCCGCGAGCTTGCCGAAGTCGTGGTCCGGGAAGGCGGGAGGCGGGGCCACGTCCAGGCCGTAGTGGTGATAGAGCTGGAGTTCCTGTTCGGGGGAGAGGTGACGGCCCACGCCGAAGTCGGGGGCGTCCTTGATGAGGGCGCGCTCGAAGGGGACCCGGAGGGCGCCCTCGATCAGCTCGCTCGGCTCCAGCGGGACGAAGGCGTCCCGGGAGAACAGGCCGGTGCGTATGGCCGCCCACTCCGGCACGCCCGTCGCGTCGTCGAGGTACACCTCGTCGATGGTGCCGATCTTGGTGCCATTGCGGTCGAACGCCTTGCGGCCGATCAGGTTGCGCGGATCGATGTCGGTCTGCACGGTCCCTCTCCCTCCACTTGGTCGCAACTCATCCGTAAGCACTACAAAAGAGCACATTCACGGAGGCGGCCACTCGAAGGCTCGGGCGTTGACCTCGCTGGTAGGCTGACAGCGGCTGCTGACCCCGTGCGGGAGAGTCCTCCGATCACCTCGGAGGCGCCGAAGGAGCAAATCCTCCCCGGAATCTCTCAGGCTCACGTACCGCACGGACGAGGTCACTCTGGAAAGCAGGGCGGGTGTCGACGGCTTCCGCTCTCACCGACGGTGAAAGCCGGGACGCTGGGGCGCCCGGTGAAGCTCTCAGGTTGAGATGACAGAGGGGGAGGCCGTCGGGGTATCCGTACCGGGGTGCCCCTCGAAGGTCGCGTCAGACCAGGAGGCCTCCGCAATGACCGCCCATCGCACCCCGCTCTCCGAGCTCGAAGCAGGCATTCCCTTCGAGCAGCGCCACATCGGGCCCGACCAGGAGGCGCGGGCCAAGATGCTCGCGCACGTCGGATACGGCTCCCTCGACGAGCTGACCGCCGCCGCGGTCCCGGATGTGATCAAGAACGCCGACGCCCTGGACCTGCCGGGCGCCCGCACCGAGGCCGAGGTGCTGGCCGAGCTGCGCTCGCTCGCCGACCGCAACCAGGTCCTCGGCTCCATGATCGGGCTCGGCTACTACGGCACCTTCACCCCGCCCGTCATCCTGCGCAACGTCATGGAGAACCCGGCCTGGTACACGGCCTACACGCCGTACCAGCCGGAGATCTCGCAGGGCCGTCTGGAGGCCCTGCTGAACTTCCAGACCATGGTCGCCGAGCTGGCCGGCCTGCCCACCTCCGGCGCCTCCCTGCTGGACGAGGGCACCGCCGCGGCCGAGGCGATGGCGCTGTCCCGGCGCATGGGCAAGAACAAGAAGGGCCTGTTCCTGATCGACGCGGACGCCCTGCCGCAGACCGTCGCCGTCATCGAGACGCGTGCCGAGCCGACCGGCGTGGAGGTGGTCGTCGCCGACCTCAGCGAGGGCATCCCGGCCGACATCGCCGCGCGCGAGATCAACGGCGTGCTGATCCAGTACCCCGGCGCCTCCGGTGCCGTACGCGACATCAAGCCTGTCATCGACCAGGCGCACGAGCTGGGCGCCCTCGTCACCGTCGCCGCCGACCTGCTGGCGCTCGCCCTGCTGACCTCCCCGGGCGAGCTGGGCGCGGACATCGCCGTCGGCACGACCCAGCGCTTCGGTGTGCCGATGGGCTTCGGCGGGCCGCACGCGGGCTACATGGCGGTGCACGAGAAGTTCGCGCGCAGCCTGCCCGGCCGGCTCGTCGGTGTCTCCGTCGACGCCGACGGGCACAAGGCCTACCGCCTCGCCCTGCAGACCCGTGAGCAGCACATCCGCCGCGAGAAGGCCACCAGCAACATCTGCACCGCGCAGGTGCTGCTCGCCGTGATGGCCGGCATGTACGCGGTCTACCACGGCCCCGAGGGCCTCCGGACCATCGCCCGCCGCACCCACCGCTACGCCACGATCCTCGCCGAGGGCCTGAAGGCCGGCGGTGTCGAGATCCTCCACGGCGCCTACTTCGACACGCTGACCGCGCGGGTGCCGGGCAAGGCCGCCGAGGTCGTCGCCGCCGCCCGCGACAACGGCGTCAACCTGCGTCTGGTCGACGCCGACCACGTCTCCGTCGCCTGCGACGAGACCACCAACCGCGCCCAGGTGGGTGCCGTCCTCACCGCCTTCGGCGTGGCGGGCGACATCGAAGCGCTGGACGCGACGGCCGCGGACACCCTGCCCGAGGGTCTGCTCCGCTCCGACGACTACCTCACCCACCCGGTCTTCCAGGAGCACCGCTCCGAGACCGCGATGCTGCGCTACCTGCGCAAGCTGGCCGACCGCGACTACGCGCTCGACCGCGGCATGATCCCGCTGGGCTCCTGCACCATGAAGCTCAACGCGACCACCGAGATGGAGCCGGTCACCTGGCCCGAGTTCGGCCAGCTGCACCCCTTCGCGCCCGCCGAGCAGGCCGGGGGCTACCTCACGCTCATCCACGAGCTGGAGGACCGGCTCGCCGAGGTCACCGGCTACGACAAGGTCTCGCTCCAGCCGAACGCCGGTTCGCAGGGCGAGCTGGCCGGCCTGCTGGCCGTACGCGGCTACCACCGGGCCAACGGTGACGAGCAGCGGACCGTGTGCCTGATCCCGTCCTCAGCGCACGGCACCAACGCCGCCAGCGCCGTGATGGCCGGCATGAAGGTCGTCGTCGTCAAGACCGCCGAGGACGGCGAGATCGACGTCGAGGACCTGCGCGCCAAGATCGAGAAGCACCGCGACGAGCTCTCCGTGCTGATGATCACCTATCCGTCCACGCACGGCGTCTTCGAGGAGCACGTCGCCGACATCTGCGCCCAGGTCCACGAGGCCGGCGGTCAGGTGTACGTCGACGGCGCCAACCTCAACGCGCTGGTCGGCCTCGCCAAGCCGGGCCACTTCGGCGGTGACGTCTCGCACCTGAACCTGCACAAGACCTTCTGCATCCCGCACGGTGGCGGCGGCCCCGGCGTCGGCCCGGTCGGGGTCCGCTCCCACCTGGCGCCCTACCTGCCGAACCACCCGCTGCAGCCGGAGGCCGGCCCCGAGACGGGCGTCGGCCCGATCTCGGCCGCTCCGTGGGGCAGCGCGGGGATCCTGCCGATCTCGTGGGCGTACGTCCGTCTGATGGGCGGCGAGGGCCTGAAGCGGGCCACGCAGGTCGCCGTGCTCTCCGCGAACTACATCGCCAAGCGCCTGGAGCCGCACTACCCGGTGCTCTACACCGGCCCCGGCGGCCTGGTCGCGCACGAGTGCATCATCGACCTGCGCCCGCTGACCAAGGCCACCGGTGTCAGCGTCGACGACGTGGCCAAGCGTCTGATCGACTACGGCTTCCACGCGCCCACGATGTCCTTCCCGGTGGCCGGAACGCTGATGATCGAGCCGACCGAGTCCGAGGACCTGGCCGAGCTCGACCGTTTCTGCGACGCCATGATCGCCATCCGCGCGGAGATCGAGAAGGTCGGAGCCGGCGAGTGGCCCGCGGAGGACAACCCGCTGCGCAACGCCCCGCACACGGCGCGGGCGCTCGGCGGGGAGTGGGAGCACTCCTACAGCCGCGACGAGGCCGTCTTCCCGGCCGGTGTCACGGTCGCCGACAAGTACTGGCCGCCGGTGCGCCGCATCGACCAGGCCTTCGGTGACCGCAACCTGGTCTGCTCCTGCCCGCCGCTGGACGCGTACGAGGACTGAGTGAGCCGCTGAGGCCCCCGCCCGGACCGCCGGGCCGGGGGCCTCTCCCGTTTCACACCCTTTCCAGCGCCACCTCGGTCGACTTGATCAGCGCGATCACGTCGGAGCCCACGAACAGCCCGAGGTCGGTGGCCGCGTCCTTGGTGATCACGGCGGTGATCTCTCCGCCGGCCACGGTGACCTTCACCGTCGCCATGACCGAGCCGAACTCCATGTGCGTGACCGCGCCGGGAACCTGGTTGCGGATCGACAGGCCCTCGTAGCTGCTGGTGGCGATCGAGACCTCCGTCGACTTCACCAGAGCGCGGACCGGGGAGCCCGGGGCGAGGCCGAGCGCTTCGACGGCCTCCAGGGTGATGGCCGAGGTGAGGTCCTGCCCGCCGTCCAGTCGGACCTTGACCGTGGCCATGACCTCTCCGGGGTGGACCTCGGTGACGGTTCCGGGGAGCTGGTTGCGGATGCTCAGTGTCATGGGCACCCACCGTAGAGCGCCCAGGCGTTCAGGCCGGGTATGCGTGGGTCTGGGTCGCTTTGACCGTCGCCCAGACAGCGGCGCCGGGGTGCAGGTCGAGCTCCGCCGCGGCGACCGTGGTGAGGTCGGCGGCGAGTGGGAGTTCGCCGGTGAGGTCGGCGCGGATCTGGTCGCCGTGGGTCTCCAGGCCGGCGACCTCGCAGCGCCACAGGTTGCGGGCGCTGGCACCGGTGGGCCGGTCCCGGAACAGGGTGACGGCGCCCGGCGGGAACGCGACGAAGACCGGCCCGGACAGCACCTCCGTGGTGGTGATCGCGGGTCCCGCGTCGAGCCGTACCGTGTGCCCCTCGGCGTGTCCGCGGTAGAGGTTGAGGCCGACGAGCTGCGCGATGTAGTCCGTGCGTGGATGGCGGGCGATGTCCGACGGCGTGCCCTCCTGGACGACCCGGCCGTGCTCGACGACGACCAGCCGGTCCGCGAGCACCATCGCGTCCAGCGGGTCGTGGGTGACCAGGACGGCGACCGCCTCGAACTCGGCCAGGTGGCGGCGGAGCTGGGCGCGGACCTCCAGACGGGTGCGGGCGTCCAGGGCCGCGAGCGGCTCGTCCAGGAGCAGCAGCCGGGGCCTGGTGGCCAGGGCGCGGGCGAGCGCGACGCGCTGGGCCTGGCCGCCGGAGAGGCGGCGCGGCTTGGCGCCGGCGTGGTCGGCGAGGCCCATGCGGTCCAGCCAGGCGGCTGCCTGGGCGCGCGCCTCGGCCTTGCCGACGCCGTGGCAGCGCGGGCCGAAAGCCACGTTGTCCAGCGCGGACAGATGCGGGAAGAGCAGGTAGTCCTGGAAGACGACGCCGACCGGGCGGGACTCGGGCGGGGTGCCTTCCAGGGAGGCGCCGTCCAGCCGCAGGCGGCCCTCGTCGAGGGGGACGAGTCCGGCGAGGGCGCGCAGCGCGGTCGTCTTGCCGGCGCCGTTCGGGCCCAGCAGCGCGACGACGTCCCCGGGCGCGGCGGTCAGAGCCACGTCGAGCCGGAAGGAGCCCCGGTTGACGACGAGCCGGGCGTCCAGGCCCTGCTCGCCCTTCACCTCGAGGTCGGCCCTGAGGGCGTCGGTGTCGGTCATGAGTCCGTCCGTCGGCACAGCTGCGGGTTCGTCTTCCATCCTCGCGGCATCGTCAGGATCCCGTAAGCCACCGGTCCCGCAGCCCCGCCAGGACCGCGATGGACACGGTCAGCAGGACCAGGCTGAGGGAGATGGCGGCCTCGGGGTCGTTCTGCAGGGCGAGGTAGACCGCCAGGGGCATGGTCTGGGTGCGGCCGGGAAAGTTGCCCGCGAAGGTGATCGTCGCGCCGAACTCGCCGAGCGCGCGGGCCCAGGCCAGGACGCTGCCCGCGGCGATGCCGGGGGCGATCAGCGGCAGCGTGACCCGGCGGAAGGCGGTGAAGCGGGAGGCGCCGAGCGTGGTGGCCGCCTCCTCGAAGCGCGGGTCGGCGGCCCGCAGGGTGCCCTCGACGCTGATGACCAGGAACGGCATGGCGACGAAGGCCTCCGCGATCACCACGCCCGCGGTGGTGAACGGCAGGGTGATCCCGAACCAGGAGTCGAGCCACTTGCCGATGACCCCGTTGCGGCCCAGGGCGAGCAGCAGAGCCACACCGCCGACCACCGGCGGCAGGACGAGCGGCAGGGTCACCAGGGCCCGTACCAGCCCGCGGCCGGGGAAGTCCGTACGGGCCAGCAGCCAGGCCAGCGGCACCCCCAGGACGAGGCTGACGGCGGTCGCCGCCGTGGCGCTGACCAGGGACAGCTGAAGCGCCTGCCACACCTCTGCGCTGGTCAGCTGGTCCGGCAGGCTGCGCCAGGGAGCGCGGACGAGCAGGGCGACGAGCGGCAGCAGCAGGAACGCCAGGGCGACGACGCCGGGCACCAGCAGGGGCAGTGGCACCCCGCGGGTGCGGCGGCGCCGCGGTCCACCCGTGCGGGGGTCGGCCGCGGCGCCGGGCTTGTCGAGCGAGGTCACGGCTTGAGGAACCCGGCCCCGCTCAGGACCTGCTGGCCCTCGGCGGACCGCACGAGCGCGATGAACGCCTTCGCGGCCTCGGCGTTCCGGGCGTTCTTCAGCAGGGCGATCGGGTAGTCGTTGACGGCCTTGGCCGACTCGGGGAACTCCACACCCTCCACCTTGTCACCCGCGGCCTTCACATCGGTCTTGTAGACCACCGCGGCGTCGGCCTCCTTCAGCTCCACCTTCGTCAGGGCGGCCTTGACGTCCTGCTCGTAGGAGACCGGGGTGAGCTTAAGGTCACCGGCGTCCAGGGCCTTCTGGGCGGCGGCGCCGCACGGCACGGTCTTGTCGCACAGGACCACCTTCAGACCGGACTTGGTGAGGTCCTTCAGGGAGGAGACCTTGTCGGGGTTGCCCGGCAGGGTGGCGATCTCCAGCTGGTTGCGGACGAAGGTGGCCGGGGTGCCGGTCGCCTCCTTCTTGTCCGTCACGATCGCCATGGTCTTGGGGCTGGCGGCGGCGAAGACGTCCGCGGGGGCACCGCTGGTGATGCTCGCGGCGAGGGTGTCGCTGCCGCCGAAGTTGAAGCTGACCTTGGTGCCGGGGTGCTGCTTCTCGAACTCCTGGCCGAGGGTCGTGAAGCTCTCCTTGAGGGAGGCGGCCGCGAACACGGTGACCGTGCCGGACGGCTTCGGGTCCGCGGAGCCGGACTTGTCCGACTTGGTGGAGGAGTCGTCGGAGGAGGAGCAGGCGCTGAGTGCCATCAGGGCGGCGGCTCCCGCACCGGCCAGCTGCAGCATCCGCCGGGTCCGGCGCACGGAACGGGTCATCACGGATCTACTCCTCGGGATCTCTGGAACAACGTCGCGCCCTGCCACGGCCGGGCTTCGGCCATGCGTCGATGATACTGCCGCATCTGCCAGCCGTAAGTCTCCTGTCGCATCGCATGAGCTGCGAACTCGTGACTTGGAGCTGGCATGTGCGTTTGTACGGTGCCGGTCGGCGGGTACGGTCCTGCGGGAGGTGGTCGCAGGTGACGCTCGCCGAACTCGCCCTGACCGGCGATCTGGTACGACCCGCCCGGCTGACCGTGCCGGACCTGCTCGGCTGGCCGCAGCACGGGGTGGCGGTCAGCTTCGAGTGCGCCACCAGCGGCATCCAGCACCACCGGTTCACCGGTCCGCGCCTGTACGACGTGCTCGCCGACGCGGGACCCGGATTCGACCCGGCGCGGCGCAAGGACCGGCTGCGCTTCCTCATCGCCGTCACCGGTACCGACGGCCATCACACCCTGCTGTCCTGGGCGGAGATCGACCCCGACTTCGCAGACGCCCCCGTCCTGCTCGCCGTAACGATCGACGAGACCCCGCTGGACTCGGCCGGCCCCCAACTGGTGCTTCCGCAGGACCGCTGCGGGGCCCGGCACATCAGCGGCATCACGGCGATACGGATCGACGGAGGCTACGGCTTCGGCGGTCCGGCTCCAGCCACACCCGGGCGCGCGTCAGCGGCAGCTCCGTGAACGTGCCTGCGGCGTCCGGTGCGGCAGGGCGGCCTTCGGAAGGGAGCCCGCCGGAGGTGGCCGGGCATGTCGGAGCCGGGGCGCGCTGTGGGTTGGCTGCCGGACCGGCGGGCCTTCGCGGTCCTGCCGGTGCCCGGACGGCCGTTGCGAGGGGAGGCCCCGTTCAGACCCGGTCGATGTGCACGTTCGTGGACTTCACGCGGGCGGTGGCCTCCATTCCGACCTCCAGGCCCAGTTCCTCCACGGCCTCCCGGGTGAGCAGCGAGACCAGCCGGTGCGGGCCCGCCTGGATCTCGACCTGGGCGGCGACGTCGCCGAGCTTGATGGCGGTGACGATGCCCGGGAAGGCGTTGCGGACCGAGGTGTAGGAGGCGTCCTCGTCGCCGCCTCCCCCCCTGGCCAGTTCGACCGAGAACGCGGCGAGGTCCTTGCCGTCGATGAGCCTCCGCCCGGCCTCGTCGCGATGGGTGGCCACCCGGCCGGCGTCGGCCCAGCGACGGGCGGTGTCCGGGCTCACGCCGAGCAGCCGCGCGGCCTGGCCGATCGTGTAGGACTGCATGCCGGTCACGATAGGGCCACCGGCCGGGAACCTCCGAGGTGGGGCCCACTGCAGTGGGTGAGTGTCTCAGCCCGTGTGCACGCGCGGGCGCCGCTTGCGGTCCGGCTCCGCCTCGCGCAGCACCTCGCGGGTGACCGGGGCGACCTCGCCCTGGCCGAAGAGGAAGAAGCGCAGGAAGTTGGCGAACGGGCTGCCCTCGGTCCACTCGAAGTAGATGTGCGGGGTGCAGCCCGTCATGTCCCGGGCGTGCAGGAGGAGCGCGGCCAGGGCGTTGGGGATGGAGGCGGACTCCACGGTCAGCACGCGGTAGCGGTTGTGCAGGACCTCGCCGCGTACGGTCAGGCACGCCTCGAACTCGGAGGGGTCGGTGACCGTGACCTCGACGAAGACGAAGTCCTCCTGCTCGGGCATCTCGTTGTCGGCCCGGATCTGCTCGATCTTGTCGCGGTACTCGGCCTTGTCGCGCTGGTCGGGTTCGTTGGCGATGAACCGCATCTTGCGGCTGGCCATGTCCCGGACGAACCGTTCCGCCATCGGGTCCATGGTCACGTCGGTCACGCGCAGTTCGAAGGCGCGGGCCAGCCGGGACAGCAGCGAGACCAGGATGATGCCCGCGATGAAGCAGGCGCCGATCTTCACGCCGTCCGGGCGCTCGATGACGTTGGCGACGGTCGTGTACAGGAACACCACCGAGATGACCGCGAACGTGACGGTCCAGCCCCGCTGTCCCGCCTTGCGCGAGGCGATGGTCACGGCGATGGCCGCGGAGCTGATCAGCACCAGTACGCCGGTGGCGTAGGCGCCGGCCTGCTTGTCGACGTTGGCGTCGAAGAGCCAGGTCACCAGGAAGGCGATCAGCGTGAAGACGATGACCATCGGGCGGACGGCGCGCGCCCAGTGCGGGGCCATGCCGTACCGGGGAAGGTAGCGCGGCATCAGGTTGAGCAGGCCGGCCATCGCGGAGGCGCCGGCGAACCACAGGATGGTGATCGTCGAGACGTCGTAGACGGAGCCGAACGCTCCGCCCAGGTACTCGTGCGCGAGGTAGGCGAGCGCACGTCCGTTGGCCTGGCCGCCGGGCTTGAACTCGTTCTCCGGTATCAGCAGCGTGGTGATGAAGCTGGTGGTGATCAGGAAGGCACTCATGATCAGGGCGGCGGTGGTCAGCAGCTTCTTGGCGTCCCTGATCCGGCCGGTCGGCCGCTCCTCGGTGTCGGTGGCGTCGCCCTGGACGTGCGGCATGACGGCGACGCCGGTCTCGAAGCCGGACAGGCCGAGGGCGAGCTTCGGGAAGACGAGCAGGGCCACGCCGATCATGACGAAGACGTTGCCGTGCTCCGCGGTCAGGGCATTGGCCCAGTCGGTGACCACATGCCCGGCGGTGGCGACGTGATATAGGCCGACGATCACGACGACGAGGTTGAGCGCGAGGTAGATGCCGACCAGGGCGACGGCGACGCCGATGGCCTCCAGGAAGCCCTTGAGGAACACCGCGCCGAGCAGCGCCACAAGGAACAGGGTGATCAGCATCTGGTAGCCGTGCAGCACGCTGGTCAGGTGCGGGTTCTCCACCAGGTGGGTGGAGGCGTCGGCGGCAGAGAGGGTGATGGTGATCAGGAAGTCGGTGGCCGCGAAGCCCAGCAGGGTCAGTACGAACAACTTGCCCTGCCAGAAGGAGAGCAGCCGCTCCAGCATGGCGATGGAGCCCTCACCGTGCGGGCTCTCCTCCGCCACCCGGCGGTAGACCGGCAGGGCGCCGGCCAGGGTGACTATGACCAGCACGATCGTCGCGATGGGCGACAGCAGTCCGGCCGCCAGGGCCGCGATGCCCGGCTGGTAGCCGAGGGTGGAGAAGTAGTCGACGCCGGTCAGGCACATCACGCGCCACCAGCGCTGGCCCTTGTGCGGGGGTTCCGGCTCGGCATGGGGCCCGGTGTGGCCGCCGTGCTTGCCCATGTCGGACAGCCCCTCCAGCATCCAGGCGCGCAGGCGACTGGGAGGGTGCTCGGTCGTGACCATCGGCGTGCTCCTGTGTGCGGCTCAGCTGTTTCCGGCCATCACACGGACGGCGGCACCAGCGTAAGCAGAGAGTGACGCCAGGGCCCATGGATCCTGGGCTGGGGGGCGTCAATCTTGCGTTAAGAAAGGCCTGACTGGAGGCGGTGACACAGCAAGAAGCGGAGGCCCGGAGCTCGGTGGGGGCGCCTCGGACTGTCAGGGAAAAGGGCGGCCGCACGCTGGTTACCGGACACCGAGCGTCATCTCGTACGACATCTCCATGCTGCCCCGGCGACAGCCGGACCGCAGCCGCAGCGAGCTCCTGGCCGGGAGGCGGGACGGGACCCGCTAGTCCAGGCCCGACGTCCTGAAAACCGTCAGGGCGGTCTCGCGGTCGATGCGCTCCGCGAGGCGGTGCAGTTCCGTGACGCCGGCGAGGAGCGTGCCGTTCGTCTCCGAGGTGCGGGCGGCCTCGGCCAGGTGGTACCAGAGGTCGGGGTTGCGCAGCAGCACCTCGGGATCGATCTCGACCCGGGCGCCGAACGCGTCGCGCAGGACCAGCCGCTGTGCGATCCCGCCCAGCGGACGCACAGCGACCAGCAGATCGGTGCGGACACGACGGGTGCGCAGCAGGCGGCGGGAGGCCAGCCAGCCCGCGCCGGCCGAGACGCGGGCGGGAAGGAGCACGAGGAACAGCAGCAGGGCGACGGCGAGCCACAGGACCGCCCGCCACCCGGTGAGGCTGCCGGCCATCCGGTCGACGAGCAGCAGCATGCCCAGGAGTACCGCCGCGCACCGGGCCGAGCTGCCCAGGTCCGAGGCCCACTGGCGGTCGTGCGCGGCGGAACCGGTGCCGGGCGGGCGAGGGGCCGTCACCTCGGGGCGGGTGTCGTCGCGGTGCTCCATGAGTCCGACGGTAGGGAGCCGCTTGCCTGCTGGAACACAGCGGGACCGTTCGTTGACGGGACCCTGACGCCGGCGCCGCCCGTCTTGACGCGGTCGCAGCGCGCGGTCTTCCGCCGGCCGCTCCTCACAGGCCCCGGGTGTCCATGCGCAGGTGCCAGGTGTTGCGCCGGTGGACGGCCACCAGGTCGGACTCCAGCGGCGACGGCGGTACGGCGAGGACCGGGCAGCCGGCATGGCTGAGGCAGTGCCGGGAGACCCGGCCCGAGAAGGCACGCTGCAGACCGCGCCGCCCGGCACCCACCACCAGCAGGTCGTCCTCGCGGTCCGCGGTCGCCACGAGTGCCCTGCCCGGGGTGCCGCGGACGATGACGGCGTGCATCGGAACCCCCGGGCCCTCCTCACCGAAGATCTCGTCGAGCACCGAGGCCAGCCGCTGCTTGGCCAGCCGCTGCCACTCCTCGACCAGCAGGCCGACGGCGGGGGTGCGGTGTGCGGCGGGGTCACCGCCGGGCGGCTCCCAGGCCAGCACCGGCCATAGCTCGGCTCCCAGCCGGCGGGCCAGCGCGGTGGCCCTGCGCAGGGCCGTGACGCTGCCCAGGGAGCCGCTCACGCCGACCACCACACGGCCGGCCGCCGAGGCGTCGTAACCGGACATGTCTCCACCGTTCCTCACGGGTGCCCGCGGGTGCCCCCTGTCGGACGGGCCCGCGCACAGGGCTTCCCTCCCATCCCACTCCCGCGCGGACGATTCGACCAGCCGGCGGGACGAATCTCCGACAGGTTCCTGACGGCCGCGGTCCGCTCCGGCATCCGGTCCTGTCAGCATCCCGTCAGCGTCGCGGCGCTCCCCGTCAACATCGCGTCATGAGGCGTCGGGGGACGGACCTGGGCGGGTGCGGCGGCCTGGGCCGAGAACGTGGGGTCGACGGTGACGTCGGTGACGCCGAGCGGCGCCGTCGGCGTGCGAACCGGGGCCCGTCCGGGGTGGGTTCGGCAGGCTCGGGGTCGTCACCGCAGACCAGTTCGAAGCAGCCCCGCCTGATCGGCCGGCCGGTTGCCGCGCCCGTGGCCCGGGCGACCGTCGTGGGCCGGGAATGCGCCGCCGGTGACGACCTCGCGGAGCCGGAACTCCCCGCCGAGGCCCGGCCCGGGGACCTGCTCGCCGTCTTCGCGGCCGGCGCCGACCGGCTCTCCATGGTCTGCGCCCACAACATGGTCGGCCGTCCGCCCGTGGTCGCCGTACACGCGGCGCACGCCCGCCCGCTGGTTCGGCGCGAGTCTCCGGCCGACCTGAGCAGCCGGGAGGTCGGCCTTTTGCGCAGGCCTCGCCGCACCGCCGACTCCGGGCGGGCCTGTCCTCCCTCCCTCCCTCCCTCCCTCACCGGCCGGCCCGCCCGGGCTCCGCAGTTCTTCCGTTCCGGCCGAGTCCCCTCGTAGGGCTCAGTAATATTCGCCGCCAGGTTCGAAACTTTCGACTACCTGTGAGGCGTACATGCGGACGTAGGACAACCCCGTCCTCCCCGGCTTCCACCCGGACCCGAGCGTGTGCCGCGTGGGGGACGACCACTACCTGGTGTGCTCCAGCTTCGAGTACTTCCCCGGCCTTCCGCTGTTCCGCAGCCGCGACCTGGTGCACTGGCGCCAGATCGGCAACGTCCTCGACCGGCCGGGCCAGTTGACGCTGCCCGACGACGTGCCGGCTTCGGGTGGCGTCTACGCTCCGACGATCCGGCACCACGGAGGGCTCTTCCACGTCGTCACATGCGTCGTCGGTGCCGGAGGGACCTTCCTCGTCACCGCCGAGCGCCCCGAGGGCCCGTGGTCGGACCCGGTGTGGATCGACCTGCCCGGCATCGACCCCGATCTCGCCTGGGACGAGGACGGTCAGTGCTGGTGCGCCATGGCCGGGGTCACGGTGGCCCGCATCGACCCGCGGACCGGCAAGGTGCTCGAAGGGCCGCTGCCCATGTGGTCCGGCACCGGGCTGCGGGACCCCGAGGCGCCGCACCTGTACCGGATCGGCGACTGGTGGTACCTGCTGCTCGCCGAGGGCGGCACCGCGCTCGGCCACGGTGTGTCCTCCGTCCGCGCCCGCTCCCCGCGCGGCCCCTGGGAACCGGCCCCCGGCAACCCGCTGCTGTCCCACCGGTGCACCGGACTGCCCGTCCAGTGCACCGGCCACGCCGACCTGGTCCAGGCGGCCGACGGCAGCTGGTGGATGGTGCTGCTGGGCACCCGGCCGGGCGGCTTCTTCCCGGAGTTCCACGTCCTGGGCCGGGAGACCTTCCTGGTGCCGGTGGAGTGGGTGGACCGCTGGCCCCGGGTGGGGCCGGTCCTGGAGCGGCATCCGGCACCGGCCGCCTGGGCGCACCCTCGGCCCGAGCCGGTCCGCGACGACTTCACCGGCCCGGCCCTCGCGCCGCACTGGGTCTCACCCCGCCGTCGGCCCGACGGCTGCTGGTCCATGGACGAGCGGCGACAGCCTCGACCGGCCGGGGCACACCTTCGTGGGCCGCCGCCGGCAGCACCCCGACTGCCGGGCCGTCGTGCTGCTCGACCCCGGGACCGCGCGGGCCGGGCTGTCCGTCCGGCTGGACGAGGCCCACCACTACGACCTCGAGGTGACCGGGGGAGCGGCCGCGGTGGTGGCGAGGATCGGCCCGGTGCGGCGGCGCCTCGCCGAACACCCCGTGCCCGCGGGGCCGGTCACCCTCGCCGTCGACATCCGCGCGACCCGCAGGCCGAAGCCCCTGGAGGGACCCGACACCGTCGCCTTCTCGATCGAAACTTCCGAAGGATCTGTTCGGCTGGCCGCACTGGACGGCCGCTACCTCTCGACCCAGGTGGCCGGCGGGTTCACCGGTCGAGTCCTCGGCATGTACGTCACCGAGGGGCGTGCGGCCTTCGACTGGTTCGACTACGAGCCGCGAGCTGCTGCGCGACACCTTGACGCTCTCAACGCGTCTTCCTAAAGTCGCGGTTCGGAACGTTCGGGGATTCAATCGAATGTTTCGGCCCATCGAGGTGCGATCAACGATCCGGCAGTCAGCGGTGGGCCCCGCTTTCTCTCGTCGAGACCCTCTCCGAAGTAACTCCGAAAGTTTCGAAGGAGCACATGATGGGCGACCCTGCACTGTCCCGCCGCGGCTTTCTGGCGGCCTCTGTCGCCGCCGGTCTCGGGGTGACCGCACTCAGCGGCTGCGGCGGCGACTCGGACGGAGGGTCGTCCTCGGGGACGACCACGATCGAGTGGTGGAACATCTCGACCACGGAGCCGACCAAGACCGTCTGGGCCGGTCTCGCCAAGAAGTTCGAGGCGCAGAACCCCAAGGTCAAGGTGAAGATCGTCCAGTTGGAGAACGACGCCTACAAGTCGAAGATGACCGCGCTGACCGCCTCCGGGAAGCTGCCGGACATCTTCCACACCTGGGGCGGCGGCGTGCTGAAGCAGCAGGTCGACGCGGGGCTGGTCGAGGACCTCACCGACAGCACCAAGGTCTGGGCCGACGGGCTGCTGCCGGTCGCGAAGCAGCCGTATCTGCTGGACAGCAAGGTGTACGGCATCCCGTTCGACATCGGCATGATCGGGTTCTGGTACAACAAGAAGCTCTTCAGGAAGGCCGGGATCACCACGTCCCCGACCACCTGGAGCGGCTTCCTGGACGCCGTGAAGAAGCTGAAGTCCGCCGGTGTCACCCCGCTCGCCCTCGCGGGCAAGGAGAAGTGGCCCGGGATGTACTACTGGGCCTATCTGTCGATGCGCACCGCCGGCGTCGACGCGCTCCAGAAGGCCGGTGAGAGCAAGGACTTCACCGGCGCCGGGTTCGTGGAGGCCGGACGGCACCTGAAGGAGCTGGTCGATCTCCAGCCGTTCCAGAAGGGTTTCCTCGGCGCCGCGTACTCCTCTCCGACCGGCCAGGCGGCCACCGTCGGCAACGGCAAGGCGGCGATGGAGCTGATGGGCCAGTGGGCGCCGGTCGTGGAGGCCGACGCGGGCAAGGGCCTCGGCGCGGACCTCGGCTTCTTCCCGTTCCCCGAGGTCGAGGGCGGCCAGGGGAAGATCACCGAGGTGTTCGGCGGAGGCGGCGGACATGCCCTGCGCAAGGGCGCCCCGCAGGCGGCCGTCGACTTCCTGAAGTTCTTCGCCGCCGAGACCACCGACCGCGAACTGGTCAAGAAGACCGGGGTGTTGCCGGTCGTCCCGGCCGCCGAGAGCGTCCTCACCGACCCCAACCTCAAGGCGGTGCAGGTTCAGTTGAAGGCTGCCACCGGCTTCCAGCTCTACCTCGACCAGGCCTATGCGCCCGCCGTCGGCCAGGAGGTCAACGACAGCGTGGGCGCGCTCATCGCCGGCTCCAAGTCGCCCGAACAGGTCGCGCAGTCCATCACGAAGACCGCCAAGGAAGAGCAGTAGCCGCGATGACCTCCGCCTTCCTCGCCGACGAGCGGAGCGGCCCCGCCGTCGACCACCCGCCCCCGGCCGTGCGTGCGGCCCGCGGGCGGGCGCGGCGGCGCGCGCTGAACTGGCTCACCGCGGTCGGCTTCCAGCTGCCTGCGCTGGTGCTGTTCATCGGGCTGGTCCTGCTGCCGATGCTGTTCGCGCTGTACGCCGCGTTCTTCCGCTGGGGCGGCTTCGGCATGCCCTCCGACTACACGGGCGCGGACAACTTCACCCGGCTCTTCCAGGACCCGGTCTTCCTGGGCGACCTGTGGCGCTGCCTGGTTCTGGTGGTGCTCTCGCTCGCCCTCCAACTGCCGTTCGCGCTCGCCATGGCGGTCCTGCTCAACCAGCGGCTGCGCGGCCGGGCGGTGTACCGGATGCTGTTCTTCGCGCCGTACGTCCTGTCCGAGGCCATCACCGGCGTGCTGTTCGGCATGGTCTTCGCCCCGGACGACGGACTCGCCGACCATGTCCTGGGGGCCGTCGGCCTCGACCGTCTGGGCGGCGAGTGGTTCGCGGACCCGTCCTACGTCATGGCGACCCTCTTCCTGGTCATGACGTGGAAGTACTTCGGCTTCCACATGATGCTCTACCTCGCCGGACTCCAATCGGTCCCGGCGGAGTTGACCGAGGCGGCGCTGATCGACGGCGCCGGGCCCTGGCAGCGCTTCCGCAACGTCACCCTGCCGCTCCTCGCGCCCACCCTGCGCATCAGCGTCTTCCTGTCCGTCATCGGGTCGATCCAACTGTTCGATCTGGTGTGGGTGGTCACCCAGGGCGGCCCCGACCACCACTCCGAGACGATGGCCGTGACCATGTTCCAGTACGGCTTCAAGCGCTACCAGGTCGGCTACGCCAGTGCGGTGAGCGTGGTCATGTTCGCCATCTGCCTGGTCTTCGCCCTCACCTACCAGCGGTTCGTGCTCCGCCGTGACCTCGAAGGCGCCACGACGACGATGAGGGGAGCGGGCACATGACCCGGAAGTCCGTGCGGACCATGCCCCTGCACGTGATCCTCGTCGTGGTCGGCGCGGTGATGGTCGTCCCGCTGCTGTACGCCGTCCTTTCGGGCTTCAAGTCCACGGACGAGCTGTCCCGCAACCCGTTCGGACTGCCGGACCGGTGGCTGACCGGCAACTACACCGGCATCCTCGGCTCGGGCGACTTCTGGCGGCTGCTCGGCAACAGCACGCTGATCGCGGTGGCGACGACCGTGCTCGTGGTCGCCGTGTCCGCCCTCGCGGCCTTCTCCTTCGCCCGGTTCGCCTTCCGCGGGCGGGAGGTGCTGTTCACCTTCTTCACGATGGGGCTGATGTTCCCGTTCGCGGTGGCGGCCCTGCCGCTGTTCCTCCTGCTGCGTTCCCTGGACCTGCTGGACAACCCGCTCGGCGTGATCCTCCCGCAGGCCGCCTTCGGACTGCCGATGACGATCATCATCCTGCGCGGCTTCTTCCGGCAGATCCCCGGTGAACTGGAGGAGGCGGCCACGCTCGACGGCTGCGGGGCCTTCGGGTTCTTCTGGCGGGTGCTGCTGCCCATGGCCCGGCCCGCGCTCGGCACGGTCTCGGTGCTCGCCGTGGTCACCAGCTGGAACAACTTCTTCCTGCCGCTGCTGGTGTTCACCGACAGCACCTGGTGGACCCTGCCCATCGGGGTCCAGCAGTTCCAGGGCCAGTACTCGGCCGAGTACGCACGGGTCTTCGCCTACCTCGTGCTCGCCATGGTCCCCGCCCTCGCCTTCTACGCGGTCGCCGAGCGCCAGCTCGTCGGCGGCCTCACCGCCGGCGCCACCAAGGGCTGAACCCACCTTCGAGAGAGAGGAGTTCCACGATGCCCGGGAACAGCAGGCGTCTCGGACTCACCGGCGCCCTCGCGGCCGTCCTGGTGGCCGCGGGCCTCGCCACCGGCCCCGCCGGCCAGGCCCACGAGCGGCAGCCGACCCTCGCCGACCTCGCACAGCGGCACGGCCGGTACTTCGGCAGCGCCACCGACAACCCCGAACTCACCGACAGCGCCTACACGAAGATCCTCGGCAGCGAGTTCGACATGATCACGCCGGGCAACGGCATGAAGTGGTACGCCACCGAGCCGCAGCAGGGCGTCTTCGACTGGACCAACGGCGACCAGATCGTGCGGCTCGCCCGTGCCCGTCACCAGAAGGTGCGCGCGCACACCCTCGTCTGGCACAGTCAGTTGCCCGACTGGCTCACCTCGAGGCAGTGGACGGCCACCGAACTGCGGGCCGTGCTGAAGAAGCACATCACCACCGAGGTGCGGCACTACCGGGGCAAGGTGTACTCCTGGGACGTCGTCAACGAGGCGTTCAACGAGGACGGCACCTATCGCGAGACCCTCTGGTACAAGACCCTCGGCCCCGGCTACATCGCCGACGCGCTGCGCTGGGCCCACCAGGCCGACCCGCACGCCAGGCTCTACCTCAACGACTACAACATCGAGGCGGTCGGTCCGAAGAGCGACGCCTACTACCGGCTGGCCAAGGACCTCAAGGCCCGGGGCGTTCCGCTCGACGGCATCGGCCTCCAGGCTCATCTGGCCCTGCAGTACGGCTATCCCACCACCCTGCAGGACAACCTCCGGCGCTTCTCCCGCCTCGGCCTCGACACCGCCCTCACCGAGGTCGACATCCGGATGCAACTGCCCGCGACCGACGAGAAGCTCACCGAGCAGGCGAGCTGGTACCGGGACCTGGCCAGGGCCTGCCTCGCCGTGCGCCGCTGCGTCGGCATCACGATCTGGGACTACACCGACAAGTACTCCTGGATCCCGGCCTTCTTCCCGGGCGAGGGCGCGGCCCTGCCGTGGGACGAGCGGCTGAACCCCAAGCCGGCCTACGCGGCCCTGCGGGAGGCGCTGCGATAGCGCACGACTACGGGCGGTAGCGACCCCCGGACACGCGTCGGGGCCGGTGCGCACCATGGGCGTGCGGCCGGCCCCTCTGGGTCACGGGCGGTACGGCGGACCGCCCGGGGTGCTGCTCAGGCGGCGGTCATCACCCGATCCGCACCGAGCGGTCGGTGCGGGGCGATGACGCGGCCGTCGGGCAGCAGCTCACCCGTGTCCTCGAAGAGCAGGACGCCGTTGCACAGCAGACTCCACCCCTGCTCCGGGTGGTGCGCCACAAGACGGGCGGACTCCCGGTCGGCGGACTCGGCTGGCGGACACGGTGGCTGGTGCTGGCACATGGGTGGGATCTCTCGCTCTGTTGTGGTCATGTCCGTCCCCCGTGGTGATAGTCGGTCGGAACCCAGTGTTGCCCTTGGGGCGTCATTCCGCAGGGATTTCGCAGCACCGCTTCTCACAGGTTCATGACGCGTCACCCGCCCGGACGGTTCATTCCAACTGCACTGTCCCTTTGGGTGGTTCGGAATGGCCCCATAGGGCTAGTCCGGGCGGAAGAGATCCTTTTCCGGCTCGTAGGAGCGAGTTTTCGCTCGTACGAGCGGCAATGCGCCGGGAAAAACAGACGCACCCCGCTTCCCGGAGGAGAAGC
Source organism: Streptomyces sp. NPDC044061 (assembly GCF_056434305.1). NCBI lineage: Bacteria > Bacillati > Actinomycetota > Actinomycetes > Kitasatosporales > Streptomycetaceae > Streptomyces > Streptomyces sp. NPDC044061. The sequence goes on along the minus strand of NZ_JBWKFL010000009.1, from coordinate 291,130 downwards.
GGGGTACGCGAGTCCCGTTCAGGCAGGCGAGCCGAGCAGTTTGACGGGAGTCGCCCGATGGGTCAGAACCGGGAGCAACTCGGCGACCCGGTGCGGACGGTGGGCCGAGATGCCGGGCGGTGCCGGGGCCAGCGGGACGAGCAGGTCGGTGGCGGCCGGATGGCCCTCGCCGGCGTCGGCGGCGATGTCACCGTGCAGCCACAGGGTGAGCATGTACAGCCCCGGCACGGACAGCAGCCGCGGCTGGTACGGCTGCTGCAGCGCCTCGGCCTGCTGCAGGGCGCGCTCGGTGGAGGCGATGTAGGGGCCCTCGAAGAAGTGCGAGAAGGCCCAGCCGTCCGGTGTCAGCATGGTGTCCGCGGCGGCCACCGCGCGGTCGCCGCAGCGGATCAGGAAGCGCCAGCCGGCCAGCCGGGTGGCGGACAGACCCTGTGCGGTTATCCGGTCCAACACGTACACGGGAAGCGGCAGTTCGGGCTCCCCGGGGCCCTGCGCGGCGCGCAGGGAAGGGGTTCGGGCCTCACGGACCGCGGTGGGGGAACCGAGGGCCGTGAGGACGGAGCGCAGTGCGGGCGCGGGGGCAGGGGGCACGTGCAGCGGCATGGTGGGTCGCCTCTCGTTCGACAGGCGCGGCGGCGCGAGAAGGGTGGGGCGGACGGCGCTGTCTGCTCACGGGGGTGGCCTGAGAGGTGGGGGCCCGGATCGTTGAACGAGGGTGCGGCTGAGGCCTGCCGCCCGTCACCTTGACGGCAGGAACACGACAGAAACCGGGACCGCGGGCCCAACCTTAGGCCTTCTTCGCGAAGTTTATACGAGACGTGTTCAGTCGATGTTTCGTCTATCGGATTCCGGGCAGCCGGGCAAGGCGCTATTCAGCCGACGATTCGCGCGAAAAATCCCGATTTCCCGGCCGGAACGACGCTGCTGACCTCGTAATACGTCGCCGCCGCGGTCGGCCGAATGTCGTCGGCGTTTTTCACGAGGCGATCGGGGCACCCGAAGATGCAAGCTGCGTCATGCCCCGTGAATGTGCCGCGGGGAACATTCCGACAGGGTAGCGGGTGCCGGGCCCGCGTGGGACGTTATCGATCGCTTCCGCTGGGCATCATCCCAACCTGGACCGGGACCCCGGCGGCCGGATCTGCGGCCCGCCCATCCGAGGAGGGACACTTCGATGGGGGAGAAGGTCGTGGCAGGGCAGTTCGACCTGTCCGATCGCCAGCGCTACCGCGAAAAGCTCCACAAGTGTCTGGCGGGACTGGAGCGGCTGCTGGTCGAGAAGCGGTTCGACCGCCCCAAGAACCTCATGGGTGTCGAGATCGAATTGAATCTCGCCGGCCCCGACGGCATGCCGAAAATGCTGAACGGGCAGGTGCTGGAGCGTATCGCCAGCCGCGATTTCCAAACAGAACTCGCCATGTTCAATCTGGAAGTGAACATAGCCCCACACCGGCTGGGAGGTCGGGTATTCGACCGGCTCGCCGAGGAACTGCGCACCTCCCTGGCCTACGCCGACCGCAAGGCCGGCGAGGTGGACGCCGGCATCGTGATGATCGGAATTCTGCCCACGCTCGACCGCGACGACCTTGTCTCCGCCAACCTCTCCGAGGTGGACCGCTACACCCTGCTCAACGACCAGATCGTGGCCGCCCGCGGCGAGGACTTCCTCCTCGACATCGAGGGAGTGGAGCATCTGACCTGCACCTCGAAGTCCATCGTCCCGGAGGCCGCCTGCACCTCTGTGCAGCTGCACCTGCAGGTCACCCCGGCGCGCTTCGCCGACGTGTGGAACGCGGCGCAGGTGGCCTGCGCCGCGCAGATCGCCGTCGGCGCCAACTCACCGTTTCTGTTCGGCCACGAGCTGTGGCGTGAGTCCAGGCCGCCGCTGTTCCTGCAGGCCACCGACACCCGCCCGCCGGAACTCCAGGCCCAGGGGGTGCGGCCGCGCACCTGGTTCGGCGAGCGGTGGGTCTCCTCCGCGTACGACCTGTTCGAGGAGAACCTGCGGTACTTCCCGGCACTGCTGCCGATCTGCGCCGACGAGGAGCCGCTGGACGTCCTCGACGCCGGTGGCATACCCAAACTGGCCGAGCTCGTCCTGCACAACGGCACTGTGTACCGCTGGAACCGGCCCGTATACGACATCGCGGACGGCGTCCCGCACCTGCGCGTGGAGAACCGTGTGCTGCCGGCCGGACCGACCATCACCGACGTGATCGCCAACGCGGCCTTCTACTACGGCCTGGTGCGCGCCCTGGCCGAGGAGCCGCGCCCGGTGTGGACCCGGCTGCCCTTCGAGGCGGCCGAGGCCAACTTCGACGCCGCGTGCCGGCACGGCATCGACGCGCGCTTCGTCTGGCCGCGGCGGGGACGCTACGGCGGTACGGGCGAGGTCGACGCGGTCACCCTGGTCCGCGACGAGCTGCTGCCGCTGGCCTCGGCGGGTCTGGACGCCTGGGGTGTGGAAACCGCCGACCGGGACCTCTACCTCGGCGTCATCGAGGAGCGCTGCCGGCGCCGGGTGAACGGCGCGTCCTGGCAGGCGGCCACCTTCCACCGGGCCCTGGAGCAGGGCCTCGGCCGCGACGCCGCGCTGGCCGCGACGACACGGCGCTACGCCGAGCTGATGCACGTGGGAGAACCGGTGCACACCTGGCCGGTGGGCCTGCCCGAGCCGGTGCCGCTGGGCTGAGGGCCGTTCCCCCTGTCGCCCGGCCCGGGAAGCCCGGCCCGGGCGAACGCTCCTTGCTGTGATCCGGCATGCTGTGACCTCGCACGACCGGACCGAAGGCAGGAGTGCACGTGGAGGCTGACCCGGTGGCCGAGGCTCATCCGCAGCGGTTCCCGCGGCGGATCTTCCGGGACGAGACGCTGCTCGTTCTGGCGCTGTCGCTCGGGGCGAGCGGGGTGTCCGCGTTCATCAGTTTCGTCGGGTCGGTCACCAAACCGGGCGGGCTCAAGGACCAGGCGGCCACCCTCAACGCCTCGGCCGCGCCCGGCCGCCCCTGGCTCGACCTCGCCTGGCAGCTCTTCGGCATCGCCAGCGCGCTGGTCCCCGTGCTCCTGGTGGCCCATCTGCTGATGCGCGAGGGCGAGAGCCTGCGCACGCTCGGCTTCGACCGCACCCGCCCCTGGCCCGACCTCGGCCGGGGCGCCGCGATCGCGGCGGTGATCGGAAGCACCGGTATCGCCTTCTACCTGGCCGCCCGCGGCCTCGGCTTCAACCTCACCGTGGTGCCCGAGGCGCTGCCCGGCGTGTGGTGGAAGTACCCGGTGCTGATCCTGTCCGCGCTGCAGAACGCGATCCTCGAGGAGGTCATCGTCGTCGGCTATCTGCTGCGCAGGCTGGGGCAGTTGGGCTGGACCCCGGGGACCGCACTGGTGGCCAGTGCGGTCCTGCGCGGCTCGTACCACCTCTACCAGGGCATCGGCGGCTTCCTCGGCAACATGGTCATGGGCGTGGTCTTCGTCCTGCTCTACCGGCGCTGGGGCCGGGTCGGGCCGCTGGTCGTCGCGCACTCCCTGCTCGACATCGGCGCGTTCGTCGGCTACGCCCTGCTCGCCGGCAAGGTGGGCTGGCTGCCGACGGTCTGAGGACGGGCCGCCCGCTCAGGCGAGCAGTTCGCCCTCGATGACCGTGACCGCGCGGCCGGTGAGCAGCGTGCGGTCACCGCGCAGTGCGGTGCGGACCAGGCCGCTGCGGCGGGAGGCCTGCAGACCGGTGAGTTCGCCCCGGCCGAGGCGGGCGGACCAGTGCGGGGCGAGCGCGGTGTGGGCGCTGCCGGTCACCGGGTCCTCGTCGATGCCGACGTTCGGGAAGAAGCAGCGGGAGACGAAGTCGTAGCCGAGGGACGGGTCGTCGGCACGGGCGGTGGCGATGACACCGCGCGAGGAGTGCGCCATGAGGGCCTTGTGATCGGGAGCGAGTCCGAGGACCGTCCGCTCGTCGGCCAGCTCCACGAGCAGGTCGCCGACGTGGGGTCCCGTGTCGTGGGCGACGACCGGCTCGGCGCCCAGGGCCTTGGCGAGCCCGTCCGGGACCTGCACCGGGGTGAGCGGGGCGGTGGGAAAGTCCAGGGTGATCCAGCCGTCCGGGCCGGGCGTGGCGACGAGCACCCCGCTGCGGGTGGCGAACCGCACCGGCCCCTCGTGGGCGCCGCTGGTGTGCAGGACGTGGGCGGTGGCGAGCGTCGCGTGCCCGCACATCGCGACCTCGGCGACGGGCGTGAACCAGCGCAGCGCCCAGTCCGCCTCGCCGCCCTCCGGCAGCCGGTGCGCGAACGCCGTTTCGGCGTGGTTGACCTCCAGGGCCACGTTCTGGAGCCAGTCGTCGTCCGGGAAGACGTCGTCCAGCAGCAGGACCCCGGCCGGGTTGCCGGCGAAGGGCCGGTCGGTGAAGGCGTCGACGATTCGAATGCGCATGGCGCAGACGCTAGAGCCGCGGGAAGCCGCGGACCAAGGCCAATTCACGAGCGTTGGACCGATTTCGCCGTGCCGGCCCCGCGCACCGTGACCCAGGGCGCGAGCTGAGCCACGCCGAACGCCACCTCCACCACGAGGAACGGCCACAGCACCCGCGGGCCGCCGTGCGCCAGCGCGTACGCCTGCCCCAGGGCGAAGAGCGTGCGTGCGACTCCGTCGAGCAGGCCGTGCAGGGGCAACGGTCGTACGACGCGCAGGACGGACCAGACGACCACGACCGAGCCCATCAGGTTGGCGTAGAGGGTCTGCATCGGGTCCTGGGCGGGGAGGGTGCCCAGCCCGGCGGCGTCACCCGCCGCCGACAGCAGGCGGTGCACCAGCGCGTACGTCCACGGCGTCGCGAAGCCGGCGGTGACGAGCAGGTCGTACCAGCCGCTCGACCGCACGAGGCGCAGGTAGGCGGGGCGGGAGGGCGCGGAAGGGCTCACGGAGGGCTCCTCGGTCGGGCTCTGCTGGGTCGCGGCTCACGCTAAACAGCGGAGTACGCTCCAAGGTCAAGTCCGGGAAGCGGTGGGGGAGTCGTGCGCATCGGAGAACTGGCCGCTCGAGCGGGCCTGTCCAAGGACACCGTTCGCTTCTACGAGCGCATCGGGCTGATCGAGGGCCGGCGTCTGTCCAACGGTTACCGCGACTTCCCGCCCGAGACGCTGACCTGGCTGTACTACGTCCGCACCGCGCAGACCCTCGGTTTCACGCTGGCGGAGATCGCCCGGCACGGCGCCGAGCTGCGCGACGCCCCCGACAGTGCCGAGGCGCTGTCCGCGCTGCTCGCGGACAAGATCCGCGTCATCGACGAGCGCATGGCGGAACTCGTGGCCCTGCGCGCCGATCTGACCTCGCGCGTCGGTACCGGCTGCCCGCTGCGGGCGACCGGCACGGGCGGCTGACCAGCACACCTGCCGGGCTTGCGGGAGGGGCTTGTCATGCGATCGTTACCGATATATCGTTGAGCCATCGCGTAAGGAACGCGATCGATACGTGACAGATCAACGATGGAAATGGAGTGATCGCGATGCGTACCCACGGATTCGAGCGTGGACATCGTCAGGACGGCCCGGGCCGGCGCGGCCGGGGCGGGTTCGGTGGATTCGAGGCCCGGCGGGCCGCCTTCGGGCCCTTCGGTCCGGGTGGCCCCGGTTTCGGTCCCGGCGGGCCCGGTTTCGGCCCCGGCTTCGGCGGCCCGGGGCCCTGGGGGCCGCGAGGGCGGGGAGGCCCGAGGGGGCGGGCGCGGCGCGGTGACGTGCGCGCCTCGATCCTGGCCCTGCTCAAGGACCGGCCCATGCACGGCTACGAGATGATCCAGGAGATCGCCGAGCGCAGCGGCGGCGCGTGGAAGCCCAGCCCCGGCTCGGTCTACCCCACCCTGCAGCTGCTGGAGGACGAGGGTCTGATCGCCAGTGCGAGCGAGGGCGGCAAGAAGCTGTTCTCCCTGACCGAGAGTGGCCGCGCCGCCGCCGCCGAAGGCCCGGAGGCGCCCTGGGAGGAGGCCTCGCGCGGGGTCGACTGGGAGGCCCTCGGTGAGGTCCGGCAGGCCGGCTTCGGTCTGATGCAGGCCTTCGGGCAGGTCTGGAACACCGGAACCAAGGAGCAGCGCGAGAAGGCGCTGGCGGTCGTCAACGACGCCCGCAAGAAGCTGTACCTCATCCTCGCCGACGAACACTGAGGACGAGCACCGAGGACGAGCGTCGAGGTCGTACGGCCGGCACGAAGGCGCCCCGTGGAGACTCCGCGGGGCGCCTTCCCGTGCCAGGGGGACGTGTCCGTGCTCAGGCCTCAGGCCACCAGTCCGCCCAGCTTGCGCAGGGACTCGTTCAGCGCGGCCGTCGCCGAGTCCTTGAGCTTGCCCGCCATCAGTGACACCGCGGCGCCGGTGAACTCGCCGTCGATGCGGACCGTCGTGGCCTCGCCGTCCGGGGTGAGCGTGTAGCGGGTGGCCACGGTGACCGCCATCGGGCCCTTGCCGCGGATGGCGAACACCCGCGCCGGCTCCAACTCCTCGATGGTCCAGTCGACCTCCGCCGGGAAGCCCATCAGCTTCATGTTCTCCTGGAACGTGCCGCCCACCGCCAGACTTTCGGGCCCGCCCTCGGGGAAGCTGGTGTGGGTCGCGTTCCACTCGCCGTACGCCGACCAGTCGGTGAGCTGGGCCCACACCTTCTCGGCCGGTGCCTGGATGCGTGCCTCCGCGCTGACTTCGGCCATGCGACCACCCCTTCGTGTCGGGCTACGGTGTCGCGGAACGTAGCCGCAGGGCCTTGAACATTCAATACTGATGAACCGTCAGGAATTGTGGTTCCGCGGCCTGATCTCCTCCTCAAGGATGAGATTCCGGCCGGCGGCGTCCACTCCCTGCGGGACGCGAGAATGGTTCCCCTCGCCGATGACGCGGCCCCCTGAGGCTGATGAGGTAGAGGATGTGCAACACCGTACAGGCCGTCATCCCGCCGGTGACCAGGGCGGCCCGCTCCCGGACGACGCCGTCGGGCTCGGTGCCGAGCTGGCAGCGGTGGTCGCCGCTGCCCGCCGCAGGGCCGTGCGGGACGGGGACCGGCAGATCGACACCGCCCATCTGCTCCACTCGCTCCTCGAGTCCGACCCCGAGGTCCGCGCCGCCGTCGGCGACGCCCCGCAGCTCGCCCGGCTGCTCGGCTATCTCGTGCAGCGCAGCATCGGTTACGGACTGCGCTGGCAGAGCACGGTGGAGGACTCCGGCGCGATCGCCGTCGTGCCCGACCTCGCCCTGTACGGCGGTGAGCCCAAGGAAGCCGGAGCCTGGTCGCCCACCGCGGCCGCCGCCATGGAGGATGCCCGCCGCCGCGCCCGGCAGCGCGGCGGGGCGACGGCCCGTGGCACCGAACTGCTCGCCGCGCTCGTCGTGGACCAGCGGTCCCGGGCGGTGGAGGTTCTCGAGCGCGCCGGCATCCCCGCCCGCGAGCTGTGCGCCCGGGTCGAGGCGCCCGCGGGAGAGTGCGCCGGCGACGGCGGGGCGCTCTGCTGAACCGGGCCGTCGGCCCCTCACCCCCCCTGTCCATCTCCTGAGACAGGTGTCAACGAGGGTGACGCTCCTGTCGTCGCCTGTCATCATGTGCCGGTGCATACGTCTGAGAGCAGTCAGGGCAGCCACGGCAGGGGCGTCGGGCTCGGCCTCGCCCTCGCTTCGGCACTGGCCTTCGGCGGGTCCGGAGTGGCGGCCAAGCCGTTGATCGAGGCGGGGCTCGACCCGCTCCACGTGGTGTGGCTGAGGGTCGCCGGCGCCGCCGTGTTGATGCTGCCCCTCGCCGTGCGGCACCGCGCCCTGCTGCGCCGCCGTCCCGCTCTGCTCGCCGGGTTCGGGCTGCTGGCCGTCGCCGGTGTCCAGGCCTGCTACTTCGCCGCGCTCTCCCGCATCCCGGTCGGCGTGGCGCTCCTCGTCGAGTACCTGGCCCCCGCGCTCGTGCTCGGCTGGGTGCGGTTCGTGCAACGGCGGCCGGTGTCGCGCGCGGCCGCGCTCGGCGTGGTCCTCGCGGCCGGCGGTCTCGCCTGCGTGGTGGAGGTGTGGTCGGGGCTGAGCTTCGACGCGCTCGGCCTGTTGTTCGCGCTCGGCGCCGCCTGCTGCCAGGTCGGCTACTTCGTCCTCGCCGACCAGGGCAGCGAGGCGGGCGACCGGGCGCCGGACCCGCTCGGCGTCATCGCCTACGGCCTGCTCGTCGGCACCGCCGTACTGACCGTGGTGGCCCGCCCGTGGAGCATGGACTGGTCAGTGCTGGCCGGCGCCGCGCGACTGAACGGCACCGCCGTACCGGCCGCCGCCCTGCTGGCCTGGATCGTCCTGGTCGCCACGGTCGTCGCGTACATCACCGGGGTGCTCTCCGTACGGCGGCTGTCCCCGCAGGTCGCGGGCGTCGTCGCCTGTCTGGAGGCGGTCATCGCGACCGTGCTGGCCTGGGTGCTGCTCGGCGAGCACCTGTCGGCGCCGCAGGTCCTGGGCGGTGCCGTCGTCCTGGTCGGTGCCTTCATCGCCCAGTCCTCGACACCCGCCAAGGGCTCGGCCGAGCCGGTGGCCGCGGGTGGCGCGGAAAGGGAGTTGTCCGCCCGGGGAACGGCGGCCTAGGGTGCTGATCATGCCGTCCGACGTACTCGCCCTTTCGCCGCCGGCCGCCTGAGGCGGGCCTCCGGGAAGAACACGCCCTGGCGCACGGCGCCGGGCGGGGACGGTGCTGCCCGCAGACGAAGTCCGCGCGACCCGCTGAGCCGGGCCGCCTTCCGACCTTCCGCACCTTCGTGCGCCTCTGCGGAGAAAACCTCGTGTCGAACGCTGCCTCTGGCCTGCCCGTCGGGCGTGGCCTGCTCTACCTGATCGTCACCGGTGCCACCTGGGGCACCGTGGGCGCCGCCGCCTCCCTGGTCTACCGGGCCGGCGACATGGGCCCCTTCGCCCTCTCCTTCTGGCGCTGCGCCGCCGGGCTCGTGCTGCTCCTGGCCGGGCGTCTGCTGCGCTCCCGGGGCCGTTGCGCCGCCCGCGAACCGCTGCGCCGCAGGGCCGGCAGGGCCCTCGCCACCGGTCTCGGGCTCGCGGTGTTCCAGACCGCCTACTTCGCGGCCGTCGCGTCGACCGGGCTGGCCGTGGCCACCGTGGTCACCCTCGGCGCCGGACCCGTCCTCATCGCGATCGGCGCCCGGCTCGCGCTGGGGGAGCGGCTGGGCGCGGGCGGCGTCCTCGCGGTCGGCGGGGCCCTCGCCGGGCTGGTCGTGCTGACACTGGGAGGCTCGGCCGCGACCGTCCGGCCGCTGGGCGTGCTCTACGCCCTCGTGTCGGCGGCCGGTTACTCGGCGATGACGCTGCTGACCCGGTGGTGGGGGCGCGACGCCGGTGCCGGCGCCTCCGGCACCACCGTCGGGGCCTTCGGGGTCACCGCCCTGTGCCTGTTGCCGTTCGCCCTGGTCGAGGGGCTGTTCCCGCACACCGACCACCCGGTGCGGCTGCTGGTGCTTCTCGGGTACATCGCGTCCGTCCCGACGGCACTCGCCTACGCCCTCTACTTCGCGGGCGCCGCCGTCGTACGGTCCGCCACCGTCTCCGTGATCATGCTGCTGGAGCCGGTGACGGCGGCCGTGCTGGCCGTCGTCCTGCTCGGCGAGCACCTGACGGCGGCCACCGTGACCGGCACCCTGCTGATGCTCGGCGCGGTCGCGGGCCTGGCGTCGAGCGAGGCCCGCGCGCACCGGGAGCCGGTCCCCGTGTGACCCCGGGCGGCTCGGGTCACCGCGCGGCCAGGTACTCCGGCAGCTCGACGCCGGGTGCCAGGTCGGCGTTGGCGACGGGGGTGTCGTAGCCCTTGCGGAGCGGGACGACCCCCGCCCAGTGCGGCAGGGAGAGGTCCTCGGGCTCGTCGTTCGCGCCGCCCGTGCGGATCTTGGCGGAGACCTGGTCGAGGTCGAGGCGGATCACCGCGGTGGCGGCCAGTTCCTTCTTGTTCGCGGGCCTGGAGTCGGCGGCCCGGCCCGGCACCACGTGGTCCACCAGGGCGTCCAGGGCCAGCCGCCGCTCCTCGGGGTCGGTGACCTCGTGCGCGACGCCGTGCACCACCACGGAGCGGTAGTTGATCGAGTGGTGGAAGGCGGAGCGGGCCAGGACGAGCCCGTCGACATGGGTGACCGTCAGGCACACCTCGAGGCCCGGGTCGGCCTCACCTGTCATGCGCAGCGGCCGCGAACCGGTGGACCCGTGGACGTAGAGCCGCTCGCCGACCCGGCCGTACAGCGTGGGCAGCACCACCGGGGCGCCGTCGCGGACGAAGCCCAGATGGCAGACGTAGCCCTCGTCGAGTATCGCGTGCACCACGTCCTTGTCGTACGACGCCCGCTGCGCGGAACGCGTGGGCACCGTGCGGTCGGTCGGGGTGTACGCGGCGGGCTGCGGCTGCGTTTCCTGGGTCCCCTGCATGGTGTTCTCCATTGCACTAGTGCATAATTAGTTTTGTGCTAGGAGAGTATCCGATTCAGGGGCAGGGCGCAGCCGAGATCGCCGCCAGTGTCGAGCGAGCGGTCGGCTCCGGGGAGCTGGAGCCGGGCCAACCACTGCCTCCCATGCGGGAGTTGGCGGTCCGGCTCGGGGTGAACGCGAACACCGTGGCGGCCGCCTACCGCACCCTGCGCGAGCGCGGGGTGATCGAGACCGCCGGGCGGCGGGGCAGCAGGGTCCGGCCGAAGCCGGCCACGACCGGGCGTGAGCAGATCAGGGTGGACGTGCCCGAGGGGGTGCGGGACGTCGCCGACGGCAACCCGGACCCCGCGCTGCTGCCACACCTGGCGGAGGCGTTCGCGGCGGCCGCGGCGCGGAGCGACCGGGAACCGGTGCTGTACGGGCACGATCCGGTGGAGCCCGAGCTGGCGCACCTCGCCCGCACCGCCCTGGACGCCGACGGGGTGCCGGACGGCCCCGTCACCGTGGCATCCGGCTCCCTGGACGCCGTCGAGCGGGTCCTCGCCGCGCACCTCAAGCCGGGTGACCGGGTGGCCGTGGAAGACCCCGGCTGGGGCAGCCTGCTGGATCTGGTCCCGGCGCTCGGACTGCGCACCGTGCCCGTCGGCGTCGACGACGAAGGGCCGCGCCCCGAGGAGGTCCGCCGCGCGCTGGAGTCCGGGGCGAGGGCCCTGATCGTCACGGATCGGGCGCAGAACCCCACCGGCGCCGCGCTGACCGCCCCGCGCGCGCGTGCGCTCCGGTCCGTGCTGCGGGAGTACCCCGAGACGTTGCTGATCGAGGACGACCACGGCCACGGCATCGTCGACGTGCCCCTGCATCCGCTCGCCGGGTCCACCCGGCACTGGGCCTTCGTGCGTTCCGCGGCCAAGGCCTGGGGCCCGGATCTGCGCCTGGCGGTGTTCACCGGGGACGACGTCACGGTCGACCGGGTGCGGGGGCGGCAGCGGCTGGGTCCCGGGTGGGTGAGCCGGCTCGTCCAGCGGGCCGTGGTGCGGCTGTGGAGCGACGGCGCGGTGGACACGCGCGAGGTGGCGGCCTCGTACGGCGCCCGCCGGGACGCCCTGGTCGAGGCGCTGGCCGAACGCGGTGTGACGGCGCGCGGCCGCAGCGGCATGAACGTCTGGGTGCCGGTCCCCGACGAGACGGGCGTGGTGGCCCGACTGCTCCACGCGGGCTGGGCGGTCACTCCGGGAGCCCGGTTCCGCCTGAACGCACCACCGGGGATCCGCGTCACGATCTCGACGCTGACCCCGGAGGAGACGGGTCCCCTGGCGGACGCGGTAGCGGCGGCGATGGGTCCGACACCGGTGCGAACCTACGTGTGAGCAGGCCCTTTCAGGCCTTCTTCCGCACCTGGGTGAGCGCGGCCCCCGCAAGAACGATCACCGCGCCCACCGGCGTGGTCCACCGCAGCGACTCTCCGAGAATCGCCACTCCCGCGGCCGTGGCGATGACCGGGATGAAATAGGTGACCATCTGCGCCGTGGTGGGCCCGACCTCCGCGACCAACCCGTACTGGATGAGCACCGCAAGCCCCGTCCCCAGAGCCCCCAGCGCGGCGACGGCCAGCAGCGGAGCGACCGGGAAGCGGGTCGGGAACGAGGTGAACAGCGGTGTGACGACGGCAAGTTGCAGCGTCGCCAACAGCAGCTGCGCCCCCGTCATCGACAGATGGGAGTTGCCCGTCCCGGCCAGCGTCCGCCGCACGTAGATCCAGCCGACCGGATAGCTCAGCGACGCCAGCAGCGCCATCGCCGTACCCGTGGCATCCAGACCGTGGAACCCCTGCCACGCCCCCAGCACGGTCAGCACCCCCAGGAACCCCAGGCCGAGGCCGGCGAAGCGAACCCGTGTCGGCCGGTCCTCGGAGAGCGCGACCAGGGACAGCGCCATTCCCCACAGCGGCGAGGTGGCGTTGCAGATCCCGGCCAGCGTGGAGGGGATGGTCAGCTCCGAGTAGGCGAAGAGGGAGAACGGAAGCGCGTTCAGGAAGAAGGCGGCGACCGCCAGGTGCCCCCAGGTGCGCGCCCCGCGCGGCAGCCGCTCCCGCTTCACGGCCATCGCCGCCGCCAGGACCGCCGTACCGAACACCAGCCGACCCAGGGTGACCTGGAAGGGTGCGTAACTCTCCGTGCCCACCTTGATCAGCAGGAAGCTGAAGCCCCAGATCAGCGACAGGGCGCCGAAGCGGAGCCGCCAGTCGAGGCGGGGGCGGGGAGGGGCGGTGGCGGGGGACTGCGTCCTGGATGCGGTGACCGTGCTCATGACCTCAACGATGCTGGAGGCAACCTCGTAGCACAATCGAAATTTCTCACCTGATACCTCTTAGAATCACTTACATGTTGAACCTCGAGCGCCTGCGCACCCTCGACGCCCTCGCCCGGCACGGCTCGGTCAGCGCCGCCGCCGACGCGCTGCACGTCACCACGTCCGCGGTCTCCCAGCAGCTGGGCAAGCTGGAGCGTGAGGTCGGCCAGCGGCTGCTCGCCAAGAACGGGCGCGGAGTACGGCTCACGGACGCCGGGCGACTGCTGTCAGAGCACGCGGCGCGGATCCTCTCGCAGGTGGAGCTCGCCCAGTCCGACCTGGAGGCGCACCGCGGCCAGGTCGTCGGCGAACTGCGCCTCTCGGCGTTCCCGACCGCCGCCCGCGGCCTGTTCCCGACGGCGCTCGCCGCCCTGCGCGCCCAGCACCCGGGGCTGCGGGTGCGCTCCAGCGAACTCGAACCCGAGCAGGGCATCGCCGGCGTCGTGCGCGGCGACCTCGACCTCGCGGTCGTCCTGGACTGGTACAACAAGCCGATGCCCGTGCCCGACGGCCTGGTCAAGGCGCCCCTGCTGGACGATCCGGCCGATGTCGCCATGCCCGTGGGCCACCGGCTCGCGGACCGGGACGAGGTGGACCTCGCCGAGTTCGCGGAGGACGAGTGGATCACCTGGGGCGAGGGCGAGTTCTGCCACGAGTGGCTGATGTTCACGCTGCGCTCGAAGGGCATCGAGCCGATCGTCGGCCACCGCGCCGGCGAGACCCACACCCAGCTCGGCCTGGTGGCTGCCGGGTTGGGCGTGTGCATCGCACCGTTGCTGGGCCGGCACCCGGTGCCCCCGGGCATCGTCATGATCCCGCTCAGCCAGCGCGTGCGCCGGCATGTGTACGTCGTCTGGCGGGCCGACGCGGACCGCCGCCCCTCGATCCGCGCGGCGGTCGAGGCCCTGCGGGCGGCGGCCCGGCAGCTCGGCTGACCGCTACGGCGCCCCCAGCTTCCGGAAGTCCCAGGACACGGTCTTCTCCGGGGTCAGCCGGGCCCAGGCGTGCCTGCCGTCGTGCGGCATCTCGTCCAGCCCGAAGTTCTTGCGCGCGAACAGCGTCTCCGCCGTGTCGAGTTCGGCGCACAGTTCCCCGGTCCGCGGCACCTCGCCCACGAACTCCACCCGCCCGGACAGCTCGACCCCGCGCAACTGGTCGTACTCCTCGCCCGAGTCGACCACGACCGCCACCCGGGGGTCGCGGCGCAGCTGGGCCCAGCGCCTGCTGCGCACCACCGAGTACAGCCACAGCGAGGTGCCGTCCCAGGCGAACCACAGCGCGCTCACATGCGGCGCGCCGTCCGCCGAGACGGTCGCGACCCGGCAGGTGCGCTGGCTCGTGAGGAACTCGTCCAGCTCACCGGGCGTCATCATGATCTTCCGGCCCCGGCGCTGCTGAGTGACGGTCATACGGCCCCCTCTTCTCCCACGTCGTGCCAGAGGAACTTCCGTGCTGTGTTGATCCTCTGACATCACGTCAGAAAAGGGAATGGCCCCTCCGTCGGCTCGTCTTCCCCTCGCGAGCCGGGGTGGTTACTCTCACCGCCCCGCACCTCGGCGAAAGGAGGCGCCATGCCGTCGTACGAAGCGCTGGGCGACCTGCTCGATCGCGCGGCGACCGTGCTGCTGACCGTGGAGTGCCAGCAGGGGGTGGTCGGCCCGGACAGCGCGCTGCCCGAACTCGCCCGCGAGGCCCGCTCCTCCGGCGCCCTGCGCAACGTCGCCCGGCTGGTCGCCGCCGCGCACGAGAGCGGGGTGCAGGTGATCCACGCCATCGCCGAGCGCCGCCCGGACGGCCGCGGCGCCGGCCGCAACGCCCGCCTCTTCCGGGCCGCCGAACGGCTCCCCGTACAGCAGTTGAGCGGCAGCACGGCGGTGCGGGTGGCGCCGCCGATCGAGGTCACCGAGGATGATCTCGTCGTGCGACGGCTGCACGGCCTGTCCCCGGTCCAGGGCACCGAGGTCGACGCGTTGCTGCGCAATCTCGGCTGCCGCACCCTGATCGTCACCGGCGTCTCGGCCAACGTGGCGATCCCGAACGCGGTGTTCGACGCGGTCAACCGCGGCTACACCGCCGTCGTCCCGGCCGACGCCATCGCGGGCGTGCCCGCCGACTACACACCCGTCATGATCCGCAACACCCTCGCCCTGGTCGCCACCGTCACGACCACGGACGAGGTGCTCGGCTGCTTCGAACGGCCGCGCCAGCGGGCGTGACGCGGCTCAGGCCAGCTTGATCTCGTCGCCGGAGACGGTGATCTTCGTGGCGGGCAGCGCCTGGGTCGCGGGACCCTGCTTCACGCTCCCGTCCTCGACGGAGAAGTGGCTCTTGTGGCACGGACAGACGATCACGCCGTTCTCGATGCTGCTCACCGCGCAGCCCTGGTGCGTGCACTTCGAGGAGAACGCCTTGTAGGTGCCCGACGAGGGCTGCGTGACCACCACGCCCTGGTCCTTGAAGATCTTGCCGCCTCCCTCCGGGATGTCCGAGGTCTTGGCGAGCGCCGTGCCGCCGGCCGCGGAGCCGCCGTTCTGCGCGGAGCCGGTGGAGCCGGTGGAGCCTGCGGCACCGGAGGATCCGGACCCGGTGTCGACGGTGTTCGACGAGTCGTCGCCCGAACCGCAGGCGGTCAGCGCGGCGGCGAGCCCGGCCGCTCCGGCCGCCGCCACGACGGTACGGCGGGCCGGTCCCGATTCGGGCTTGAGCGATGCGCTGGTCATGTGGGCGTTCCCTTCCGCGGAGCTGTTCGTGATCCGCCCAGGGGTACGGTCCTGGGGCGCCACCCGTTCAGACGGCACCCAGATCCTTGCCCCGGGGCATGAGACCGCCGCGAACCACGGCTGTCGGTCAGCTGTCTACCAGGCCCGGCGGCCCCGTCCCAGTAACCTGGGGCGATGCTCAAGGAAGTCACCGCGACGCGCTACATCACGCCTCTGCGTGAGGGCGGCTCGCTGCCGGGGCTCGTCGAGGCCGACGACTTCGGGACGTACGTCATGAAGTTCACCGGTGCGGGACAGGGCCGCAAGACACTGGTCGCCGAGGTCGTCTGCGGCGAACTCGCCCGCAGGCTCGGACTGCGGATGCCCCGCCTGGTCACCGTCCAGCTGGACTCCGTCCTGGGGCTCGGCGAACCCGAGCAGCAGGTGCAGGAGCTGCTGCGGTCCAGCGGCGGCACCAACCTCGGCATGGACTTCCTCTCCGGCGCGCTCGGCTACGACCCGCTCGCCTTCCCGGTGAGCCCCGGGGAGGCCGGGCGGATCGTCTGGTTCGACGCGCTGATCAACAACGTGGACCGCTCCTGGCGCAACCCCAACCTCCTGGTGCACCGCGGCGAGCTGTGGCTCATCGACCACGGCGCCACGATGATCTGGCACCACAACTGGCCCTCCGCCGAGGCCTCGGCGGCCCGTCCCTACGACGCCTCCGACCACGCCCTCGCCCGCTTCGCCCCGGACGTGACCGCCGCCGCGGCCGAGCTGGCCCCCCGGGTCACCGAGGACCTCCTCACCGAGGTCACCGCCGAGATCCCGGACGCCTGGCTCGCCGACGAGCCCGGCTTCGACACCCCGGACGACCTCCGCAGGGCCTACGTCCGGCCGCTGCTCGCCCGGGCCGCCGTCATCGCCGAGCGCATCACCGGCATCGAGGAGGACAAGTGAGCGAGCGCCACATTCACATGGCCGGTCATGTGACCGAGCGCCACATCACCCGGGCGGGCCAGGGCGGTGACCGGGACGTGTTCGAGTACGCGCTGCTGCGGGTCGTACCCCGCGTCGAGCGCGGCGAGTGCATCAACGCGGGCGTGGTCGTCTACTGCCGCGCCCGGGCCTACGTGGGAGCCCGCACCCATCTCGACGAGGCCCGGCTGCTGGCCCTCGACCCGGCCGCCGACGTGGCCGGGGTGCGGGCCGCGCTCGGCGCGGTCGAACGCCACTGCGCGGGTGGGCAGGAGGCCGGGCAGGCGGCCGGCGACGACGCGGGGCGCCGCTACCGCTGGCTGATCGCGCCGCGCTCCACCATCGTGCAACCCGGGCCGGTGCACACCGGTCTGACCACGGATCCGGCGGCCGAGACCGAGCGCCTGCTGGACCTCCTGGTGAGGTAATGGATCACACCGGCCCGGTGTCCCGTTGACACCGGGTGCCAGGGCTTCTAGCGTCACGGGTGTTGAAGGTACTAAGCGGTCGCTCACCGCATGGTTGGCTCACTCAGGAGCCAGACAGGTTCTCTCAAGGGCGAGGAGAAGCAGCACATGTCCACCACTGAACAGCGGGTCGCGGTAGTCACCGGCGGGGCGCGCGGTATCGGCGCCGCCACCGCCGTACGACTGGCCGCCGAGGGTCGTGCGGTCGCCGTGATCGACCTGGACGAGGCCGCCTGCAAGGACACCGTCGAGAAGATCACCGCGGCCGGCGGCAAGGCCATCGCGGTCGGCGCGGACGTCTCCGACGAGGCGCAGGTCGAGGCGGCCGTCGCCCGGATCGTGGCGGAGCTGGGCGCCCCGACGATCCTGGTCAACAACGCGGGCGTGCTGCGCGACAACCTGCTGTTCAAGATGAGCGTCTCCGACTGGGACACCGTCATGAACGTGCACCTGCGCGGCTCGTTCCTGATGACCAAGGCCGTCCAGAAGCACATGGTCGACGCGGGCTTCGGCCGGGTCGTCAACCTCTCCTCCTCCTCGGCGCTCGGCAACCGCGGCCAGGTCAACTACTCCGCCGCCAAGGCCGGTCTGCAGGGCTTCACCAAGACCCTCGCCCTCGAACTGGGCAAGTTCGGCATCACCGCCAACGCCGTCGCCCCCGGCTTCATCGCCACCGAGATGACCAAGGCCACCGCCGACCGCGTCGGCATGGGCTTCGACGACTTCAAGAAGGCCGCCGCCACCCAGATCCCGGTGCAGCGCGTCGGTGAGCCCGAGGACATCGCCAACGCCATCGCCTTCTTCACCGGCGAGGCGGCCGGCTTCGTCTCCGGCCAGGTGCTGTACGTCGCCGGCGGACCGCTGGACTAGGGCTTCGGGGAAACTCGGGAAAACTCGGGGAAACTCAGAAAAACGGAGAACAACGGACATGACTGAACTCCCGGAGCTTTCCGGCAAGGTCGCCCTGGTCACGGGCGCGAGCCGCGGCATCGGCTACGGCGTCGCCGAGGCGCTGGTCGCCCGCGGTGACCGCGTGTGCATCACCGGCCGCAACGAGGACGCCCTGAAGGAGGCCGTCGAGCAGCTCGGCGCCGAACGGGTCATCGCCGTCGCCGGCAAGGCCCACGACCTCGCCCACCAGGCCGAGGCCGTCGAGCGCACCATGGAGGCCTTCGGCCGCGTCGACCACCTGATCAACAACGCGGGCACCAACCCGGTCTTCGGGCCCATCGCGGACCTCGACCTGGACGTCGCCCGCAAGGTGTTCGAGACCAACGTGATCTCGGCGCTCGGCTTCGCCCAGAAGACCTGGCACGCCTGGCAGAAGGACAACGGCGGCGCGATCGTCAACATCGCCTCGATCGCGGGTCTCGCGCCCTCGCCGTTCATCGGCGCCTACGGCGTCAGCAAGGCCGCGATGATCAACCTGACCCAGCAGCTCGCGCACGAGTTCGCGCCCAAGGTGCGGGTCAACGCCATCGCCCCGGCCGTCGTGAAGACCAAGTTCGCCCAGGCCCTGTACGAGGGCCGGGAGGCGGAGGCGGCCGCCGCCTACCCGCTCGGCCGGCTCGGCGTGCCCTCCGACATCGGCGGGGCGGCCGCGTTCCTCACCTCCACGCAGTCCGACTGGGTCACCGGCCAGACGCTCGTCGTGGACGGCGGCATCTTCCTCAACGCCGGCGTGGGCGCCTGACCCGCTCCGTCCGGTCGTCTCGTTCGGGCGCCGTTTCCCAGCGGAACGGCGCCCGAAACGCTGTACGGGGTGCGCACAGTGCCATGACAACGTCGTCATAGCTCAATCGATCAAGAAGTCCTGCTCCGGAGGAGGTTCGGGGGGCCGGACGCTGCGGTATGGTCTGCCGACCCTTGGTATGGCAGATCGAGGAGCGTGCGCGTGTTCAACCGGAACCGATTCCTGCGGAGAGTCGCGGCGATCGCGTCCCTATCCCTGGTGGCGGGCTGCGGTCTGCTGTCCGACGGCGATCCCGACAGCAAGGGCCCGATCGTCGTGGGCACCACCAGCGCCCCCAGTACGCTGGACCCGGCCGGCGCCTGGGACGGGTCCTGGGAGCTGTACCGCAACATCTTCCAGACGCTCCTCGCCTACCCGAACGGTGCCACCACCCCGCAGCCCGACGCCGCTGAGCGCTGCTCCTTCACGGACTCCAGCAGCCGGACCTACCGCTGCAAGCTGCGTGGGGGCCTGAAGTTCGCCGACGGCGACCCGCTGAACGCCGAGGCCGTCCAGCACTCGATCAACCGCATCCGCACCATCAACGCTCCGAGCGGCCCCGCCGGACTGCTCGGCAGCCTGGACCGGGTGGAGGCGGTCGGCGACAGCGAGGTGGTCTTCCACCTCAACCAGTCCGACGCCACGTTCCCGTTCGTGCTGGCCACCCCCGCCATGTCGATCGTCGACCCCGACGACTACCCGGCGAACTCCCTGCGCAAGGACAACCAGGTCTTCGGCTCCGGGCCGTACAAGCTCCAGTCGTACCAGGAGGGCAAGCAGGCCGTCCTGGTCCGCAACGACCACTACGAGGGCTTCGCCGACCGGCAGAACAGCGCGGTGACCATCCGCTACTTCCAGGACTCGGCCAGCATGGTCAAGGCGCTGCGCGACAAGCAGATCGACGTCACCTACCGCGGTCTGGCCGCCGACGACATCATCACCCTGCAGCGGCAGGGCAACTCCGACCTGCAACTGGTGGACGGCGCGGGCACCGACATCAGCTACCTGGTGTTCAACCCCAAGGACCCGTGGGCCAAGCAGCCCGCCGTCCGCAAGGCCATCGCCCAGGTCGTCGACCGCGGCGCGATCGCGCACAAGGTCTACATGGACACCGTGGACCCGCTGTACTCCATGGTCCCCAAGGGCCTGACCGCCCACACCACGGCCTTCTTCGACAGCTTCGGCGACCCGAACGTCCCCAAGGCCCGCAAGATCCTGACGAACGCGGGCATCACCCAGCGTGTCCCGCTCACCCTCTGGTACACCACCGACCGCTACGGCTCCGAGACGGCCGTGATGTTCAAGGAGCTGAAGCGGCAGCTGGAGGCCTCGGGCCTGTTCACGATCACCCTCAAGAGCCGCCCCTGGAAGACCTACGTGGTCGGCTACCAGAAGGGCGAGTACCCGGTGTTCGGCCGCGGTTGGTTCCCGGACTTCCCCGACGCCGACAACTTCATCGCGCCGTTCGTCGGTGACCACAACGCCCTCGGTACGCCCTACCCCTCCAAGCAGATCACCTCGGTGCTGCTGCCCCGCTCGCGCGCCCAGAGCGACCGCGCGAAGGTGGTGAAGGACCTGGAGGAGGCCCAGCAGATCATGGTGAACGACGCCCGGCTGCTGCCGCTGTGGCAGGGCAGGCAGTTCATCGCGGCCAACGACGACATCTCGGGCGGCGAGCAGGCCCTCGACCCGTCCACGATCATGATGATGTGGGAGCTGCACCGCAAGACCAGCTGGTGAACACCCTCGCGGCACCGGTTGTCAGTGGTCGCCTGTAGGTTCTGAGGCCTGAAGTGACCGCACGCCGTAGTTGATTGACATCGTGAGGACGTTGACGTGACCGACATCGCCATGCTGCCCGAGTCCTGGCGCGGGGTTCTGGGCGACGAACTGCAGCAGCCCTACTTCAAGGAGCTGACCGAGTTCGTCGAGGAGGAGCGGGCGAAGGGTCCCGTCCACCCGCCGCGCGAGGAGGTCTTCGCGGCGCTGGACGCCACGCCGTACGACAAGGTCAAGGTCCTCGTCCTCGGCCAGGACCCGTACCACGGCGAGGGTCAGGGCCACGGCCTGTGCTTCTCCGTCCGGCCGGGCGTGAAGACCCCGCCGTCCCTCCGGAACATCTACAAGGAGATGCGCGAGGAGCTGGGCCTGCCCGTCCCGGACAACGGCTATCTGATGCCGTGGGCGCAGCAGGGCGTGCTGCTGCTCAACGCGGTGCTCACCGTCCGGGGCGGCGAGGCCAACTCGCACAAGGGCAAGGGCTGGGAGAAGTTCACCGACGCCGTCATCCGCGCCGTGGCCTCCCGGCCCGACCCGGCGGTCTTCGTGCTGTGGGGCAACTACGCGCAGAAGAAGCTCCCGCTGATCGACGAGAGCCGGCACATCGTGGTCAAGGGCGCGCACCCCTCCCCGCTGTCCGCGAAGAAGTTCTTCGGCTCCCGCCCGTTCACGCAGATCAACGAGGCGATCGCCCTGCAGGGGCATGAGCCGGTCGACTGGCGCATCCCGAACCTGGCCTGACCGGCGACAGGAGCGGTGGAGCCGGGGGCACCGCAGTTCCCGAAGGGGCGTGGGGCCGCATCGATGTGCGGCTCCGCCGCCTGGGCGTGACCAGCCGCAAGGGACCCGCGCTCGGTCACCGGCCGATCGCACCACGGCGCAGCCTGACCAGGAATGCCGCCGCTCCCGATTACCGTCGGGACCGGACAACCCGGCAAACCCCCGGAGGGCACCGTGGCGGAGCGACAGGAGCAGGCGGCGCCGGATGCCGTGCTGACGCGGATCGGGCAGGTCGTGATGCTGCATCACGGCGGCGACCGCGAGGAGGCCAGGCGCCGCTTCCTGCAGCTGTGGGCGGAGATCGGCGAGGACGGCGCACCGCTGCACCGCTGCACCCTGGCCCACTACCTGGCCGACACCCAGGACGACCCTTCCGACGAACTGGCATGGGACCTGCGGGCGTTGTCCGCGGCGGAGGAACTGGCCGACGGCCGCGGCACCGGTGACCCGGTGAGCGTGCACGCCTTCCTCCCCTCTCTCCACCTCAACCTGGCCGCCGACTACGTCAAGCTCGGCCGCGCCGAGGCCGCCCGCAGCCATTTGCGCCGGGCCCGCCGCGCCTCCGGATCCCTGACCGACGACGGCTACGGCGACGGGGTACGCGCGGCGATCAGCCGTCTGGAGCTGCGCCTCGGCGAGGACGGCTCCGCGGACGGCGACTCCTGGGGGCCGCCCCGGCAGCGGCCGACCGCCTAGGGCCGCTCCGGCGGGCCGTGGTGCGCGCGACCGTGCGGCGGGGTCAACGGCCGTACGCCCGCTCGCAGATCGCCGCCTCGGGGCTGTCCTGACGCCAGCCGCCGTACTCCTTGCCCAGGGCGCAGACGTCCGGAGCGTTCGGGCCGGGCCGCGGCACGTCCGGGACGTCGATGTGGGGCAGCCTCGGGCGGTCCGGGTGCGGCCGGGGCTGCGCGGGCGGCGCCGGCGGGCGCTGGGCGACCGGTGGTGCCGCCGGGGCCCGGTCCGGGGCGGACGCGGCGGCGCGGGGCCGGCGCTTGGACGGGCCGACCATCTCCAGTGCCTCTCGCGCCGGTGCCTGTACCACCCGCGGCCTGGCGCTGCCGTCCGGCCGGGGCGCCGTGGTCTGCCAGCGTGCCGTGTCCGGCGGCGCGGGTGTCGCCTGGCGCTGTACCGTCACACAGCCGGAGAGGGCCGAGACGGCCACGGAGACCAGCAGCGCTGCGGTCGTCGTCGTTCGATGCACCCGCGCAACTCTGCTGGGTCCGCCCCCGCCTTGGCACCGTGCATCGGAGGTGGAGGCACCCGCACGAGTGATCCCGTGCACCATACGGGGGGGTCCTCGGGTGCCGAGGATGACGCTCAGTCGCCGGTGGCGCCGTCGATCCGCTCGCGGACCAGGTCGGCGTGGCCGTTGTGCCGGGCGTACTCCTCGATCATGTGCGTGTAGATCCAGCGGAGGCTGAACGGCTCCTCGGTGAACCGGCTGCTGCCCCGGGAGAGGTCGTCGAGCCCGAAGCCGGCCGCGTTGCGCCGGGCCGTCTCGATCTCCGCCTGCCAGGTGCCGTGGGCCTCCTCCCAGGTGTCGGCCTCGGTGAGGTGGAACTCGCCGTCCCGGTCGTCCTCCGTGTAGTAGATCGGCCCCGGGTCGTCGCCCACCAGCACCTTGCGGAACCAGCCCCGCTCCACCTCCGCCATGTGCCGCACCAGGCCCATGAGGGACAGCTCGGACGGCGGCACGGAAGCGGTGCGCAGCTGCTCGTCGGTCATGCCTTCGCACTTCCAGGCCAGGGTCCGGCGGTGGTAGTCCAGCCAGCCCTCCAGCATGGCGCGTTCACCGGCGTTCTGGGCGGGCTCGTGGCGTTCGCTCGTCATGCCCGCATCCTCGCAACACCGCGCACCGTGCGACCAGCGGGTTTTCAGGCCTCCAGCATTCCCCTCAGCAGCTCCCGCACCCCCCTGCGCACCTCCTCCAGACTCGGCACCCGGGCGCTGAAGGAACCGGCCGCGCAGGAGAACATCAGCCCGTCCGCCCAGGCGATGAGCGACAGCACGTGCCGCGCCGGGTCCGTGGAGCCGACGGCGGTGAGCATCGCGGCCAGCTGCTCCTTGAAGACGGCGCCGGTCGCGTCGTAGAGGGTCCGCAGTTCGGGGCGGCGGGTGGCCTCCAGGGCCAGTTCGTAGCGGGCGATCAGCAGCTCGCGGCCGCCGGTCAGGGAGCGGTGCACCGCCAGCGCCAGCCCCTCGGCCAGAGCGTCGAGCCCGCCGCTCGGGTCCGGCATCTCCTCCACCGCGAGCACCCGCGCCTCCCGCTCGGCGTGCCGCCGCACCGCGAGTTCCAGCAGCGCCTGCCGGGTGCGCGCCACGTTCGAGGTCGAGCCCTGCGGCAGCCCGGCCGCCTCGTCCACCGCCCGGTGCGTCAGCCCGCGCATCCCGCGCTCGGCGAGCAGGGCGAGGGCGGTGTCGGCCACCAGACCGGCGCGGGTCGCGTTCGGGGTGCGTTCGGACATGAGGCGACCCTACCTGTCTCACTACGTCTGTAGTACAGTCGAAGGAACTACAGCTGTAGTTTCCAGGAGGCGTCATGACACAGTCGGCACGCGCGCTCGTCATCGGCGGCGGCATCGGAGGCCTGACCGCGGCCGCGGCCCTGCATCAGCGGGGCTGGGACGTCACCGTGCTGGAGCGGTCCCGCTCACTGGAGCCGGTGGGCGCGGCCATCTCGCTCGCCCCGAACGCCCTGCGCGCCCTGGACGTCCTCGGCATCGGCGACGAGATCCGCGACCTGGCCGCCTGGCAGGGCGACGGAGGCCTGCGCACCCCCGGCGGACGCTGGCTGTCCCGCTCCAGCGCGGAGGCCGCCGCCGCCAGGTTCGGCGGCCCCCTGGTCCTGCTGCCCCGCACCACCCTCGTCGGCCGCCTCGCCGCCCTGCTCCCGCCCGGCACCGTCCGTACGGCGGCCCCCGCGGCCCTCGCCGAGCCCGGGGACGGCACCCGCCCGGCCCGCGTGACCACCGGCGGCGAGGAACTGGAGGCGGAGCTGGTGGTCGGCGCGGACGGCATCAACTCCCGCGTACGGAGCGCGCTGTTCCCGCACCACCCGGGCCCGGTGTACGCCGGGTTCACCACCTGGCGGCTCCTGATCCCGGTGCCCGGCGTGGAGTTCGCCTCCCACGAGACCTGGGGCCGGGGCCGCATCTGGGGCACCCACCCGCTCGAGGACGGCCGCGTCTACGCCTACGCGGCCGCGATGACCCCGCCGGGGGAGCGGGCACCGGACGACGAGAAGGCCGAACTCCTGCGCCGGTTCGGGAACTGGCACGACCCGATCCCCGCCGTCCTCGCGGCGGCCCGCCCCGAGGACGTGCTGCGCCACGACGTCCACCACCTCGCCGAGCCCCTGCCCGCCCACCACTCGGGCCGCGTCGCCCTCCTCGGCGACGCCGCCCACGCCATGCCGCCGACCCTCGGCCAGGGCGGCAACCAGGCCGTCGAGGACGCCGTCGTCCTGGCCCACCACAGCGGCGATCTGAGCGCCTACACCGCCGCCCGCCTCCCGCGGACCACCGCGATCGCCCGCCGGGCCGTCCGGGTGGCCCGCCTCAACATGGCCGGCAACCGCGTCGCCGTCGCCGTACGCGACACGGCGATCGCCGCCCTCTCCAAGGCCGGTCCCGCGCTCTTCCTGCGCGGCTTCGAGGGCATCGCCGACTGGCGGCCGCCGTATGCTTCCGGGGAAGCAGGCGCAGGCAAGCGGTAGGGGAGAGCACGTGAAGGTCGGCTGCATCGGACTCGGGGACATCGCGCAGAAGGCGTACCTGCCGGTGCTGGGCACACAGCCGGACGTCGACCTCCACCTCCAGACCCGCACGCCCGCCACCCTGGACCGGGTCGCGGACTCGCTGCACCTGCCCCGGGAACGACGGCACCCGATCCTGGACTCCCTGCTGGACGCGGGCCTCGACGCGGCCTTCGTGCACGCGCCCACCACCGCCCACCTCGAGATCGTCACCCGGCTGCTGGAGGCGGGCGTACCCACGTACGTGGACAAGCCGCTCGCCTACGACCTCGCCGACTCCGATCGGCTGGTGACCCTGGCCGAGCGGCGGAACGTCCCGCTCTTCGTCGGCTTCAACCGGCGTTACGCCCCCGCCTACGCGCAGTGCCTGGATCACCCGCGCGAGCTGATCCTCATGCAGAAGAACCGGATCGGGCTGCCCGAGGAACCGCGCTCGATGATCCTCGACGACTTCATCCACGTCGTGGACACCCTGCGGTTCCTGGCGCCGGGTCCGGTCGACGACGTGACCGTGCGCGCCCGCACCGAGAACGGGCTGCTCCACCACGTCGTCCTCCAGCTCGCCGGGGACGGCTTCACCGCGCTCGGCGTGATGAACCGGCTCAGCGGCTCCGCCGAGGAGATCCTCGAGGTCTCCGGGCAGGACACCAAGCGTCAGGTGCTCAACCTCGCCGAGGTCGTCGACCACAAGGGGCAGCCGACGGTGCGCCGGCGCGGCGACTGGGTCCCGGTCGCCCGGCAGCGGGGCATCGAGCAGGCCGTCCTCGCCTTCCTCGACGCCGTGCGCGCGGGCAAGGTGCTCAGCGCCCGGGACGCACTGGCGACTCACGAACTGTGCGAGCGGGTGGTGCGAGCGGTGCTGCCCGACGCAGCCTGAGCGCCCGTACGCCCTCGCCCACGCCCAGGGCGGCCAGCACCAGCAGCGCGCCGTACACCGGCCAGTCGCCGTAGCGGACGTACGGGGTGACGCCGTGCGCGAGCGGTACGTCGTACACCCGGGCGGTGCTCGCGTCCGTGCCCAGCCACGGGCCGATGAGCTGCCCGCCCGGGCCGTAGACGGCGGAGACGCCGGTCAGGGTCGCGTGCACCATCGGACGGCCGGTCTCGGCGGCGCGCAGCGCGGCCAGCGAGGCGTGCTGTTCGGGCGCCCAACTGCCCTGGAAGGTCGAGGTCGAGGACTGGCCGAGGAGCAGGTCCGCGCCGTCCTCGGCGAGGTGGCGGCTCATGTCGGGGAACGCGGTCTCGAAGCACACCAGCGGGCCGACCCGCAGCCCGTGCCCGACGTTCATCACGACCGGCTCGGTGCCGCGCCGCCGGTCTTCGCCGGCCGCCCTGCCGACCGAGGTGGCCCAGCCCAGCACGGAGCGGGCCGGTATGTACTCGCCGAACGGGATGAGCCGCATCTTGTCGTAGCGCTCGCCGGTCGGGCCGTTCGGGCCGACGAGCACGGAGCTCTTGTAGATGCCGGGCCGGTCGGAGCGGCGGGCATCCACGTTGACCAGCACGTCGGCGCCTGTCTGCCGGGACAGCGCGGCGACCCGCCGGGCCAGGTCGGGCCGGTCCCGCAGGTCGAAGCCGATGCTGGACTCGCCCCAGACGACCAGGTCGACGCCCTGCCCGGCGAGCCGCCGGGTCAGCTGCTCCTCACGGTCGAAGCGCTTGTCGCCGCTGTCGCGCCCGTCGACGACACCCGGCTGGACGACCGCGATCCGTACCCCGCCCTCCAGTTCCGGGCGGGGCGCCCACGCCCAGGAGGCCGAGGTCGCGGCGGCCGTGGCGACCAGCGAGGCCAGCGCGGGCACCCGGGACTCCCGCACGGACACCAGCACCGTGACCGCCACGTTCACGACCACGACCAGGAAGCTGAGCAGCCACACCCCGCCCACCGAGGCCAGCCGCAGCGCCGGGCCCACCTGCCACTGGCTGGCGCCGAGCATGCCCCAGGGCCCGCCGAGGGCCTGCCAGGAGCGGACCAGCTCCACCGCGAGCCACGCCGACGGCAGCACCAGCAGGGCGGCCGCGCCACGCCCCGGTGACGGCACCCCGCCGAGGAACCGCCGGACCAGCCAGCCCCAGGGGGCCCACAGCACGCCCAACAGAGCGGCTATCACGAAGAGGAACACGTTCAGGCTCGGCAACAGCCAGTGGTGCACGGCCACGATGAACCCGAAGCCGCCGCACCAGCCGTCGTACAGCGCCCGCCGCCCGGTCGGCGCCGAGCGCGCCAGCAGGATCCACGGGACCAGGGCGACGTAGGCGAACCACCACAGCGAGGGCGCGGGGAAGGCGAACACGGGCAGGGCGCCCGCGAGGGCGACGGCGCACGAGCGCCGCCAGGGGGAGTTCAGCCAGCGGTCGATCGTCCTCATAAGGAGTCTCCCTACCCAGCGCTGCCTCCAGTGTGCGCGCCGGAAGCGATCTCCGACAGGGGGCGCAGGGGCCGCCCGGGCGGCTCACTCGGGCACGGCCGCCGGGCTGCGCTCGGGCATCCTGCGCCACTTCTCCTGCACCACGACCTGGCGCAGCCGCCAGCCCTGCGGCGTGCGCAGCAGCCCGAAGTCGTACCGGCCGCCGCACTCCAGGTCCGGCGCGCCGGAGCCGTCGGCGAACCGCATGGGGTTGATGTAGTCGGCCCGCACGCGGGCGGTGTCCCCGGTGTCGTGCTCCAGGGTCCCGAACCGCACCCGCCGGTTGACGATCAGATGCTGCCGCATCGCGAACAGCTCCAGGCTCTCCGCGAGCCACCCGGCCACCCGGCCGGCCTCGCCCTCGATGCCGCCGGCGGAACGGTAGTCGGCCCGCCCGTCCGCGGTGAACAGTCCGCGGTACGCCGCCCAGTCACCGTCGTCCACGGCCACCGCGTACTCGGTGACCAACTCGTCCACGGCCAGCCGGTCCATCACGGTAGCGAGCTCCACGCGCTGCGTCATCGGCACAGTTTTGGGCACCGGGGGCCAGGTGCCAAGAGGCACGCCGGATATTCGGTGGTGCGGGGGAGGCCGGGCGGCCGAATCCGTCCTCGTGAACACTGGTTCAGCCTTCACGCCCCCTCGTACTTCGGCGCTCCGGGGGTGCCTCCTCCAACGACTTCGTCGCGGAGGGAGAGCAGGGCGCATACAAGCGCCGCGTGCCTGGAGCTTTCCCCGTTTGACCATCCCGGCCGACCAGAATGAGCGGCCTCCCAGAACTGTCGGGGTGCATCCCGGCGCACCCGGTCGGCCAAGAGGTCTGGGACTCGTCTGCGAGTACGCTGCCGGCATGACCGACGACATAGGACGGATGCACGCCGAGTTACAGCCGATCGCCGCAGCCGTGTACCGGACGCAGGGAGCGTGCGAACGGATCGAGACCTGGCTTGGCCGGTACGCCCCGGCCTCCGCCGCCCTGCTGCGCTCGCCGGCCACAGCCGAGCAGATCGCGACCGCGGAGGACGCGATCGGGTACCGGTTCCCCCCTGCCCTGCGGGCGTGGTACCTGCTTCACGACGGCTCGGCCGGTGTCGACCCTGCGGACCCCGTCGCAAGCCACGGCCACGCAGACTGGCTGCCTGCCGGCAAAGGCTGGCTGCCCCTTCGATCCGTCCAGATCCAGTATGAACAGATGACGCAGCACTGGGAGCGCGAGCCGGGGTTGATCCCCTTCGCATACAACGCGGGTGACGGGTGGTTCGGCTACTACGTAGACGCACGCAAGGACGAGCAGGCCTACGGCAACGTCGGCACCTGGGCTGTCGACCAGGAGAGCGAACCCATCGGCCTGCCCCTTGCTGACTGGCTCGAAGAGATCGCGTCTGCCCTGGAAGAGCGGCGGTGCCTGCGCTACGCGGACGGTACGGAGGACGAGTTCAGTCAGCCGGTCATCCAGGGTGCGGGCCTGACCTGGATCGATCCGAGAGACGGCTTCAAGGACGGCATGACGTCTCTGCGGGATCTGTAAGAGAGACGCCAGCGGACGGCCTGCTGGTGACACACTCCGTCAGGCCGTCCGCTCTCGTCCGTCCGTGCTCTACGGTTTCGGCGTACACCTCACGGTTGCCTTGGTCGCGTCGCAATTCGCGAACTCGGGGAAGGCCACCCAGTACTGATCTTCGTCCAGCAGGTGGAACTTGCCGGCCGCCGCGAACGTACTGGAGAAGCCGCCCATCGATCCCGAGTTGATCCACGTCGACATGGAGGACCGTCCACAGAACTCCTTCCAGGTCGGCGCCGGCTGGCGGATCTCGTCGTACAGGTGCCACTCACCCTGCCTGACGCGGGTGGCGAAGGTCTGCACGCACCCGTCTCCAGACGTGACCGGGTTCAGGCCGCCGATGTTCGCCGGCATACCGCCGCTGTTGTAGGTCGACGCATAGGCGAACTCGTCGCAGGACCGGGTGTCATCGGAGCGCAGGTCCGGCAGCAACGTCGTGTCGGGGTTCCCCCTGGCGACGGCCCAGCCCTTCCCGTCTGTCTGGGGACAGATGACCTTGCGGTTGTCGTTGGGATCGCGCCGATGTTGGTTCAGCGTCTTGCCCGGCAGATATTTCATCGGCGCGCCGGCCGCCTTGCTACCGGGGTGGTTGGGCAGCTTCGACTGGACCAGCCAGCCGTGCGCGATGGCCGGCGGGTACTTCTTGAAGTTCATTACCCACGTCGGCGTGTAGGCCGAGAACACACAGCCGGGCCTACTGGCACTGGCCACCTTGTCACAGCGGATGTTGACGTCCGGTACCGAGGTGCCGAGGTCGCCGTCCCACTCCTTGATCGTGCTCGGTGTGGATGCGTGCCACTTCCACACCAGTTGGACGGAGTAGACGTTGCTGGTGTCCGTCCCTGTGGCGGTGTGGGTGAACGTGGCGTAAGTGCTGTGCAGGTCTGTGCCAGTGGTGCTCCACGTCGGTGGCGCGGACCAATCGGGTGCGCTGGTGGAACACTGCGGGGTGCAGGTGAACTCGGGCCGAACCGTCAACGGACCCCATTCGGACTGCTTGCCTTCGAAGTCCTTGAAGTAGACCGGAACCAGCCACCACCGCTGCTGAAACGTGGTCGCCTGCGGGTCCGGCTTCACCTGGATCTCGGAGGCGAACATGGCGTCACCCACGAGGATCGTCTGCCCGTTGGGCAGGTTGCTGTAGGTGTAACTGTGCAGCGGTGTCGCCCGTTTCAGACATGCCTCGGTGCGCTTGACGTAGTCCTTGCCGGTGTTGAGGTTGTCGCACCAGGCGAAGAAGTTGCCGACCGATGCCCTGGCGGTCAGCTTCTTCTGCACGGCCGCCCGCTGGGCCTTCGTCAGCTCGCCCGGATTTCCGACAACCAAACAATTGATCTTGTCGGGTGCCATGCGTGTGCAGCCCTTGCCGAGCGGCGCCGGCAGGCTGTTCTTCGTCAGCGGCGTGGGCGGTGCGGGCATGTTCCGCTGAGCGACCTGCGGCTCCTGGTAGGCGTCCAGGTCGACACTCGGCGCCTGAGGATCCGGCTCGGGCAACTTGATGTCCACCGCGCGGTCACGGATCTTGAACTTCGCCCACGGCGACCATTCGGTCTCGTACAGAGCGCCGTCGTAGGCCGACGTGTGGAAGAAGTACGCGGTGTTCGGCTTCAGCCGGCCGTAGTCGACGGTGACCTGAGCCGTCTTGCCCGAGTCGACCATCGGCGACACCATGACGCCGAATTCGCTGTCGTTCAGCTTGACTCGGCTGCCCGGCTTCCCGTCGGCGCCGACGGTCCACACTTCGAAGGTCAGGTCCGCCTTGTCCTTGTCCGGGTCTGTCACTGTGTTCCGCAGGGTGACTGTGGAGCGGTCCACCTGCCACACGCCCGAGGTCTCATGGAACGTCGGGCCCGCGGACGGGTTCTTCCCTGATTCCGGCCGACCGTTCGCGGCGATGGTGACCCGTTCTGGGCCGGCGGCCGGCCTTGCTGCCGGCGAGGTGGGCTCGACGCCGGAAGTGGCCGCCGACGCCGTTCCTTGTGCGGATAACGGCACGAGCGCCAGCACGATCGCGCACAGGGCGGCGTGGGAGTGGAAACGGCGGTTGCTGAACCACCGTGCGGTCTTTCGCACGAAAGCCTGTGTCCTTCCCCGTAGAAGCTTCAAACATGTGTGCGAATAGGTGCACAAGTGTCAGACCGTACGAGGGGGTTCGGGGAGTCGAGAGAGTGTTACCGGACAGCCGCAGGTTTGGCTGAAGCTGTTGAGTACGTGCTCAGCGCATCGAGGGATGGCGCTCAAGTCCGCGGGCGGCACGCCTACTGCGGACAGGGCTTCCGACGGCCATGGACCCTACGTGAGCTGTTGACGCAGCGTCGATGGCAGCGATTTCGTGCGCCAGGTCAGCCGGTCGATGAAGTGATCAGGCGCGGTTGCTGGAACCAACGAAGTAAGATCCGCCCAGCCCCGGCTGGGAGCCCACCCCGCTCGACAGATCGGTGGGAAGACCGCGGTCTGATGCAAGCGGTGGCGAGTCCGCGTAGTTGCGCACTCCGAAGAGGCAGCCGAAGGCCGCGTAGCCGGACTCGTCATACAGCGGCCAAAGATCGATGGCGGCTCCCCGCGGCTCGCCGTCGCAGTAGTCGGTGTCGATGTCGCGACTTCGATCCCGAAAGTCTTGGTGCAGGCGCTGCGGAATCTAGGCCGCCTTGATGACCTCCCCGCGGATCGCCTCGGCCCACTCGACCACCAACAGTTCGTACTCCGCGCGTTCCTGGGCCGACAGGGTGCCGCCCGCACGCAGCCACAGCGCCCGGATCTGCTCGTTCACCTCGGCGGCAGAGCGCACGGAACCAGGGGGCATGGAATCGGGGGACATGCGGACAAGCCTAGGGGCAAGCACTGACAGTGCGCTACCGAACGGCTACGGAGAACGTATGGGGTTGGTCACCGCCGGAGCGCGCCGCCGTGCCCGGTCCGGCCGGACCGGGAGGCATATGCCCTGGAGAGCTGCCGGGTGGGGGAGGGTGCGGGTTGAAGTGAAGTGCCGGGCGCGGTACGCCCGTTCATCGCCTCAGTGCCGCCGAACGAGCAGGCCAGGGGTACTTCGGTGGCTCGCGGGGCGGCCCGGAGGGGCGGTCGTGCCGCGTGGGTGCGGGAGATGTCCGAAACGGCGGTGCGGCGGTGGGCCGATCAGCTCGCCGACTCCGCCGCGTGCGGGCTCAGGACGCCCGCCGTCACGAGCGCGATGATGACGATGCCGAGCGTGACGCGGTACCAGACGAACGGCATGAAGCTCTTGTTGGAGATCCACTTCATGAACCACGCGATCACCGCGTACCCCGACGCGAACGCGATCACCGTCGCGAACAGGGTCGGGCCCCACGCCACATCGCCGTTGCCCACCGAGTCCTTCACCTCGAAGACCCCGGACGCGAGCACCGCCGGGACGGCCAGCAGGAAGGAATAACGGGCCGCGGCCTCGCGCCGGTAGCCCATGAACAGGCCGCCGCTGATGGTGGCGCCGGAGCGGGAGACGCCGGGGACGAGGGCGCAGGCCTGGCAGAGGCCGTAGATCAGGCCGTCCTTGACGCCGAGGTTCTCGAGCGCCTTGCGCTGCTTGGGTGCCCGGTGCCGGCCGCCGGTCTCGTCGCGGGCGGCCAGGCGGTCCGCGACGCCGATCACCAGGCCGACGACGATCAGCATCGTCGCGGTGATCCGCAGATCCCGGAACGGCCCCTCGATCTGGTCCTTGAGGGTCACGCCGAGCACGCCGATCGGTATGGAGCCGACGATCACCAGCCAGCCCATCTGGGCGTCGTGGTCCCGCCGCATCGCCTTGTCGAACAGGGACCGGAACCAGGCCGAGACGATCCGCCCGATGTCCTTGCGGAAGTAGATCAGGACCGCCGTCTCCGTACCGATCTGGGTGATCGCCGTGAAGGCCGCCCCGGGGTCCTTCCAGCCCGAGAAGGCCGCGGTCAGCCGCAGGTGCGCACTGGAGGAGACCGGGAGGAACTCGGTCAGCCCCTGGACGAGTCCGAGGACGAGGGATTCAAACCAAGACATGGAGGTACGGCGTCCAAGTGCTGATGGGCTACGTGGTGATCATGTGACGAAGGCAGCGTAGCGGGCCCAGATGGCGGGCGGCGCACAGGGGTTGGTGCTCGCCCCCGTCCCCGGGTGTTGACCCGCCCCGGCGGCGCCGCTTACGTTGCAGCGCAGGAGAAAGCGCTTGCTGCACCCGCCGCACCGCGCCCGCCCCGTTCCCGGAGGAGTGCTGAACCAGCCCATGCACCGCTCTTCCCAGCCGCCCCTGCACCGCTCTTCCCACCCGCCCGTGCCCCGCTCTTCCCACCCGCCCCAGCCCCGCCCCCGTAACCCTCGCTCGACCGCCCCGTTCACCGGCCGACGCATCCGGGCCGCCGTCGTCGGCACCGGGGCCATCGGGCGCGGATCGCATCTCCCCGCGCTCGCCCGGCTCGCCGAGGAGGGGGAGACCGAGGTCGTCGCCGCCGTCGACATCGACAAGGGCGCAGTGGAGGCCTTCTGCGCCACGGCCGGCATCCCGCACGCCTACACCGACCTGGACCGGATGCTCGCCGAACAGCGGCCCGACCTGGTCACCATCTGCACCCCGCCGACGCTGCACCGCGCGCAGACGGTGGCCGCGCTGCGCGCCGGGGCCGGGGTGTGGTGCGAGAAGCCGCCGGTGCCCTCACTCGCCGACTTCGACGCGATCGAGGCCAAGGAGGGGGGAGACGGCGGGCCGTACGCGTCGATCGTCTTCCAGCACCGCTTCGGCTCCGGGGCGCGGCATGTGCGGCGACTGCTCGCCGAACGGGCGATGGGGCGCCCGCTGGTGGCCCACTGCCAGACCACCTGGTACCGGGACACCGCCTACTACGCCGTGCCCTGGCGGGGCCGCTGGCACACCGAGGGTGGCGGCCCGGCGATGGGGCACGGCATCCACCAGATGGATCTGCTGCTGGACCTGCTCGGGCCGTGGAGCGACGTGCGGGCCATGGCCGGACGGCTGGTGCACGACGTGGAGACCGAGGACGTCTCCACCGCGCTGGTCCGCTTTGAGAGCGGTGCGCCGGCGACCGTCGTCAACAGCGTGCTGAGCCCCGACGAGGTCAGCCGCATCCGCATCGACTGCGAACGCGCCACAGTGGAACTGACGCACCTCGCCGACGCCGTAGTACGGGCCGAACGCCCCTCGGAACACGGGAAGTTCGGGATGTGCGGGCGGCTGGAGGTCTACCCGGAGCCGTAGGCCCGGTCGCCGGGCTCCCGCCCGTCCCGCGGGTCACCCGACCGGGATCCTCATGCCGCCGTGGGTCCCTGCACCGTCCAGCCCGGCGCCTGCGGGTGGGCCTTCAGGTCCTCGTGGCGCACCGGGGCGCCGCAGGCCTCGCAGGTGACCCGCGGGACCAGTTCGTTGCCGCAGACGTGCTCGACGACCATGGGCAGGTCCTCGCCCTTGCGGAGATGGCGGTCGCCCCACTCCTTGAGGGTCATCAGGACCGGTTCCAGTTCCAGCCCCGCCTGCGTGGCCCGGTACTCGAAGCGCTGCGGGCGCTCGCTGTAGGCGCGCTTGGTGAGGATGCCGGCGTCCACGAGCCGGCGCAGACGCGTGGCCAGGATGTCGCGCGGGGCGCCGATGTTGCGCACCAGCTGGTCGAAGCGGCCGTTGCCCAGGCACACCTCCCGCAGGACCAGCAGGGAGTACTTCTCGCCGACCAGGGCGAGGGCGTCGGCGATGGAGCAGGGGCGCGGGTCTTTCGTGGCGGCCATGCGGCTCAGTCTAGGTGAGGGTTTGATTTTCCAACTTACCGAGTTATGGTGAGTTCGGATTTCCTACTCACTGGTAACCGAGCGCGCTGTCGCTCCGACGTCCGCGGGAGGCCCGCACCATGCGCGACGCAGTCATCGTCGAAGCCGTACGCACCCCCATAGGCAAGGGAAAGCCGAACGGCTCCCTCGCCCACGTCCACCCCGTGCAACTCCTGGCCCACACCCTGCGCGCCCTGGTCGAGCGCTCCGGCGTCGACCCGGCTCTGATCGACGACGTCATCGGCGGCACCGTCGACCAGGTCGGCGAGCAGGCCATGAACACCACCCGGTACGCCGTCCTCGCGGCCGGCCTGCCCGAGACGGTCCCGGCGACCACCGTGGACCGCCAGTGCGGCTCCTCCCAGCAGGCCGTGCACTTCGCCGCGCAGGGCGTCATCTCGGGCGCGTACGACCTGGTCGTCGCCTGCGGCGTGGAGTCGATGAGCCGGGTGCCGATGTGGTCGAACGTGCCTGCCGGCAAGGACCCGTTCGGCCCGGGCGTCGCCGAGCGCTACCCGGAGGGCCTGGTCCCGCAGGGCGTCAGCGCGGAACTGATCGCCGCCAAGTGGTCCCTCTCGCGCGCGCGGATGGACGAGTTCGCGGTCTCCTCGCACCACAAGGCCGCCGCCGCGTGGCAGGCCGGCCTCTTCGACGCCGAGGTCGCCCCGCTGGACGGCGTCGCCCGTGACGAGTGCGTACGGCCCGGCAGCACCCCGGAGATCCTGGCCGGACTCAAGCCCGCCTACTACGACCCCGCCTTCGCCGAGCGCTTCCCGCAGATCGAGTGGAACGTCACCGCGGGCAACGCGAGCCCGATCAACGACGGCGCCTCCGCCGTGCTGATCACCTCGAGCGAGACCGCGGCCCGGCTCGGCCTGCGCCCGCTCGCCCGCCTGCACGGGTTCTCCGTCACCGGATCCGACCCGCTGCTCATGCTCACCGGCGTCATCCCGGCCACCGAGAAGGTGCTCCGGCGGTCCGGGCTGACCCTCGACGACATCGACCTCTTCGAGATCAACGAGGCCTTCTCCAGCGTGGTCCTCGCCTGGCAGCAGGAGACCGGCGCCGATCTCGCCAAGGTCAACGTGCACGGCGGCGCCATCGCCCTCGGCCACCCGCTCGGCGCCAGCGGCACCCGGCTGACCACCACCCTGGTCCACGCGATGCGCGAGCGCGGCGCCCGCTACGCCCTGCAGACCATGTGCGAGGCGGGCGGACTCGCCAACGCGATGATCCTCGAAGGCGTCTGACGGCTCAGTGGCCCCGCAGGTGGTGGCGCTTGCGCCAGGCCACCACCGTGCCCGCCAGTGCCGGCAGCGCTATGGCGGCCATCGCGACCAGGAAGGCGGGCGAGGTCGGCGCCGAGGCGCGGGCGCCGGCGACCGCGTAGGCGGCCGTGTTGGGGATCGAGCCGACCGCCGTGGCCAGCAGGAACGTCAGCCAGCCCATCCGGGAGACGGCGGCGCAGTAGTTCGCCGCCCAGAACGGCACACCCGGGAAGAGCCGTGCCGCCAGCATCGAGCGGAACCCGTGCCGGCTCAGCTGCCCGTCGGCCGCCTTCAGCCAGCGGCCCCGCAGCAGCGGGCGCAGCGCGTCCTGCCCCAGCATCCGGCCCAGTCCGAAGGCCACCCCGGCCCCGAGCACCGTGCCCGCCAGTGCCGTCGACAGCCCCACCTGCGAGCCGAACAGCGCCCCCGCCGCCAGGTTCAGCAGCGGGCGCGGCACGAACGCCACCGTGCACAGCCCGTACGCCGCCGCGAACACGAGGGCCGCGGCGGCCCCGCCGAGCTGCGGCGGCCAGCCGTGCGTCAGCAGCCGCTGCGGCTCGAACAGCAGCACGCAGCACGCACCGGCCGCGAGCAGTGCCAGCAGCAGGGACAGCCGCGCGTACGGAGACAGCAGCGCGCGCTTGCAGCGGGCGGGTATCCCGGGCGGGGCCGGTATGGCCGCGGGGACGGCGAGCTCCGTGGCGGCGGCCCGGGGAGAGGCCGTGGCGGTGCCAGAGCGGTTGGCATCGAGCATCCGGCGACACTAACCGACGGAAGGGTGTGATCGCCGTCAAGTGTGTCGCATCACCGTCCCGGCCCGGCGGTGACAGCCGGCGGACGGCGGCGCGCGGCGAAGGGCCCGGGCACCCCTGGCGCCCGGGCCCGTGTCTCACGCGGCGAGAGCGTGACCGGGGTGGAGTACCACCTTGGTGTAGCCCTCGACCCGCTTATCGAACTTCTCGTACGCCTGCGGCGCCTGGTCCAGCGGCAGCTCGTGGGAGACCACGAAGCTGGGCTTGGCGCGCCCTGCGATGATCAGGTCGCGCAGCTGGCGGTTGTACCGCTTGACGTTGCACTGACCGGTGCCCATCTGCTGGCCCTTCTCGAACATCTTGCCGATGGAGACCAGCAGCTGGCCGTGCTTTGCGTGCTCGTCGGGTCCGCCCGGGTCGGAGGGGACGTACAGCCCCGGCACGCCGAGCATGCCGGTGGGGCGCACCGTCATGACGAGCTCGTTGAGGACGATGGCGGGTTCCTCGTGGCTGGCGTCGTGCGCCTGGGCCTGGTACCCGACGGCGTCCACGCCCTTGTCGGTTCCTTCACCTCCGGTCTGTTCCCTGATCTGCTCGGCCGGGTCTCCCTTGGTGAAGTCGATCGGGATGGCTCCGATCTCCTCCGCCTTGGCGAGCCGCTCGGGCACCCGGTCGACGGAGAAGACCTTCGCCGCGCCGCGCAGCAGCGCGGAGTAGGCGGCCATCAGCCCCACCGGTCCGGCGCCGTAGACGGCCACGCTCTCGCCGGGGGACACCTGGGCGAGTTCGCAACCGTGGTAGCCGGTCGGGAAGATGTCGGCGAGCAGCACGAAATCGGTCTCGAACTCCTCGCCCGGGGGCAGCTTCAGACAGTTGAAGTCGGCGTACGGCACCCGCAGCAGCTCGGCTTGGCCGCCCTTGTACGGGCCCATCGCCACATAGCCGTAGGCCCCGCCGGCGAAGCCCGGGTTGACCGTCAGGCAGAAGCCGGTCTTTCCGGCGAGACAGTTCTTGCAGAATCCGCAGGCGACATTGAAGGGCATCACGACGCGGTCACCCTTGGACAGGGAGGCCACGCCGCTGCCGACCTCCTCGATGATGCCGAGGTTCTCGTGTCCGAAGACGATGCCCGACTCGGCCGCCGTGCGGCCCTCGTACATGTGCAGGTCCGAGCCGCATATCGCGGTCGACGTGACGCGTACGAGGACATCGTTGGGATGCTGCATCTGAGGGTCCTGGACGTCCCTCACCGCCACACTGAAGGGCTCTTCGTAGACGACGGCTTTCACCTGTGTCACCTCCGCGTGGAACGCTGGATGACGGCGGCGAGGGGAAGGGCCGCTGCCGGGGGACGCACAGAAAGGCCCGGGCCTCGGACTGCGCCGTGGCCCCCATGTGCCCGCTTCACCGCCGGTACTTCCAGGTAACCCCCGTACGGAGGGGGCCGCAACCCACGTGGACGGGGCCGGGTCCGTACCCCCGGCAGGCGGGTCGGATTCAATCGCGCGTTCGAATAAATGCTCCGCGCGCACAGTAGAGTGCGTTCCATGTCCCGCACAGGTGCGGCCCCGACGGACGTGCCGCGAAGCGTTCTCGCCGACTCCGTGCTGGAGCGGCTGACCGCCACGTACTCCGAGGCGGCCGATCCGGAGCGGGCCGCTTCGATGCGGGCGTACATGAAGGACGTGGCGCCCTTCCTCGGGATCCCCACCCCGGCCCGCCGCGCGCTGTCCCGCGCCGTTCTGGCCGGCACGCCCCGGCCCGGCGAGGCAGACTGCACCGCGATAGCCCTGCGCTGCTGGCGGCTGCCGGAGCGCGAGTACCACTACTTCGCCGTGGACTACCTGCGCCGCCACGCGCCCCGCTGCTCCTCCGCCTTCCTGCCCGTCGCCCGGCACCTGATCACCACCGTCCCCTGGTGGGACACCGTCGACCTGCTCGCCGTGCACGTCGTCGGCGCCCTGGTCGCGGCCGACCCCGGGCTCACGGCCGACATGGACGCCTGGATCACGGACGACGACCTCTGGGCCGCCCGTACGGCCCTGCTGCACCAGCTCCGCTACAGAGAACGCACCGACACCGAGCGGCTGTTCGGCTACTGCCTGCTCCAGTCCGGGCACCCGGACTTCTTCGTGCGCAAGGCCATCGGCTGGGCCCTGCGGGAGTACGCCAAGACCGACCCCGCGGCCGTACGGGACTTCCTGGCGCGGGAGCGGGGCCGGTTCGCGCCGCTGACCGTCCGCGAGGCGCTGAGGAACATCGGCTCCTGAGCCCCGGCGCCCGTCCCGCGAGGCCCACGCGCGTACCGCGAAAAACCATTCGACGCCGGACAAACCGTCGGCGATGATCGTCGACATGTTCCGGCACGCCTTCCTCCTCGCAGCATCCGCGGTCGCGGATGCCCCGAAGGCTGCCGTCCCGATCCTCGTGGCCGCTGTCGACGGCGCCCGAAGCTGACCCTCTCCGGATCGTCCGGCGGACCCCGCAGGGGGAGGGTCGGCGAATCCCCGGGGTCCCGCATTCCGTACGGCTGAGAGGCTTCGAGGTACAGCCATGTCCAAAACGGCATACGTGCGCACCAAGCCGCACCTGAACATCGGCACGATGGGCCACGTCGACCACGGCAAGACCACCCTGACCGCCGCCATCACCAAGGTCCTCGCCGAGCGCGGCACCGGCACCTTCGTGCCCTTCGACCGCATCGACCGCGCCCCGGAGGAGGCCGCCCGCGGCATCACCATCAACATCGCGCACGTCGAGTACGAGACCGACACCCGGCACTACGCCCACGTCGACATGCCGGGCCATGCCGACTACGTCAAGAACATGGTCACCGGCGCCGCGCAGCTCGACGGGGCGATCCTCGTCGTCTCCGCTCTCGACGGGATCATGCCGCAGACCGCCGAACACGTGCTGCTCGCCCGGCAGGTGGGCGTCGACCACATCGTCGTCGCCATCAACAAGGCGGACGCCGTCGGGGACGGCGAGGACGCTGTGCTGACCGACCTGGTCGAGCTGGAGGTCCGCGACCTGCTCACCGCGCAGGGGTACCCGGGGGACGCGGTGCCCGTCGTACGGGTCTCCGGGCTGCGGGCCCTGGAGGGCGAACCGCGCTGGACGGCGTCGATCGAGGCGCTGCTCGACGCGGTGGACACCTACGTGCCGATGCCCGAGCGGTACCTGGACGCGCCGTTCCTGCTGTCCGTCGAGAACGTCCTCACCATCACCGGCCGCGGGACGGTCGTCACCGGGGCCGTGGAGCGCGGCAGGGTTCGGGTCGGTGACCGGGTCGAGGTGCTCGGGGCGGACGTCGAGACCGTCGTGACCGGCGTGGAGACGTTCGGCAAGCCGATGGAGGAGGCGCAGGCCGGGGACAACGTGGCGCTGCTGCTGCGGGGTGTCCCGAGAGACGCGGTCCGCCGGGGGCACGTGGTGGCCGCGCCCGGCAGTGTGGTGCCCAGCCGGCGGTTCACCGCGCAGGTGTACGTGCTGTCCGCGCGGGAGGGCGGTCGGACGACGCCCGTGTCCACCGGCTACCGGCCGCAGTTCTACATCCGCACGGCGGACGTCGTGGGGAACGTCGACCTCGGTGAGGCGGCGGTCGCCCGGCCCGGGGAGACGGTGCGGATGACCGTCGAGCTGGGGCGGGAGGTGCCGCTGGAGCCGGGGCTCGGGTTCGCCATCCGTGAGGGCGGCAGGACCGTCGGGGCCGGGACGGTCGTCTCCGTCGGCTCGTGAGGATCGAGGTGTGCGGGGGACCGCGGGCCGGTCGTGGCCGGTCGCGCGGTGCCCCGCGCACCTGGGGTTTGTCCCCGCGCCGTGGGCCGTACCGGTGACAATGGATCCGTGACTGAAGCCATACCCGTGACCAGGGCCGTCGATCACGGCACCGCCAAGCTGATGCCCGACGTCGACCGGGAGCGGGCCTGGCTGCTCACCGTCGACGGGGCGCCGCAGTCGTAC
Source organism: Streptomyces sp. NPDC044061 (assembly GCF_056434305.1). NCBI lineage: Bacteria > Bacillati > Actinomycetota > Actinomycetes > Kitasatosporales > Streptomycetaceae > Streptomyces > Streptomyces sp. NPDC044061. Next base: position 250,457 of record NZ_JBWKFL010000009.1, on the reverse strand, counting down.
GTCGACCTGGACGAGCCCGCGCATCTGGAGTTCGAGTACACGCGGCGGCTCGGGTATGTGCTCGACACCGTGGGCGAGGCCGGGGCGGCGCTGGACGTGGTGCACCTGGGTGGAGGAGCACTGACGCTGCCCCGGTACCTCGCCGCCACCCGGCCGGGCTCGCGGCAGGACGTGGTCGAGGCCGACCGGGCGCTGCTGGACCTGGTCGTCGAGCGTCTGCCGCTTCCCGACGGCTCCGGTGTCGCGCTGCACGCCGCCGACGCCAGGGCCTGGCTCGAGGTCGCCCCGGGCGACTCGGCCGACGTGCTGATCGCCGATGTGTTCGGCGGCTCACGCGTCCCGGCCCACCTCACCACGCTCGCCTACGCCCAAGAGGCCGAGCGCGTGCTGCGACCCGACGGGGTCTATCTGGCCAACCTCGCCGACGCGGCGCCGTTCGGTTTCCTGCGCTCCCAACTGGCCACGTTCGCCGCCGTGTTCGAGGAGCTGGCGCTGATCGCCGAGCCGGGCGTGCTGCGCGGCCGGCGGTTCGGCAACGCGGTCCTTCTCGCCTCGCACCGGGCCGTCGACACGGCGGGCGTGGCCCGGCGCACGGCCGCCGACGCCTTTCCCGCCCGCGTCGAACACGGCCCGGGGCTGCGGGAGTTCATCGGCTCCGCCCGGCCGGTGCGGGACGCCGACGCCGTGCCCTCACCCGAGCCCCCCGACGGGGCTTTCGGCATCGGCTGAGGGCAGCCGGGTGGTGCTCGTCCACCCGGTGCGGCGGGTCGGCCTGCGGACGTCAGGGACCAGTAGGACCAGGGCGGTGACCAGGACGACCAGGCCCGCGCAGCCCCACAGGGAGGCGGTGCGCCCGAAGGCGGTCTCGGCGGGGCCGGCCAGGGCCGTGGCGAGGGGCATCAGCGAGACCGAGCCGAACCAGTCGTAGGCCGAGACCCGGGAGGGCTTGTCCTCATGCCGACATCTGTCACGACAGAGGCGGCGTGGCGTGCCCTGGTGGCGAGTTGGATGTCCAGTTCAGCCCGAGGGGGCGCCAGGTGACTCGGGCGTCACGGTGGTTGTCGGTCGTGGCAGGGTCCTTGGCGGTGTTCGGACTGTGCGTACTGCTGGGTGATCTGCTGTTGCCGTGGATCAGCCAACACGGATCAGGACTGGTGCCGGCGCGGTGATCGCGGGCGTGCCGGGAGCCTGGGCATCGCCACTGGTCGGTTCCCCGCCCTCACCGGCGACACCGCCTGCGAGGGGGCCGGTGGCTTCGGGTGATCGCGCCGTGTCCGGGGCCTGCCCGAGTCCGGTGGCCCACAGCTGGTCGACACGCGAGCGCTCGGTGACGTTCGGGGCGCGGTTGGTGCAGGACGGGCCGGCGCTGCCGCCCGACATCAGCTCGCTGCACGGCCCGCCGTAGTCGTCCGGCAGGCCCAGCACGTGCCCGGTCTCGTGGGTGACGACGCGGACCGAGTCGTACTGCTGGTTCTGGGTGTAGTCGAGGAAGACGTAGCCGCTTCCCCGGCCGTTGGCGGAGGTGTAGGAACCGCGCGGGTCGTTGCCCTCGCGGTAGGAGAAGTCGGCACCACCGGTCGACGCCTCCTGGAGCTTGACGTTGGACTCGGAGCTGTTCCAGATCGAGGCCGCGCTCGCTATCTGCGAACGGAAGCTCGGTGCCTGGGAGGCGTTGTAGTAGAGAGTCACCGCCTGCGCGTTCGGCTGGGCGGCACGCTTCTCGGCGACGGACTTGAGCACGGCCTCGAAGAACGCCTTGTTGTTCGCGGCCTCCTCAACCGACCCGGTGTACTGCGCCACGGAGGTACCGGTGGCACCGGACGGTGTGTCGGCCGTCTGGGCGCTGGCCGGCACCGCCGCGCCCAGCGCGCTGGAGGCCAGACCCAGGCCGAGAGCGAGGGCGAGGAGTCTCGCGGACGTTCGGGACGACTTCATGTGGGGGGCTCCTACTCACTCGGTGACGCCGAGCGCCCGGTGCACGGTCGACTCTGTGTGAACACCGGTTCCGAACTGCGGCGACGTCCTGTGGGTCGTCATTCTTAGAACGGCTGGACAGGGAGCGCAAAGGGTCCCCGCCACTACGTCGCCTCGTAGGTCCCGGGACCTCGCCAGGGCAGTGCACGGGTGTCCGGTCCGTACATGGCGGGCAGGAGGCGAAGCTGTCGCGGCGTCAGAAGCCTTGCATCACGGGGCAACGGACGGCCGGGCCGACCGGGGGAATCCCAGGACGCGCGGCGGGATCCACATCCGGGCCAAGACGGACAAATACTCGGATGTCTGCCATATCGCTTCTACTAAGCGTGCCGGTTTGTCGGCGAAGCGCTGTGACCGACGCCATAGAACATGAGCTTCCGTTTCTTTCGCGCCCCACCGGCCCCAGGGTGCCCGCCGGGGAGTCACCCTCGGCGCTTGGCGGCATCCCTCACCGCTGAGCCGCCGCCACTCAGTCCTGATCAAGACGGAGGCCGGGCCCGGCGAGTGGCGCCGGCGGGTCATCGGCAGGGCGCCGCCCATCGTGCCCGCGCCGAACGGGGCCGGCGCAAAGCCCCAGGGAACCGCCCCGCCGAGACTGTCGCGGGCCACGAGGGGGCCGTGGGCGGCGTCGGCCGCGCCGGCCACCGCGTTGGCGAGGGAGAACTGGACGACGATGCCCCACAGCCAGGGGCGGCCGATGAACTCCCGCCGGCCTTCCCGGAGATCGGCCGGCATGCCCTCGCCCGGTGCGTGCGGCGAGATGTGGCCGACGTCGAGGAAGGAGCGGAGGGCGCCGGCGAGGGCGAAGGCCGCCGCGTCGATCGCGAGCACCCGACCGGGGCAGATCGCCGCGAACCAGGGCACCGCCGAGCACGGCTCCGCCGAGGGCCGCTCCCTGCGTGGCCATGCGGAAGAGGGCGAACGCCCGGCCTGCCTGTTCCCCCCGCATCGACGACATCGGCATGCCCTCGGCCGCCGGGTCGAAGAACGCCTGCCCGGTCCCGCCGAGCGAGGTGAGCAGCATCATCTGCCACGACCGTGGCTCACCGGCCGGCACGAGCAGTGCTAAGGCTCCCTGGGACAGGCGGTTGAGGGCGTTGGCCGCGACCGTCACCCGGTGCCGGGGCGGCCGGTCCGCGACCGCGCCGCCGATGAGCAGGAACACCATCCGGTTTCCGGTGGTCCGCGCCGATCCCCAACTCGCCGCGCGTGTCGGTTTTTTGACTGTGGTGCGGGAGCCTTTAAGCTGAACTAGTCATGCTCATGACCATTTGTCATGGCGATGATGTATTTGCTCCACAAGAGAAGAAAGGAACTTCATGCGCAAGCATGTCGCGGCCCTCGTCGGTACGGTCGCGCTCCTCGGCGCGGCCGTACCGGCCGTGCTCGCCACGCCCGCCTCGGCCTCGTCGACGATCAGGTGTCAGGAGGTCGGGCAGCGCTACGTCCTGAAGAAGGACGCTCCGATCCACAAGACGCCGTCCCCGAGCGGCAAGGTGATCGGTCACGCGCTCAAGGGGCACCACGTGGTCTCCCACTACGAGTGCGACAACAGCCACGGCACCTGGGAGTGCATCTCCAACTGCCAGGTCTCCGACGACGGCCCGGGCTCGCTGTACGGCCACTGGATCTACCGGGGCTACCTCGGTCAGGCCTGATGCCCCGGGTGTTCCGGCCCACCGTGTCGCGGCGGGCCGGAACACCCCGGCGGGGTCAGTCGTTCGTCGGGGTTCCGTGCAGCCGGACCGTGCTGAGGACCTTCAGGACGGTCGCCCGGGGAACCTCGCCCTTCACGCCCGTGGCCCCGTAGAAGTCGAACGACACGTAGTCGTGGGCCGAGTTCTGGAAGCCGAACGTGAGCGCCTTGCCGTCGGTCACGCACTTGCCCTTGCGCGGCGTGTGGGCCGACTGGGCCCAGGCGTAGCTGCCCTGGATGCCCGAGGCGGTCTTGAAGGGCGTGGCCTTCTTGTCCCACGAGATGCTCTTCTTGTCCGGCATGGTGTAGCCGCCGTAGACCCACCAGGGCGGTGTGTTGATCGCGATCTCGTCCGTGTTCTTGGCACCGCTGGCGCCCTTGCTGCCCACGACCGCCAGCGGGGTGTCCTCGGTGCGGCCGTCCTTGTCGTCGTCGGACGTGCACCACTTGGCCTTGTACTGTGCCAGGCCCGACATCGTGATGCCCTTGTCCTTCTCGGTCTTCGGGAAGTCGAAGTTGACCGCGACGCCGGGGGACTCCACCTCCCAGTCCGACGGCACATCGAAGGCGATGCCCCACTTGGGGTTCACCACGACCTTCCAGCCCGCGATGGTCGGCTTCTCGCTCTCGTTGCCGCGCGGGTCGTCGTCCGAGCCGGACGGGGACGCGCTCGGATCCGAGGACGACGAGGTGGCCGGGCCGCTCGGCTTGTCGGCCTCGTCCTTCTTGTCCTTGTGGCCGAGCACCAGGAATCCGGTCACGCCCGCGGCCACCACCACGGCCGCGGCCGCCACGATCGCGACGACCTTCGTCCGGTTGCCGCCACCGCCGCCGCTACCGCCGCCCGGCTGGGGCTGCGGGAGACCCGCGGGTGCCGGCGCCCCCCACTGCGGCTGCTGCTGCGCATAGGGGCCGGGCTGTTGGTAGCCGGGCTGCTGGTACGGATTCGGCTGCTGGTACCCCGGCTGCTGGTACGGGTTGTGCTGCGGGTTCTGCTCGCCCCCGGGCGGCTGCTGCTGTCCTGGCCACATGGGCGCCCACACTAGCGGCGCCGGGGACACGATTCGGTCACTGCCCCTCGTCAGGGCTGTAGCGAAGCGCGCCCGGCTCTGGCCAGGCTCTGCTACTCGTGAGTAACATGTCGCCATGAGCGCAGACCAGATGTCGATCGGCGACATGCTCGCCGCCACCGTTCCCATGGCCCGGACGCTGAACCTCCAGTTCCTGGAGACCTCTCCGGAGCGGGCCGTGGTGTCCCTCCCGGACCAGGACGCGTACCACAACCACGTGGGCGGGCCGCACGCCGGCGCGATGTTCACGCTCGGGGAGTCGGCCAGCGGCGCCATCGTGCTGGCCGCGTTCGGTGACCAGCTGGCACGTGCCGTGCCGCTCGCCGTGCGGGCCGAGATCGCCTACAAGAAGCTGGCGATGGGTGCCGTCACGGCGACCGCGACGCTGGGCCGCCCGGCCGCCGAGGTCGTGGCCGAACTGGACGCGGGGGAGCGCCCCGAGTTCCCGGTGGCGATCGAGATCCGGCGCGCGGACGGAGCCGTGACGGGCGAGATGACGGTGGTGTGGACCCTGCGTCCCAACAGCTAGGACCCACATTGGACTCGGGGGAGGGACCCGGCCGGGTCCCTCCCGTCCTCGTGGCGCCTCAGGCGGCCCGGCGCCGCTCCCGAGCCCCGGCCTCGCCGCCCTCCAGCGCCGCCACGAACTCCTTGAGCCAGCCCTGGAACTCCGGTCCGAGGTCCGGGCGGGCGCAGGCCAGGCGGACCACCGTGCGCAGATAGTCGGCCTTGTCGCCGGTGTCGTAGCGCAGGCCGTCGAAGACCACCCCGTGCACCGTGCCGGTGGCCGCGAGGTCCTGGAGGGCGTTGGTCAGCTGGATCTCGCCGCCGCGCCCGGGCGGGGTGCGCTCCAGGACGTCGAAGACCGCGGGGTCGAGAACATAGCGGCCGATCACCGCGTAGCGGCTCGGCGCCCTCTCGGGCGAGGGCTTCTCGACCAGACCGGTGACGCGTACGACACCGTCCTCGCCGGTGGGTTCGACCGCCGCGCAGCCGTAGAGGTGGATCTGCGCCGGGGCGACCTCCATCAGCGCCACCACGCTGCCCGCGTACCGGTCCCGGACGTCCAGCATGCGGCTGAGCAGGGTCTCGCGCGGGTCGATCAGGTCGTCGCCGAGCAGGACGGTGAACGGCTGGTTCCCGACGTGGTGGCGGGCGCACAGCACGGCGTGGCCGAGGCCGAGAGGATCGCCCTGGCGGATGTGGTGGATGTCCGCGAGCCGCGCGGGATCGCGTACGGCGTCCAGGCGCACGGTGTCGCCCTTGGCCGCCAGCGCCTGCTCCAGCTCGAAGGCGTGGTCGAAGTGGTCCTCGATGGCCCGCTTGTGCCGTCCGGTGACCATCAGGATGTCGTCGAGACCGGCCGCGGCGGCCTCCTCCACGACGTACTGGATGGCCGGCTTGTCGACGACGGGCAGCATCTCCTTCGGCGTCGCCTTGGTCGCGGGCAGGAACCGGGTACCGAGCCCGGCGGCCGGGACGACGGCCTTGCGCACCGTGCGGGTGGAGGCGGGGGTCGCTGTGGAGTCGAGGGCGATCATGCGGCCATGCTGCGGCACGCGGATGAGAGCGCGCCGAGAGAAACGTGGGAACCGGCTGTGGGTGGTGGCCGAGAGGCGGGCGGGAAGTTGAAGATTCCGTGTGTCATTGGGCTCTGGGTGCACACAAGTTGCCCGTCGTACGACCGCCGCTTCGCGAGCGTATGGGGATACCGCCGGTAACTATTGTGCAATTTCCCTGAGTTCGCGGCCGGGGCATTCGAACTTCTTGTTTCCTGTAAGGCGCGTGTGCCAAGGTGAGCCTCCCCATGAGAGGGCAAAGGCCCGAGCCGAACAGTAGGCCGAGCCCCTCAGGTATGCACCAATCAGCCACTGCCTTCCGACAGGACGCCCTTTCGGACGCCGTCCTGCGGCTGGAAAGGAAATGGTGTTCCGTGCAGTCCCCCTACCCCCCACGCCCGCCGTTCCCGCCCTGCCCCGGTCCGCTGCCGGGAGAGTCCGACCGTGATCTCGTCGCCCGACTGGGCGGCCCCGACGACGGCCGTCATCACGCCGTCGCCCTGCTGCTGGCCCGGCACTGGCGGGCCACCCGTGACTACGCGATCGTCTGCCTGGCCACGGCCGGGCCCAACGCCCATCTGGTGGCAGCCGCCGCCTTCCACCAGGTGCTCGGCCGGCCGGCGGTCGGCGGCGCCCTGCGCCCGCGGCTGCTGGTGGCGGTCCGCGACACCGTCCGCGCCTGGGCCGCTGACGAGGGAGCGTGCGTGGTCCTGCCGGAATTGCGCAAACCCACCGGCGGTCGTGGTCTACGCGCGACGACGCCCGGCGCGCCCGAAAGGCGGCAACTCGCCGAACGCGCATTCCAGGCCCTGCCCGGCGCCTCCCAATGCCTTCTGTGGCATACCGAGGTCGAGGCCGAGCCCATAAACATACCCGCTGGTCTGCTGGGGGTTGACACGGTCACCGCCGCGACCGCCCTCGAGCGGGCGCGCGAGCAATTCCGGGCGGGCTGTGTACGCGCCCACCGGGAACTCGCGCCCTCCAGGGAATGCCGTTTCCACAACCGGCTCCTGGACGTGTCCCTGCGCCGCGGGGGCTCACTGCTGCCCGAAGTGCGGCAGCATCTGACGGTCTGCCGTCACTGCCGGTACGCCGCCGAACAACTCGGCCTTTTCGAAAGCGGCTTGGGCGTACTGCTCGCCGAGACCGTGCTCGGCTGGGGGGCCCGCCGCTATCTCGACTCACGCGCGGGCCGCTGCGCCCCCCAGGTGGGCCCGCCCCCACCCCACGCGGCACACCCGGCGGCGGGCGGCCGGCACCGCACCACGCCCGAGGGCAGGCGCCGTACGGCCCTGGCGGTCGGCGTCGGTCTCACCTCGCTCGCGCTGCTCGCCACCGTGCTGGTGGCCAAGGGCTGGTCCGATGACAGCGGTGTCCCGGGAGCCGACAGCACCTGGGGCGCCCCGGCCGGCCACGCCGGCCGGCCCGGCGCCGGCGATGCGGCCGGCGGGCGGTCCCTCGCCGCCTCCCCGTCCGCCGCCTCGGTCGGCGAGCCCGTCGAGGTCGCCCACGGCAGGCTGCGCAGCCTCGCCTCCGGCCGTTGCCTGGACGTCCGCGGCGGCCGGGTGGAGCCGGGCGCCGGCGCCCGGCTGGCGGAGTGCTCGGCCGCCGGGTCGCAGCAGTGGTCGTACGAGGACGACGGACTGCTGCGCAGCGCGGTCGATCCCACCCTCTGCCTCGCCGCCGACCCCGGGACGCGCGGCGTCGTGGTGTCCGGCTGCGTGGTGGCCGCCGGGGAGGTGTCGTACGACCTCACGGTCCGCGGCGAACTCCTGTTGCGCCGACCGGAGGGTCTCGCGCTCGCCCCGGAAGGCGGGGACCCGGCGGAGCGCGTGGTGGTCGCGGCCCGCGACGGCTCGAGCCGGCAGCGGTGGGTCCTCGAGCCGGAGGCCGCCGGGGTGGCACGGCCCGCGAGCCCTCGGGGCACGGGCGAATCGCCACGGCCCCGAGCCTCGGAGAAGGCCGCCGAACAGCCGCCCGGACTACCGGACAAGGACGTCCCGCGCGGGAAGACCGGGCACGGCCGCCGGCGGTCCGAGTCGGGGTACGAGACCCGGATCGCCCAGGTCGGCGCCCACCAGGATCCCCCTCCGGCGGAACCGGCCCCGCCCGGTGACCCGGTCGGCGCGCTCGTCTCGCCGGTCGCCGGAACCCTCGCCTCCGTGCCGACGGCCGTCGGCACGCTGCTCGGCTGAGGACCGAGGGCCGCCCCTACGGGTGGCCCTCGCCCGTCCCCCCGCCCGCCGCCCTCGGGCGGTCGTGCCACCGTCCGGTCGGCCGCGTGCCGGGATCGAGCCACCGGGCGGAAGTCATCGTGAATTTACAGAAGCCGCTGTCGTGTCCCGGCACGTTGCCACTGGATGAGTGCGCGGTGAATATGCCCGGCGCTTTGACGGCCTTGTGGGGGTGTGCCGAGAGGACGCGGACGGCCGCGGCGCCGTGCGACCGAAGGGGATTGCTCGGATTTCCGGCGTTTGTGGGGGAATTCTGCGCGCTGGCCGAATCGATGCCACCGCCCGCGAAACTGACGCGGCGTTATTGACCCGCGAGTAAGCGCCTCGCTAGGTTCCGGTGCCCTCGCACCAGAGTGTCCTGCCGCACACCCCCCACCGTGCTGTCTTGCCGACTCTTCGGAGCATCATGACCTCGCCCGTGCGCGCCCACGACCTGCTCCTGTGCCTCACCCCCTTCGGAGAACCCGACGCCGGGCTCGCCGCGGCCGCCTGCGGAGCCGGCGCGCTCGGCGTCCTCGACCTCGGCGACGGCGACCGAAGATCCCGCGAGGAACTCACCCGGCTGAGAAGAGCGGCGCCGGGACCCTACGGCGTGCGGGTGACCAGCCGATGCGCCCTGGGCCCCGGCGAACTGGACGACGGCCCCGACATCGTGGTCCTGGCCGCGGACGCGCCCTGGAACATCGCCGAAGTGGCCGCGCGTAACCGGGTGTTGACGGAGGTCATGGATCTGGCGCAGGCGCGGGAGGCGGTCCGCGCCGGGGCCCATGGGCTGATCGCCCGGGGTGCCGAGAGCGGCGGCCGGGTCGGTGGGCTGAGCACCTTCGTGCTGCTCCAACACCTGCTCTCGGACGCCGGGTTGGATGTCCCCGTGTGGGCCTGCGGAGGCATCGGGCCGCGTACCGCGGCGGCCGCCGTCGCCGGCGGGGCGGCCGGTGTCGTCCTCGACAGCCAACTGGCCCTGCTGGCCGAGTCGCGGCTGCCGGAGGCGGTGCGGGCCGCGCTGCGCTCCCTGGACGGCTCCGAGACGGTGGTCGTCGCCGGGCACCGGGTGCTGCGCAGGCGCGGCCCGGACACCCCGCCGTTACCGGCCGACGACGCCGACGCAGACGCGGTCGCGGCCCTGCTCGGCGCGCGGGACCCGCGCCGCCAGCTCCTGCCCGTGGGCGAGGACGGCTTCCTCGCCGCGCGGTTCGCCGAGCGGTGGGCAGACGTGCGGGGGACGGTGCGGGCACTCAGGACGGCGATCCAGGAGATCGCCGCCGCCCCGACGGGCCCCGGGGAACCGCACACCGGCGGGCCGGGAACACCGGCGGGCGGCGGTTTCGCGGAGCCGACCGGCACCGGGTCGGCGTCACCGATGGACGGTGGGTCCGTGGTGTCGGGCGGCGATGGGTCCGTGGTGTCGCGCGGCGGTGGGTCCGTGGTGTCGGGCGGCGATGGGTCCGTGGTGTCGCGCGGCGGTGGGTCCGTGGTGTCGGGCGGCGATGGTGGGGCGGGGCCCGGTGATGGCGGTCCGGTGGAGTCGGCGGACGGTGGGTCCGTGGTGCTGGACGGCGATGGTCGGGCGGGGTCCCGCGATGGCGGTCCGGTGGAGTCGGCGGACGGTGGGTCCGTGGTGCTGGACGGCGACGGGCGGGCGGGGTCCCGCGATGGCGGTCCGGTGGAGTCGGCGGACGGTGGGTCCGTGGTGTCGGGCGGCGATGGTCGGGTGGAGTCGGCGGACGGTGGGTCCGTGGTGCCGGGCGGCGACAGTGGGTCGCGCCAGGCGATTGGTGGGCCGTTCGAGGCGAATGGCGGGCCGGAGGAGTTGACCGGCGGGTCCGACGAGGCGAATTGCGGGCCGGTGCAGGTGATCGGCGGGTCCGACGAGGCCATCGGCGGGCCGGAGAAGTCGACCGGCGTGCCCGTGGAGGCGATCGGCGGGCCGGAGGAGTTGACCGGCGGGTCCGGCGAGGCGATCGGCGGTGGTCCCGCTCGTGCCCTTCGGCCCGGCTCGCCCATGAGTCGGGCACTCGGTACCCGGCTGCCGGTGGCCCAGGGGCCCATGACCCGGGTCAGTGACCAGGCCGCCTTCGCCGCCGCCGTAGCCGAGGACGGTGCGCTGCCCTTCCTGGCGCTCGCCCTCGCCGACGGCGAGCGGACCCGCGCGATGCTGACCGAGGCGCGTGCCGTGCTCGACGGGCGGCCCTGGGGCGTGGGCGTGCTCGGCTTCGCGCCCGAGGACATCAGGAACGCCCAGCTGGAAGCCGTACGGGAGCTGCGCCCCACGCACGCGATCATCGCCGGGGGCCGGCCCGCGCAGGCCGAGGCGCTGGAGCGGGCCGGGATCCGCACCTTCCTGCACGTGCCCTCGCCGGGGCTGCTGGGCCAGTTCCTGCGGGCCGGGGCGCGCAGGTTCGTGTTCGAGGGCTCCGAGTGCGGTGGACACGTCGGACCGCGTGCCTCCTTCCCGCTGTGGGAGGCCCAGCTCGCCGTGCTGGAGGACTTCCTCGCCGAGGCCGGCGCCGACGACGGGACCGCACGGCAGCTGGAGGTCTTCCTCGCGGGCGGGATCCACGACGAGCGGTCCGCCGCGATGGCGGCCGCCGTGGCCGCACCCCTCACCGAAAGGGGAGCCGCCGTCGGCGTCCTCATGGGCACCGCCTACCTGTTCACCGAGGAGGCAGTGGGGCTCGGCGCGATCCAGCCGCTCTTCCAGCGGCAGGTGCTGACCGCCACCACGACCGCCCTGCTGGAGACCGCGCCCGGCCACGCCACCCGCTGCGTGCCCAGCCCCTTCACCGCCGACTACCGGGACCACGAGGGCCGGCTGCGCGCGTCCGGCACATCCGACCGCGAGGTGTGGGAGGCGCTGGAGCGGCTCAACGTGGGACGGCTGCGCATCGCCAGCAAGGGCGTCGAACGTTCACCCAAGGGCGAGTTGACCGGCGTCGGCGAGGAACGACAGCTCAGCGACGGGATGTTCATGGCCGGCGAGGTCGCCGTGCTGCGCTCGGCCACGACCACCGTCGCCCGGCTGCACCACGCGGTCACCGACGGCGCCGCCGACCTGCTCACCGCCCGGACCGCCCGGCAGGCCGCCCGGCGCACCCCCGAACCGAAGCCCCCCGAGCCCCTCGACATCGCCGTGGTCGGCATGGCCTGCATGTTCCCGCAGGCCCCCGACCTCGCCACCTTCTGGGCCAACGTCGTCGCCGGACACGACGCCGTCACCGAGGTCCCGGCCGACCGCTGGGACCCCGCCGTGCACCACGCGGCCGGCAGCACGGCGTCCAAGTGGGGCGGCTTTCTGCCCCGTATCCCCTTCGACCCGCTGCGCTACGGCATTCCGCCGGCCTCCCTCGGCAGCGTCGAGCCGGTCCAGCTGCTGTCCCTGGAGGCCGCCCGCAGGGCCCTGGACGACGCCGGATACGGGGAGCGGGGGCGGGAGTTCGACCGTTCCCGCACCTCCGTCGTCTTCGGCGCCGAGGCGGGCAGCGACCTGTCCAACGCCGCCACCCTGCGCGCCGTCCTCCCGTCGTACTACGGCAAGGTCCCCGACGGTCTCGAGGACCAGCTGCCCCGGCTGACCGAGGACTCCTTCCCCGGCATGCTCGCCAACGTCATCTCCGGCCGCATCGCCAACCGGCTGGACCTCGGCGGCGCCAACTACACCGTCGACGCCGCCTGCGCCTCCTCCCTCGCCGCGCTCGACGTGGCCTGCAAGGAGCTCGTCTCCGGTGGCAGCGACGTCGTGCTGTGCGGCGGAGCCGACCTGCACAACGGCATCAACGACTTCGTCCTGTTCTCCTCTGTGCACGCCCTCTCGCCGAGCGGCCGGTCCCGCGCCTTCGACGGCTCCGCCGACGGCATCGCCCTCGGCGAGGGCGTGGCATGCGTGGTCCTCAAACGGCTCGCGGACGCCGAACGCGACGGCGACCGCGTGTACGGCGTGATCAAGGGCCTCGGCTCCGCGAGCGACGGCCGCTCCCTCGGCCTGACCGCGCCCCGCCCCGAAGGCCAGCGAACCGCGCTGCGGCGCGCCTACCGCAACGCCGGTGTCTCGCCCGCCCGGGTCGGCCTGGTCGAGGCGCACGGCACCGGCACGGTCGTCGGTGACCGCACCGAACTCACCGTGCTCGGCGAGGTGTTCACCGAGGCGGGCGCCGGAACCGGCAGCTGTGCGCTCGGCTCGGTCAAATCGCAGATCGGGCACACCAAGTGCGCCGCCGGACTGGCGGGCCTGATCAAGGCGACCCTTGCCCTGTACACCGGCGTCAAGCCGCCCACCCTGCACCTGGAGGGCCCGAACCCGGCCTGGTCGGAGGAGAACAGCCCGTTCGCCTTCCACACCCGCGCCCGGCCCTGGGCGGCCCCGGCGGCGGAACGCCTCGCCGGGGTCAGCGCGTTCGGCTTCGGCGGGACCAACTTCCATGCCGTGATCGGAGCCCACAGGGGTGCCGTGGCGCCGCGACAGACCCTGGACGCCTGGCCCGCGGAGCTGTTCCTGTTCCGGGGGAAGGACACGGCGGCCGCGCACCGGGTCGTGGAAGAGATCCTGCGGGCCGCCGAGTCCGACGGCCGCCCCTGGCGCCTGCGCGACCTCGCGCTCGCCGCGGCCCGTCGCGCGGACACCTCCCACGAGCCCGTGCGGGCGGCGGTCGTGGCCCGCGACGTGGACGACCTGACCGGGCGGCTGAGACGCCTCCTCGCCGGCGAGCAGGACCCGACGGCCGGAATCCGCACTGCAGAACCCGTCGCCGGTGACGCCAAGGTCGCCTTCCTCTTCCCCGGCCAGGGCAGCCAGCGGCCCGGCATGCTCGCCGACCTGCTGGTCGCCCTGCCCGAGCTGCGGCACTACCTGCACCTCGGCCGCGCTCACGCCGACACCCTGTACCCACCCGCCGCGTTCGACGAGGCCGCCCGCGAACGCCGACGGGCCGCCCTCACCGACACCCGGGCCGCACAGCCCGCCCTCGGCATCACGGGGCTCGCCGCCCACGCCTTCCTCACCGCGTCGGGCATCACCCCGGACCTCGCGGCCGGACACAGCTACGGCGAACTGGTCGCCCTGAGCGCGGCCGGGGCCCTCGACCCCGAGACCCTGCTGGAGCTGAGCGGCGAGCGGGCGGGCGCGATCCTGGCGGCGGCCGGTGACGAGCCCGGCACCATGGCCGCCGTCGGAGCCGGCGCCGAGGAGGTCGTGCGCGCCCTGAGCGCCGCCGGGGCGCCCGAGTCGGTCGTCGTCGCCAATCGCAACTCGCCCGAGCAGACCGTGATCTCGGGCCCCACGGCCGAAGTCGACGCCGCCGTACGGCTGTTGCGCGAGGCCGGACTGACGGCCCGCCGCATCCCGGTCGCCTGTGCCTTCCACAGCCCGGTGGTGGCCGCCGCCGGGGAGCGGTTCGCCAAGGTCCTCGCGGACAAGACGGTACGGACCCCCGAGTTCCCCGTCTGGGCCAACCGCACCGCCGCCCCGTACCCGCCCGACCCCGACGCCGTACGCGCCGAACTCGCCGCCCAGATCGGCGCGCCGGTCGCCTTCGCCGCACAGATCGAGGCGATGTACGAGGCGGGGGCGCGGATCTTCGTGGAGGCCGGCCCCGGCACGGTCCTGACCCGGCTCGTCGGCCGGATCCTCGGCGACCGCCCGCATCGCACCGTCGCCTGCGAGCCCCACGCCGACAGCGGCCTGCCCGGTTGGCTCGACGCCCTCGGCCAACTGGCCGTGGCCGGGCTGCCGGTGCGCACCGCCTGGCTCCTCGGGGGCCGCGACGCCGTCGACGCGCTGCGCACACCGGAGCCGCGACGGCCTGGCTGGACGGTCGACGGACACCTCGTCCGCACCGCCGCCGGAGCACTCCTCCCCGGTGCCCTCGCACCGGCCCGACGAGTCGAGGAGACGACTGTGACGACGAACCCGCAGGACGGAGCCCCGGCCGACCGGGACGCGCTGATCTCCGAATTCCTGCGCACCAGCCGGGAGATGATCGCGGCCCAGCGGGACGTGCTGCTCACCTACTTCGGCGCGGCACCCGGGACGGTCCCGGCGGTGCCCGCCGCACCCGCGCCGGCGCCTCGGGTCGAGCTCCCCGAACTCCCGGCCGCCGAACCACAGTCGCCCGGGGCCCCCGAGCCCGAGCGGGACGTCGACCGTGTGGTCCTGGAGATCATCAGCGAGCGCACCGGCTATCCCGTCGACATGATCGAGCCGGATCTCGACCTCGAGGCGGATCTGAGCATCGACTCGATCAAGCGGGCCGAGATAGCGGGCGAACTCGCCCGGCGCCTCGGCATCGCGGGCGGTGCCGAGCTGCTGGCCGACGCGGAGCTGGAGGACCTGGCCAAGGCGCGTACGGCGGCGGCGGTGACGGCGTGGCTGAGGGCGCGGCTCGACGGCGACGAGGCGGCCGGTGAGGCGCCCTCAAGCGATCGGACGCCCCTCGGCGAGGCGCCGAAGCGCTGCGAGCTGCGCCCGGTGACCCTGCCGCCCCCCTCGGCCGACCCCGTCGCCGCTCTTTCCGGCAACCGGTTCGTCCTCCTCGGCGACGGCGGGGGAGCGGCGGCCGAGGTCGCCGCACGGCTGCGTGCGCACGGCGCCGACACGGTCACCGTCGACCATGCCCATCTCCTCGGCGAGGCCGACGGCAGGGTCGACGGCGTCCTGTACCTGGGCGCGCTCCCGGGGCCGGAGCTGCCGGTGCTGCCCGAGGCCTTCCCCGTGCTCCAGGCGGCCCTGGCGCGCGCCCCGCGGACGCTGCTGGCCGTCCAGCCGGCCGACGGCGAGCGGGCGACCCGGTCGGCCGGTCTCCACGGCCTCTTCCGCACCGTCGCCCGTGAGTACCCGGACCTGCTCGCCCGGATCGTGACCGTCCCCGACACCGATCCCGAGGCCGTCTCCGACGCCCTGCTCGCCGAGTTGATCGCCCCGGCACCGGCCCCCGTCGTGCTGCGCACCGCCAACGGCCGGCGGCACGGGCCGGAGCTGGTCCCCGCGCCGCTCGGACCGCTCGGCAGCACCGGCGCGGGACCCGCCGGTGACGGCGCCGCCGAGGCCGCCGCCCTCGGGCTCGACCGGGACTCCGTGGTGCTGCTGGTCGGAGGCGCCCGGGGCATCACGGCGAGATTCGCCACCGCGCTGGCCGCCGCGAGCCGGTGCCGCGTCGAACTGCTCGGCCGCACCCCCGCCGCCACCGCGCCCGAACCCCCCGGGATCGCGACCGCCCGCACCGCCGTCGAGCTGCGCGCGGCCCTCGCCGAAAACGGCTCGGCGAAGCCGTCGGAGATCAACCGCGCCGCCGAACTGGTGCTGGCACAGCGGGAGATCACCACCACGCTCGCCGAACTCGCCGCCCTCGGCAGCGAGGCCCGCTACCGCTCGGTGGACTTCCGCGAGCGGGACGCCGCACTGCAGGCGGTCAAGGAGATCCACGCGGAACACGGACGCCTCGACGGGGTCGTCTTCGCCGCCGGAGTGATCGAGGACCGGCTCATCGCCGAGAAGAGCGCCGAGTCCTTCCGGCGTGTGTACGGCACGAAGACCGCCGGGGCCGCCGCCCTGCTCACCGCGCTGGAGGACCTGCCCGACGGACCGGGGTTCACGGTGCTGTTCGGCAGCATCGCCGCCGTGCTCGGCAACCGCGGCCAGGCCGACTACGCCGCCGCCAACGACGCCCTGGAGCGCCTCGGCGCCGACTGGGCCGAGCGGACCGGCCACCGGACGCTCACCGTGCACTGGGGACCCTGGGCACCGGCCGGCCCGCACAGCGGCATGGTCGGCGAGGAACTCGGCCGGGAGTACGCCCGCCGCGGAGTGAAGCTGATCGACCCGGACGAGGGCACCGCGGCCCTGCTCCGGGAACTGGCCTGGGGCGACCCCTCGGCCCGCGCCGTCGTCTACACCGCCTCGGGCTGGTGAGATGACGGAACATCAGACTCCTGTCGCCGTGGTGGGGATGGCGGTGCTGCTGCCCGGTGCGGCGGACCTCGACGCCTACTGGCGCAACCTGCGCGACGGCGTCGACGCGATCCGCGAGGTCCCCGAGGGCCGGTGGGACGCCGACTACTACCACCCCGGCCCGGCGGCGGGGACCGCCGTCCCCGATCGGATCCACTGCCGGCGCGGCGGGTTCGTGGACGGCCTTGCCGAGGTGGAGGTGACCCGGTACGGCATCATGCCCGCCTCGGTGCAGGGCACCGAACCCGACCAGCTGATCGCCCTCGACGTGGCCGCCGCCGCGCTCGCCGACGCGGGCGGCGAGGACCGGCTGCCCGAGCGGCACCGGATCGGTGTGGCACTGGGCCGGGGCGGCTACCTCACCCCCGGCCTGGTCCGGCTCGACCAGCGGGTGCGCACCGCCGGACAACTCGTGCGCACGCTGGGCGAGTTACTGCCCGAACTGTCCTCCACCCAGCTGGACCGGGTACGGGCGGCGTTCACCGAACGGCTCGGCCCGGACAGCCCCGAGTCCGCGATCGGCCTGGTCCCCAACCTCGCCGCCTCCCGCATCGCCAACCGGCTCGACCTGCGGGGTCCGGCCTACACCGTGGACGCGGCCTGCGCCTCCTCCCTGGTCGCCGTCGACCAGGCGGTCACCGAACTCGCCAACGGCCGCTGCGACATGATGCTGGCCGGGGGAGTCCACCACTGCCACGACATCACCTTGTGGAGCGTCTTCTCGCAGCTCCGCGCCCTCTCCCCGACCCAGCGCATCCGCCCCTTCCACCGCGAGGCCGACGGCATCCTCATCGGCGAGGGCACCGGCGTCGTCGTACTCAAACGGCTCGCGGACGCCGAACGCGACGGCGACCGGGTGTACGCGGTGATCCGCGGCACCGGCGTGGCCAGCGACGGCCGTACCGCGGGCCTGGTCACCCCCGACCCCGGCGGTCAGGCGCGTGCCGTGCGCCAGGCCTGGCGGGCCGCCGGGCTCGACCCCGCCGCACCGCGCTCGCTCGGCCTGCTGGAGGCGCACGGCACCGCCACCCCGGCCGGTGACGCCGCCGAACTCGCCACACTCGCCGAGGTGTTCGGGCCCGGCCCGGCTCAGGGCGACGAGCGGCCGGTACTCGGCTCGGTGAAGTCGATGATCGGCCACACCATGCCGGCCGCGGGCGTGGCGGGCCTGGTCAAGGCCGCCCTGGCCCTGCACCACGGCACCTTGCTGCCCACCCTGCACTGCGACGACCCCCATCCCGCCCTCGCGGCCACGCGCTTTCGCACCCTGTCCCGGTCGCACCCCTGGGAGACCGGCCCGGAGCAACCGGTGCGGCGGGCCGCCGTGAACGCCTTCGGGTTCGGCGGGATCAACGCCCACGTGGTGCTGGAGGAGGCGCCGGGCACACGACCGGGCGCGCGACGGGCCCGGACCCTGATCGCCGAGCCCGAACGCGTCCTGCTGCTCGCCGCCGACGGCACCGACGGCCTCGCCGCCCTCCTCGACGCCGGTGACCCCGACGTCCTCGCCGGCGGCCTCGACCCCGCTCGGCCGCACCCCGACGCCGGCCCGGTGCGCCTCGGCGTCGTGGACCCCAACGCCAAGCGGCTGGCCCTGGCCCGCCGCGCCGTCGGCAGGGGCCGCGCCTGGCAGGGCCGCAACGACGTCTGGTTCCGGCCCGCCCCGCTGCTCGGCCCCGGCGGCGGGCTGGCTTTCGTCTTCCCCGGCCTGGAGGGCGACTTCGCGCCCCGCACCGACGACATCGCCGCCCACTTCGGCCTGCCCCCGCTCGCCGGCGCGGACGTACGGCCCGGTGACGTCGGACGGCACGGCTTCGGGGTGGTCGGCGTGGGCCGGCTGCTCGACGCGGCGCTGCGTCGCATGGGGCTCGTGCCGGACGCGGTCGCCGGGCACAGCGTCGGCGAGTGGACGGCCATGGCGGTGGCGGGACTGTACTCGGACGACCAGGTCGACGCCTTCATGGCCGAGTTCGACCCGGACTCGGTGACCGTGCCGGGCCTCGCCTTCGCCGCGCTCGGAGCCTCGGCCGGCCGGGTGCGCGCCGCCCTCGCCGAGGCGTGGGCCGGCTCCGGGATCGTGCTGTCCCACGACAACGCGCCGCACCAGTCGATGGTCTGCGGGCCGGAGGCGGCGGTCCAGAAGTTCGCACGGTCCTTCCGCGCCCAGGGTGTCCTGTGCCAGGTGCTGCCGTTCCGCTCCGGCTTCCACACGCCGATGCTCGAGCCGTACCTCGCGCCCATCAAGGAGGCCGCCGACCGCTTCCGGCTCCATCCGCCGGCCGTGCCGGTGTGGTCCGGGACGACCGCGGCGCCCTTCCCGCGGGACGAGACGGCGGTGCGCGAACTGTTCGTACGGCACCTGCTGGAGCCCGTGCGCTTCCGTGAGCTGATCGAGGCGCTGTACGCGACGGGTCACCGCACCTTCGTGCAGGCCGGCCCCGGACAGCTGGCCTCCCTCGTCGACGACACCCTCGGCGACCGCGACCACCTGGCCGTCGCCGCCAACTCCCCGCACCGCCCGGGCATGGCCCAGCTGCGCCGGGTGGCGACGGCGCTGTGGACGGCCGGGGCGCGCGTGGCACCGGCGGTTCCCCGGGCCGACGCGCGCGCGGCCGCACCCCGGCGCCCGCCCGTCCGCCTCGACCTCGACGGCGCCCTGGTGTCCCTGGCCGGGCCCGCCCTCGAGGCGCTGCGGTCGGAGCTGCGGCCGAACCGGCCGTCGGCGCGCCCGTCGCAGCCGGCCCGGCCCGGCACCTCCCCGCTCGACGACCTGGCCACGCGCTTCCCGGCCGCCGCCGAGCTGACCGCCCTGCTGCGGGACACCGCGGACACGGCGGCGGAGCTGATCGCCGCGGGCGGCCGCCGAGCCGACGGGGCGACGGCGACGGGCAGGACCACCGCCCGGGTCCCCGCACCCACCGTCACCGCCCCGGCTACCGGCCCCACGACCGTCAGCGTCTCCGCTCACACCATGCCCCACCTCCTGGACCACTGCTTCTTCCCGCAGCGCCCCGGCTGGCCGGACGTGGAGGACCGCTGGCCGGTCGTCCCCGCCACCACGATCGTCCGGCACATGATGGACGCGGCCGAGGACGCGGCACCCGGGATGCGCGCGGTCGCCGTGCACGGAGCGCGGTTCGACCGGTGGCTCACCGCGACACCCCCCGTCGACGTGCCCGTCACGGTCATCCCCGAGCCCGGGCACGCGGACCGCGTCGCCGTCACCTTCGGCCCCACGGCCCGCGCCGTGGTCGAACTCGCCCCGCACCACCCCGCACCGCCCCCGCCGAGCCCACGCCCGGACACCCTCGAACGCGCCCCCGAGCACACCGCCGCCCAGCTCTACCGTGACCGCTGGATGTTCCACGGCCCCGCGTTCCAGGGCCTCACCGAGCTGACCGCGATCGGCGACCGGCACATCCGCGGAGTGATCACCGCACCCGCGGCACCCGGCGCGCTCCTGGACAACGTCGGCCAGCTCCTCGGCTACTGGATCATGGCGACCCGCACCGAACGGACCGTGGTGTTCCCCGTGCAGATGCGGCACATGCGGTTCCACGGACCCCACCCGGCACCCGGCACGAGGGTCACCTGTCTGCTGCGCGTCACCTCGCTCACCGACACCGTCCTGGAGGCCGACGCGGAGCTGATCGTCGACGGCCGGGTGTGGGCCGTGCTCACCGGCTGGCAGGACCGCCGCTTCGACAACGACCCGCACACCCGGCCCGTCGAACGCTTCCCGGAGCGCCACACCCTCTCCGAGGCCCGGCCCGGCGGCTGGGCGCTCGTGCACGAGCGGTGGCCGGACCTCGCCTCACGGGAGCTGATCATGCGCAACTCGCTGGGCCGAGCGGAGCGCGCCGAGTACGCCGAACGTCCGCCGCGCGGCCGCAGACAGTGGCTGCTGGGCCGTATCGCGGTCAAGGACGCCGTACGGCTGTGGCTGTGGCAGCACGGCGAAGGCCCCGTCTTCCCGGCGGAGATCCGGGTCCACAACGACGAACTCGGCCGCCCCCGCGTCACCGGCGTGCACGGCCGCACGCTCCCCCCGCTGGACGTCTCGCTCGCCCACCGGGCCGAGGCAGGCGTGGCGATCGTACGGCCGCACACCCCCCACCCCGGGCCGGGCATCGACGTCGAAGAGGTCGCCCCGCGCGACCCCGCGACCCTCGCCACCGCGCTCGGCCGGGACGAACTCCGGCTGCTGCACGCCCGATCCGCGGACGAACCCGGCTCCGAGGCCCTGTGGTTCACGCGCTTCTGGGCCGCCAAGGAGGCCGTGGCCAAGGCCGAGGGCGTCGGATTCGGCGGTCGCCCCAGGGACTTCAGGGTGCTGGAGGCCGCCCCGGACGGCACCCGACTGGTGGTCTCCGGCCGCCTGGAGCGCGCCTACCCCGTGCACTGCGCGCACGCGGTCAATCCGCCCGCTCTACCCCCACGCGCCTACGTCGTGGCCTGGACGACGGGGCCCGCGGCGCACGACGGACGAGACGACGAAGCAGCCGAGGAGTACCCCCGATGAACCCCACCCCACCGCTGCCCGCGCAGCCCACCACCGACACGGTGCTCGCCGACATCACCGGCATGCTCCGCACCGTCCTCGCCGAGTACGGCGAGGACGACATGGTGATCGGGCTGTCCACCACCTTCAACCGCGACCTGGAACTGGAGAGCATCGACCTGGTCACCCTCGCGGGGCTGCTGGAGGAGCGGTACGGGCGGCGGGTCAACCTCGCCGAGTTCCTCGCCGGCATGGACTTCGACGAGATCATCGAGCTGACCGTGGGCCGGCTCGTCGAGTACGTGGTGTGGAGCCTGCGGACCACGGAGGCGGGCTGAGCCATGGCGATGATCGACGCCGGCGGAATCCGGCTGCACGTCCAGCGGACGGGCCCCCCGGACGGCCGCACCCCGCACGCCACGGTCGTCCTCGTGCACGGGCTGCTCACCGACAGCCTGGCCAGCTACTACTTCACCGTCGCCCCCGCCTTCGCGGCGGCCGGCCTCGACGTCGTCATGTACGACCTGCGCGGGCACGGCCGCAGCGAACGCCCGCCGGACGGCTACACCCTCGACCACAACATCGACGACCTGGAGGCACTCCTCGACCGGCTGGACATCACCGGGCCCGTGCACCTCGTCGGCAACTCCTACGGCGGCACCATCGCCTTCGGCCACACGGCCCGCCACCCCGCACGCACCGCCAGCCTCACCCTGATCGAGTCCGAACCGGCGACCGCCGCCTGGGCGGCGAAAATGGGCGGCATCCTGCGCCGCGTGGTGACCCAACTCGCCCACAACGAGGCCGACGCCATCGCCTGGATCACCGCCCACCGCGGCCACAACACCGCCCGGCTGGCCAAGGGCGCGGCCCGGCTCGCCCGGGAGACCACCCTCGGCCGGGACATCCCCGCCAGCCGGGTGCTGAACGAAGAGCAGATCAGGGCCGTGCGCTGCCCGGTCCTCGGCGTGTACGGCGGCGACTCGGACCTGGTGGAACTGGTGCCCCTGAAAGAGGCGCTGCTCGCGGACTTCCGGCCGGTCGTGCTGCCGGGGCACGAGCACTCGGTGCTGGTCGAGGCGGCCGGAACCGTCGGCGGGCACATCTCGGACCTGATCCGCTCCGTCAGCGGCGCCGGGGCGGGGGCCCGGTGAGCGGGTTCCTGTTCGTCGTCCCGCCCCTGGTCGGGCACATCAACCCGGCCGTCGGTGTCGCCGCCCGGCTCGCCGCGAACGGACACCGGGTGGCGTGGGCGTGCGCCGACCCGGCGCTGGTGCGCCGGCTCGCGGGCGAGAACGCCGAGGTGTTCGGGTGCGCGGGCCCGGTGCCGGGCGCCGAGGGTGCCGTACGGCCGCCCGATCTGCGGGGCGCGGAGGCGCTGAAGTTCCTGTGGGAGTGGTACCTGGTGCCGCTCGCCGACGCGATGGCCCCGGGCGTCCGCGCGGCCGCCGAGGACTTCCGCCCCGACGTGCTGGTCGCCGACCAGCAGGCCCTCGCGGGCGCCCTGGTGGCCGAACGCCTCGGCCTGCCCTGGGCGACCTCGGCCACCACCTCGGCCGAGTTCACCGGCGCCTACGACGGGCTGCCCAGGGTCGCCGAGTGGCTGCGGCAGCGCCTGACCGGGCTGCGCGCCCGGATCGGCGACCCGGCCGGCACCGCCGACCCGCGCTACTCACCCCACCTGCTGCTCGTCTTCAGTACACCCGAACTCATCGGCCCTCAGGCGCCGTTGGGGCAGCGCATCCACTACGTCGGCCCGTCCCTCGCCGACCGCCCGGCCGGGCCCGGCTTCCCCTGGGACCGGCTGGACCCCGGCCGGGCGAAGGTGCTGGTCACCCTGGGCACCGCCAACGCCGACGCCGGCGGCCGCTTCCTCTCCGAGTGCGTCACCGCGCTGCGCGAACGCGCCGACCGGGTGCAGGCGGTGCTCGTGGATCCGGGCGGCACGCTGCCCGCGGACGGCACCGACAAGGACGTACTGATCCTGTCGTCCGTGCCCCAACTCCCATTGCTGGAACGGATGGACGCGGTGGTGTGCCATGCCGGGCACAACACGGTGTGCGAGGCGCTCTGGCACGGTGTGCCGCTCGTCGTGGCGCCCATCCGCGACGACCAGCCCGTGGTGGCCGCACAGGTCGTGGACGCGGGCGCCGGGGTCCGGGTCCGCTTCGGCCGGGTCACCGCCACCCGGCTGGGCGCGGCCCTCGACACCGTCCTGCACGACCGCGCCCACCGGGCGGCCGCCGCCCGCGTCCGCACCGCGTTCCGCGCGGCGGGCGGCGCCCGCGCGGCCGCCGCTCACCTCGAACGACTGGCGGCGAACAGCAGTACACGACGGGCCGAGGAGAGCCGATGAGCGAAACCGGCAAGAAGAGCGAGCGGACAGCCGCCCTGCGCCCCGCCTACCAGGCCGACCTGTCCGACGGTACGGACCGCTTCTTCGCGCCCAGACGCACCACCTGCCCCTGGTGCGCCTCCGGCCGGCTGACCACCCGCCTGCGCACCACCGACCTGCTCCAGCACAAGCCCGGCCACTTCAGCCTCGACCGCTGCGCGGACTGCGGCCACACCTTCCAGAACCCCCGACTGACCGACGAGGGACTGGAGTTCTACTACCGCGACTTCTACGACGGCCTCGGCGAACAGCGGATGAGCGGCACCTTCGGCGGCCGCACCGCGATGTACCGGGACCGCGCGCGTGCGATGGCACCGCACGACCCCACCCCGAAGAACTGGCTGGACGTGGGCACGGGCCACGGCCACTTCTGCGAGGCCGCGCGCACGGTCCTGCCCGGCACCGCCTTCGACGGGCTGGACTTCACCGACGGCGTCGAACTGGCCGCCAGGGAAGGCCGGGTGGAGCACGCCCACCGCGGCGCCTTCCCCGATCTCGCGCCCGACCTGGCCGCCCGCTACGACGTGGTGAGCATGTTCCACTACCTGGAGCACAGCACCGACCCGGACCGCGAACTCCGCGCCGCCCACGAGGTCGTACGTCCCGGCGGCCACCTGCTCATCGAGGTCCCGGACCCGCAGAGCCGTTACGCCCGCCTGCTCGGCCGCTGGTGGCTGCCCTGGCTGCAGCCGCAGCACCTGCACTTCATCCCGGTCGCCAACCTGCGGCAGCGGCTGACCGGACTCGGTTTCACGGTGGTCGCCGAGCAGCACGCCGAGCCGCACGACCCGGTCGACCTCCTCGCCGCCGTCTGGCTGGCCCTCGACCACACCGCCCCGCGCGAGGACGCACCCTGGCTGCCCGAGCCGCCCGGCGCCCTGCGGCGCTCCCTGCGCACCGCGGTCCTGCTCGCGGGCGTGCCCGCCCTGCTCACGGCCACCCTGCTGGACCGGATCGCGGTACGACCGCTGTCCCACCGCCTCGGCCTGTCCAACGCCTACCGTCTCGTCGCCCGGCGCGACTGACCGGCGCGCACCGCATCACGGCGCGCACCGCATCACGGCGCGCACCGCATCACGGCGCTCACAGCTCCACAGCGTTCACAGCGCCCCGGCGCGGATCAGTGCCGACAGCACCACGGCACCCGGCAGCAGCGGCAGCCAGTCGGTCAGCACCCGGTAGCCGATCACCGTGGCGGTGGCGACCGCCGGCGTCGCGCCGAACGCGACCAGCGTCCACACCAGCGCCGCGTCCACCGCGAGACCGCCGGGCGCCGGTACGGCCCCGACCGCGGTACCCGCCGCCAGATAGGCGAGGACCACGTGGTGCCAGGGCAGGCCCAGGCCCAGCGAGGCCCCCACACAGACGAGCGCGCCCGCCTGCACGAGGGGCATCGCGGCCGCCCCGCCCCACAGCGCCAGCACCCGGCAGGGCCGGCCGTGCACCACCCGCGCGTCGGCGAGGGCCGAGCGGACCAGCCTCGTCACCGGGCGCCGCAAGGACCGTACGACCGTGAGAAGCACCCCCGCCACCGCGAGCGCGCCGACCGCGACGGCGACGGCGGGCACCAGCACCCGCCCGTCCGGGAGCAGGTCGCCGAGCCTCCGCCGGGCAGGCGAGGACACCAGGAACACCAGCAGCACCAGCGTCTTCGCGCTGGACTTGGCCAGGGAGTACAGGCCGATCGAGGCGGTCGCCCGGTCCAGCGGTACGCCCCGGGTGCGCAGGAAGCGCACCGTGACGGCGTGCGCGCCGAGGCCACCCGGCAGCGCGTGGTTCGCGGCACCCGCCGCGAACTGTGAGGCGAGCAGCGGCCCCGGGGGAAGCCGGTCCGGCAGCGCGCCCTGCCGGACGCAGGAGGCCGCCACCCAGGTGAGACAGGTGAACCCGGCCCCGGCCAGCAGCCACCAGGGGTCGGCGGCGACCAGCCGCGCGGCACCCTCGTACGCCACGGGCCGGTTGGCCAGGGCCCAGCCGGCGGCGAGCAGCAGGGGAGACAGGCACAGGGCGAGCCGGACTGGCCGGGCCGCCATGAAGGGGCCACGGCGCGCGGGAGTCTCGGACCGGGCACAGTCGGGCACGGCGGGCACGACGGGTGGGGAGGGAGGGGAGAGCGGGGACAGTGAGGACACGGGGACGTCGTCCTTCCGCATCGGGCCCCGGCAGGGGGCCTGGGGGAGGCGGACCGGCGAAACCTCGGGGAGCCTTCCCCTCCCGCATGACACCGGGATGTCCGAAAACCGAAGGAGCGAGGGCGGGACGGTGCCGCGGCGCGTGCGCGGGAGCCGTCGTTCACAGCCGACCAGGTAGCCTTCCCATGGGGCGCGCTGCGCAAGCCACGCCCCGGCAGACAGGAACGGTGACAGGGGAGGAATCGGCGGTGCACGTCCAGGAGTGGCTCGACACGGTGCCCGCGGCCGCCGTCTACGCCGTGGTGGCCCTGGTGATCGGCCTGGAGAGCCTGGGCATCCCGCTGCCGGGCGAGATCGTCCTGGTGTCGGCGGCGCTCATGTCCTCCCAGCACTCCGGCATCAACCCGGTCGTCCTCGGCGTGTGCGCGACCGCGGGCGCCGTCATCGGCGACTCGATCGGCTACGCGATCGGCCGCAAGGGCGGACGGCCGCTGCTGGCCTGGCTGGGCAGGAAGTTCCCCAGACACTTCGGCGAGGGCCATGTCGCCACCGCCGAGCGGTCCTTCGAGAAGTGGGGCATGTGGGCCGTCTTCTTCGGCCGCTTCGTCGCCCTCCTGCGCATCTTCGCCGGTCCTCTCGCGGGCGTCCTCCACATGCCGTACTGGAAGTTCCTGACCGCGAACGTCCTCGGCGGCATCTGCTGGGCCGGCGGCACCACGGCCGTCATCTACTACGTCGGCGTCGTCGCCGAGGACTGGCTCAAGCGCTTCTCGTACCTGGGCCTGGTGGCGGCGGTCCTGATCGGCCTGACCTCGATGCTGATCATCAAGCGCAGGGCCAGGAAGGTCCAGACGGAACAGCGAGAAGCAGAGCCTGTGGGCGCCGGGGACTGAGCCGGGCCGAGGGGCGCGGGGTCCTGCGTGAGGCCCCCACGAACCCGCACCCGCCGAGGACCTACTCGTGCACCCCGCGATGCGCCTTGGCCAGCTCCGCGTACATGGTCCCGTTGAGGGTGACCCCCTGCCGCTCCTCCTCGGAGAGCGTCCGCTTCACCTTGGCGGGCACCCCCGCCACCAGCGACCCGGGCGGCACGACCATCCCCTGCGGCACCAGCGCCTGAGCGGCGA
Organism: Streptomyces sp. NPDC044061; assembly: GCF_056434305.1. Taxonomy (NCBI): domain Bacteria; kingdom Bacillati; phylum Actinomycetota; class Actinomycetes; order Kitasatosporales; family Streptomycetaceae; genus Streptomyces; species Streptomyces sp. NPDC044061. The sequence goes on along the minus strand of NZ_JBWKFL010000009.1, from coordinate 223,830 downwards.
CGAGTGACCCGGCCCCGATCACGGCCCCGTTGAGCACGGTCGCCCCCATCCCGATGAGGCAGTCGTCCTCCACGGTCGCCCCGTGCACCACGGCGTTGTGGCCGATGGAGACGTGCTCCCCGACGCTCACCGGAAACCCGGGGTCGGCATGCAGAGTGCAGTTGTCCTGGACATTACTGCCGGCGCCGACCTCGATCTTCTCGACGTCCCCCCGCAGAACGGCGCCGTACCAGACGCTCACCCCCGAGCGCAGCGTCACGTCCCCGATCACCGATGCCGTGGGCGCCACGAACACCTCCGCATCGAGCCGGGGTTCCTTCCCACCGATGCCCACGATCAACGCCTGGTGCGTCATCAGCTCTCCTCGAGTCAGTAGTTCTTCGCACCGTACGACAGGAGTGGGGCACAGATCACAGCAGCCCACCCTCATGCCGAAGGCTCCCGCCGAGTAACTTGACCCCGTGCCGAAGAGCAAGAACACGTTCTCATCCTGGCGAGGCCGCGCAGCGCAACGCGCCGTCCACGCGGCCTGGGCGTGGATACAGCGCACCGGATCGGTGACGGCCGAGAACCCCGGCAGCCTGCGCTTCGGCTCGATCGGCGAAGTCACCCGGCTGGCCTTCCCGCTCGGCACGGTCTTCGGCGAGCCCTGGATCCACCTCGGCTCCCACTGCATCATCGGCGAGCAGGTCACCCTCACCGCCGGCCTGATGCCGGACCTGGACCTCGGCCCGGACCCGATCCTGCGCATCGGCGACGGGGCCGTGCTCGGCCGTGGCAGCCATGTCATCGCCGACACCACGGTCACGATCGGCAGCGACTGCTACTTCGGGCCGTACGTCTACGTGACCTCCACCAACCACTCCTACGACGACCCGCACGAGCCCATCGGCAGGCAGTGGCCGCGCATGGAGCCGGTGGAGATCGGCCCGGGCTGCTGGATCGGCACCGGTGCGGTGATCCTCCCCGGGGCGCGGATCGGCCGGAACGTGGTGGTGGCGGCGGGCGCGGTGGTGCGCGGGACCGTGCCCGACCATGCCGTGGTCGCGGGGGCACCCGCCCGGGTCGTACGCCGCTGGACGCCCGACGACGGCTGGCAGCCGCCGCTGCGGACCCCGGCGCCGGTGCCGCTCCCGGACGGGATCACGCCGGAGCAGTTGCGCGCGCTGGCCGATCTCGACGAGGAGGCCGTGGAGCAGCTGGCCCGCATCGAGGCCGACGGCTGACTCAGCCGGTCGCCAGGAGCAGCGTTCCCAGCAGGGCGAGTCCCGCGCCAGCGGCCTGGACGGCGCGCAGTCGCTCGCTGAGGAAGCCGCGTGCGGCCAGTGCGGTGACCACCGGGTAGAGGGAGGCGAGCACCGCCGCCACGGTGACCGGTCCGTGCTGGGCGGCGACCGCGTAGGTGCCGTTGGCGGCCACGTCCGCGAGGCCGACGAAGGCCAGCGCCGGCAGCGCGGTCAGGGGGAGGCCGCCCTCGGGCAGGGCGGGGGTGCCGCGCCGGACGGACGCGTGCAGGGCCGCGCCGCCCGCCGCGACGCTCGTCACGCGCTGGACGAACAGCGACAGGAACAGGCCGGTGACATTCGTCGAGGCCTCCGTGATCAGCGCGAACACCGTGCCGAAGCCCAGCGCCGCGACGAGGGTGAGCAGGATCGTCCGGCGCTGCACGGGCGCGCCCCGCAGTTGCGGGCCGCCCGCGAGGACGACGCCGGTGACGGCGACCGCGATGCCCGCGACCTGCAGGGCCCCCGGGCGCTCGCCGAGCACCAGGCCCACACCGACGGGTACGGCCACACTCAGCGTGGCCAGCGGGGAGACCACGCCCATCGGGCCCAGCGCGAGTGCCTTGTAGAACGAGAAGACGGCCACCGGGCCGGCCAGACCGGCCGCGACCGCGAACCACAACCGCGGACCCGCCTCGCTCCAGCCGCCGGTCGCGACCACGATCGCGCCGAGCACGACCGCCGCGACGGCCTGGGAGGCGACCACCACCGTCAGCGCGGGCGTGCGTCGCGTGAGCAGCCCGCCGCCGAAGTCGGCCAGCCCCCACAGGAGACTGGTGGTCAGCGCGAAGAATGCTGTCACGGGCCACCTCGCAGTACAGTGCGGTGAACGGCTGGGTACACCACACCGTAGTCCAATCACATAAACGTTGCCATTCAATACAGTGAACCCTCTGGATGTGATGTGTCGGACCTCGAGCTCCTGACCCAGTCCCTGGCGCGCAACGTCAAACACTGGCGTGCGGTGCGCGGCTTCACCCTGGACGTGCTCGCCGCCAGGGCCGGTGTCAGCCGCGGCATGCTCATCCAGATCGAGCAGGCCCGCACCAACCCGAGCATCGGCACCGTCGTCAAGATCGGCGACGCGCTCGGGGTCAGCGTGACCACGCTGCTCGACTACGAGCGGGGTCCGAAGGTCCGCATCGTCCCTGCCGAGCGCGCCGTGCGGCTGTGGCACACCGAGGCCGGCAGCTACAACCGGCTGCTCGCCGGCACGGAGGCCCCGGGGCCGCTGGAGATGTGGGACTGGCGGCTGATGCCGGGCGACCGCAGCCCCTCCGAACCGCACCCCGGCGGCACGGTCGAGCTGGTCCACGTCACCGCGGGCGAGCTGACGCTCACCGTGGACGGTGAGGACTACCGCGTCCCGGCCGGTGCGAGCGCCTCCTTCGAGGCCAACCTCCCGCATGTGTACGCCAACACCGGCGACGTGCCGATGGAGATGGTGATGGCGGTCTCCGTGCCGCCCGTGGTCTGAGACGCCGGTACGGCGGGCGGGCGGGTCTTGTTAGCGTGCGGGCATGCGCGCACCCATCGGAGACTTCGACACCGCGACCCCCGCCCCGGACTGCCTGGACGAGCTGACCGCGCCCGTCGCCGACGCCGTACGCCACTGGCGGGGCAGCGTCCCCGCCGACCGGATCGTCCACGTCGACACCGACCCGCGCTGGGCCGACACGGCCGTCTTCGTGGAGCACTACGGCCGCGATCTGCTGGAGCGGTCCGCGAACTGTGTGGTGGTCGCGGGCAAGCGGGGCGGCGAGACCACCCTCGCGGCATGCGTGGTGCTCTCCACCACCCGGGTCGACGTCAACGGCGTGGTGCGCCGCCAACTCGGCGCGCGCAAGGCCTCGTTCGCCGCGATGGACACGGCGACCGGCGAGACCGGCATGGAGTACGGCGGCATCACCCCGATCGGGCTGCCCGCCGACTGGCCGGTGCTGGTGGACGCGGCCGTGGTCGACCTGCCCTACGTCCTGATCGGCAGCGGGCGCAGGCGCGGCAAGCTGCTGGTGCCGGGCAAGGCGCTCGCGGAGCTGCCCGGCGCGGTGGTGCTCGAAGGGCTCGGCGTCGCCTGAGCTCAGGCCGTCGGATGATGGGCCAGCGCCAGGTGCGGGTCTGTCTCGCCGGGCACCGGTGCCGGGTCCGCGTGCACCAGGGCGGCCGTGAGCCCCGGAACGGCGTGCAGCAGGGCGTGTTCGGCCTCGACGGCGATCGCGTGCGCCCGGCGGACCGTCGCCTCGCCGTCCACCACGACCGCCAGCTCGGCCCGCAGCCGGTGCCCGATCCACCTCAGTCGCAGCTCGCCCACGGCACGCACCCCCGGCACCCCACGCACCGCCCGCTCGGCCCGGTCCACCAGTGCCGGGTCGACGGCGTCCATCACCCGCCGGAACACCTCCCGCGCCGCGTCCCGCAGCACCAGCGCGATCGCGGCGGTGATCGCCAGACCCACGACCGGGTCGGCGAACCGCCATCCCAGGGCCGCGCCCGCGGCGCCCAGCAGGACGGCGAGCGAGGCGAACCCGTCCGTCCGGGCGTGCAGGCCGTCGGCGACCAGCGCGGCCGAGCCGATCTCCCGGCCCACCCGGATCCGGTACCTGGCCACCCACTCGTTGCCCACGAACCCGACCAGCGCGGCCACCGCCACCGCCGGCAGGTGCTCGACCGGACGCGGATCGAGCAGCCGCCCGACGGCCACCAAGGCCGCGAACGCGGCGGAGGCGGCGATCGTCAGCACGATCACGAGACCCGCCAGATCCTCGGCGCGCCCGTAGCCGTAGGTGAACCGACGGGTCGCCGCACGCCGGCCCAGCACGAAGGCGATGCCCAGCGGTACGGCCGTCAGCGCGTCGGCCGCGTTGTGCACGGTGTCCCCGAGCAGCGCCACCGAACCGGAGACCACGACGACCACCGCCTGGACCAGCGCGGTCGCCCCGAGCACGGCCAGCGAGACCCACAGCGCGCGCATGCCCCGCGCCGAGGACTCCAGGGCGCGGTCGAGCTTGTCGGCGGTCTCGTGCGAGTGCGGGGTGAACAGGTGGGCGAGGCGGTGGCGCCACCCGGGGGAGGGGTGGGCGTGGCCGTGGGGTTCCGGGCCGTGCCGGTGCCCGTGCTCGTCGCCGGGGTGGTGCGTGTGCAGGTCGCTCACGTGGATCCCCTTTCGGTGCGGGAATGGACGCGACGGCGCCCATGAAGCCATTATGTGCGTATGAGCGCACGCATGCACCTGTCACCTGCGCACCATGCGCAGCCGCGCACCCCGGGCGACGCGCAGTTCGCGGTCGCCGCCGAACTCCTCGCCCTGCTCGGCGACCGCACCCGCCTCACGCTGCTGCACGCCCTGACGACGGGCGAGGCCGACGTCACCACCCTCACCGAGGCGTGCGGAGCCGCACGCCCCGCCGTCAGCCAGCACCTGGCCCGGCTGCGCCTCGCGGGTCTGGTGACGACCCGCAAGGAGGGCCGCCGCGTGGTCTACGCGCTGCGCGACGGCCATCTGCGCCGCCTGGTCGACGAGGCGCTGAAGGTGGCCGACCACCGCCTGGCCGAGCGGGTTCCCGAAGCGGAGCGCTGAGCCCCTCCGGCAGGGCGGGCACCTCGGGGCTCAGAAGGCGGAAGCCGCGCCCAGGTACTGCTCGGCGAAGGCCGTCGCCGCCGCCGGCGAGGTGAACAGGCGGCGCAGCCGGGCCAGCGTGGTGCCCGCCCGGAACGGATCGCCCGAGGCGACGCCGTGGTAGATGTCCGACAGCCACTGCGAGAACTCCTGGTAGTCCCACACACGCCGCAGGGACGCCTCGGAGTAGCCGTCCAGGCCGCTGTCGTCGCCCCGGGTGACGTACGCGACGAGCGCGTCGCCGAGCAGGAAGGCGTCGTGCAGGGCGAGGTTCATGCCCTTCGCCGCGATCGGCGCCGTGAGATGGCCCGCGTCGCCGGCCAGCAACAGCCGCCCGTGCACGAGGGGTTCGACGACGTAGTGATGCATGTCCAGCACCCGCTTCTCGATCAGCGGGCCTTCCGCGAGCGGCGGCGCTCCGGCCGCGCCGAGCCGGGTGCGCAGCTCGGCCCAGACCCGCTCGTGCGGCCAGTTCTCCGGGTCGTCGCCGGGCGGGCACTGCAGGTAGTAGCGGGTGACCTCGGGGCTGCGGGCCATGTGCCCGGCGAAACCGTGCGGATGGACGCCGAACAGCACGCAGTCCGAGGAGGGCGGGGCCTCGGCGAGCAGGGCCAGCCAGCCGATGCCGTCGTCCTGCCGCGCGATCCGTGTCCGCTCCGGCGCGACCGCGTCCCGCGTCACCCCGCGCGCCCCGTCGCAGCCCGCGACGAAGTCACAGCGCAGCAGCCGCCGTTCACCCGTCTCGGGGCACTGGTACGACACCGCGGGCCGGTCCGAGTCCAGGTCGTGCAGCCGTACGTCGCGCACGCCGAAGCGGATGTCGCCGCCGCGTACGTCGGCGTACTCCCGCACCAGGTCCGTCACCAGCAGGGGCTGGGGGTACACCCAGTGGTGCCGGCCGGTCAGCTCGCCGTAGGAGAACCGGTACCGCTCGCCGTCGAAGCGGAACTCGCAGGCGTCGTGCACCTGGGCCCGCTCCAGCAGGTTGCCGGCCAGGCCGCGCCGCTCCAGGGCGCGCACCGCCCATTCCTCGATGACGCCGGCCCTCGGCCGGGTCTCGACGAACTGCCTGCTCTCGGTCTCCAGGACCACGCAGTCGACGGAGGCCGCCCGCATGAGGTTGCCGACGGTGAGCCCGGCGGGGCCGGCGCCCACGACGACGACCGTACGGCGTTCCTCGGACGGGGAGTCGGTGTGGGGGGAAGGGGAGATCACCCCCGCATTATGACGGTGTCCCGTCAGCCACGGCGGAGTTGCCGTGGCTGACGGGACACCGGGAGAGGTGCTGGGTCAGTGCGCCGGAGCGTCGGTGACCACGACCTCGTCGATGCTGCGCTCGATCGCCTCGGGCTTCGACGCGGTGGCCTTGGCCCAGTAGTAGATGCCGAGCGAGAACACCGCCACGACCAGGATGTCCCAGTACAGCGGGATGGTGCCGTCGCCGCCGAAGGTGCTCAGGTAGGAGATCACACCGAGGCCGAGGAGGTAGCCGGGCAGCCACTGCGCGGCCTTGAAGTCCAGCCGGGGCGCGTCGGGCAGGTTCTTGCGGATCGCGTACCAGGCGTAGGAGCCGAGCAGCACGTAGCCGAGCAGGATCGCGAAGCCGAGCCGCCACAGGGTGTCCCAGCCGGACCAGAAGATGATCAGGTTGGCGACCACGAACGACAGCGGCGAGACGATCTTGCCGAAGGGCAGCCGGTACGGGCGGTCGTGGTGCGGCAGGCGGTCGGCGAAGACGCCGTAGGCCAGCGGCGCGCCCGCGTACATCAGGACGCTCGCCGAGGTGATGAAGCTGACCAGCTCCTGCCAGCTCGGGAACGGCAGGAAGCACACCACGCCGGTCACGAACGAGACGATGAGACCGAACCACGGCACACCGCGCGAGTCCGTCTTGGCGAACACCTTGGGCGCGTAGCCGTTCTTGGCCAGGCCGTAGGAGATGCGGGAGGTGGCGGTGGTGTAGATCAGGCCGGTGCCGCCGGGGGAGATGATCGCGTCGGCGTACAGGACGAGGCCGAGCCAGCCGAGGCCCACCAGCGTGGCCAGACCCGCCCAGGGGCCGCTGATGCCGGGGAAGTCGAGCTTCGCCCAGCCGTGCGCGAAGGAGCTGTGCGGCAGCGCGACGATGAACACGACCTGGAGCAGGATGTAGATCACCGAGCCGATCGCGACCGAACCGAGGGTCGCGCGGGGCAGGTCACGCTTGGGGTTGCGGCTCTCCCCGGCCAGCTGGATCGCCTGCTCGAAGCCGAGCAGCGCGAAGATGATGCCGCTGGAGCTGATGGCGGCGAGAACGCCCTTGGCACCGAACGGCGCGAAGCCCTCGGAGGTGAAGTTGCCCGGGTGGAAGTTGCCGATGGCGATGACGAAGATCGCCGCGAGCGGGACGGCGATCTTCCACCAGGTGGCCGCGCTGTTGGTGTGCGCGAGGACACGGACACCGAGGAAGTTGACCGCGACGAAGACCGCCATGAGGACGACCGCGACGATGATGCCGCTGGTGGTGAGCGTGCCGTTGGCGCGCTGCAGCCCGTCGGCGAAGTGCCAGTGCTTGGCGTAGCCGATCATGGCCTCGACCTCGATCGGCGCCACGGTGGCCGCCTGGAGCCAGGAGAACCAGCCGAACGACATGCCGGCCAGGCCGCCGAAGGCGTAGTGCGGGTAGCGGGCCGTACCGCCGGCCACCGGGAACATGCCGCCGAGTTCGGCGTGCACCAGGGCCAGCAGCACGATGGCCACCGCGCCGATCACCCACGAGATGATCGCCGCGGGGCCGGCCACCACGACGGCCTTCTCGGCGCCGAACAGCCAGCCGGAGCCGATGATGGAGCCCACGGAGGCCCACATCAGACCGATCAGGCCGACGTCACGGCGCAGACCGCCCTGGCCTTTCGTGGTTGTAGGCGCTGCATGGTCGACTTTCACCATGTTCAAGTGGCCTCTCAGATCGTTTAACGCAGTCTTAACGGACAACAGCGCCACACAATAGGGACGCTTTCTGCGTCGACAAAAGAGTGTTGGTGAAGTCTTGACCTCGGATCTTGCCTGACTTGAATTCAGTCTTCCCACAGGTCAACGCCCGACGCGAATGTCAATATTCAGCGGCGAATTGTGAGAAGAAGGTGAGACAGGTCACCCCAGAAGGGGAATTTCGATCGCCGGGCACCGGTCCATCACCATGTCCAGACCCGCCGCCCGGGCCCGCTGGTAGGCGGCCGTGTCGACGACGTCCAGCTGGAACCAGACGGCCTTCGCCCCCTTGGCCACGGCCTCGTCTGCCACCGCGCCCGCGAGATCGCTGTTGACGAAGACGTCGACCACGTCCACCTCGAAGGGGATGTCCGCCAGCGACGCGTAGCCCGGCTCCCCGTGCACCGTCTCCGCCTTGGGGTGCACCGGCACGATCCGCTTGCCGAACCGCTGCAGCACCTGCGCCACCCCGTAGGCGGCCCGGCGCCGGTTCGAGGACAGGCCGACCACGGCCCAGGTGTCACCCAGTTCGGTCAGGATCCTGCGGATCGTCGCTTCGTCGCCGTACACGGCCGCCTCCTCGGGCTGCGTGGAAAACCGTCGTCCGGGCAACCGTGCCCGCCACGTGCTGATTCCCCCCGGTGCCCCGCCACGGCGACCGGAATCGGCGCAAGGTGCCTGCGTACGGCCGCCCGCACGCCTACGCTCGGGCCGTGCTGCGCATCCTCGACGCCCGAACCGGTGAGCCCGTCGCCGCCGCGCCCGCCCGGCGCGGCCTGACCCGGATCGAGGCCTATGCCTCGGGCCTCGATCTGACCGCCCTGCGGGTACTCCTCACCGCGGACGTCCTGGTCCGCGCCCTGGAGCTCGGCGGCACCCCCGTCTGGACCATCCTCACCGCACCCCGCCGGCACGCCGAACTCCGCACGGCCGCGACGACCCTGGCGGTCCGCCCCTTCGAGGACGGCCGCGACCTCGCGTCGGGCCTGGGGGAGGCGCAGGTGATCCATGTGGTGGGAGAAGGCACCGGGGCCCCGCCGGGCGAGGGTCCCCTGCTGGCCGTGGCGCCGGCTGCCTGGGCGGGGGCGGCCGGGCCCGGCGAGCCGGGCGCGGCGGGTGCGGAGGGTGGTGTGCGGGGCGCGGCGGCCGGGGCGGCGGACGCCGTACGCGGCGACCCCGCCGTACCGGCCGCGCCGGACGGCTCGTCCCCGCTCGACCTGCAGGCCCTCCTCTCCGACCCCGCCGCCCTGCGCCTGTGTCTGCTCTCCGTTCCGCGGAGCACGCCGGTACGGCTGGACCGCGGAGGGCTCGACGAGGCCGCGCGGACCCTCGCCCGCTGGCGGCGCGCCGTCGCCGGGTGGGCACGGCAGCCGTCGCGGCCGGTGCCCGACGAGGTGCGGGCGCGGTTGCGGACCGCCTGGGAGGACGATCTCGACCTGCCCGGAGTGCTGGGCGTGCTGCGGGACGTGGAGAGCGCGCCGGAGGTGCCCGACGGGGCCCGGTTCGAGACGTACGTCTACGCGGACCGCCTGCTCGCCCTCGACCTCGCCCGTGACCTCGGGAGCTTCGCGTGATCGAGCGGGCGGGCGCGGGCCCGCTGCGCCGGCTGGTCGTGCTGCGGCACGCCAAGTCCGCCTGGCCCGAGGGTGTCGAGGACCACCGCCGTCCGCTCGCGCCGCGCGGCCTGCGGGACGCCCCGGCCGCCGGGCGCGTCATGGCCGAGGCCGACTTCCTGCCCGACCTCGCCCTCTGTTCCACCGCCGCACGTGCCCGCCGCACCTGGGAGCTGGCCTCCGCGCAGTGGGGCACGCCGCCTACGGTGCGCTACGACCGGAGGCTGTACGCGGCCGACGTGCCGGACCTGCTCGAGGCGGTGCACGAAGTGCCGCGGGAAGTGGAGACGCTGCTGCTGGTCGGGCACAACCCGGGGCTCGAGGAGCTGGTCCTGGAACTGGCCGGCGACGGTCTGGAGGACACGCTGGACAGGGTGCGCGTGAAGTTCCCGACCTGCGCGCTCGCCGTGCTCGCCTGGCGCGGCACCGGCTGGCCGGCCCTCGCGCCCGGAACGGCCCTGCTGACGTCGTTCACCGTGCCCCGCGGAAAGAAGGAGAAAGGGGAAGGCGGCCGACGGAAGTAGAGCCGACGGAAGTAGAAAGGGGGGTGGGCGGCGTCACCTCTCCCGCCCGCACGCCGGCCGAGTGCCCCGAGACCGTGATCAGCGGCGACCCGGCGCTCGCATAGGCTGGCGGGATGCAGGACGAGTACCGCACGGTCGCCCGCGAGGGCGTGCACGAGACCGAGATCAACCGCTCCCGTTTCCTGTGCGCCCTCGCCCCGGCGGCCAGCGAGCAGGAGGCCCAGGAGTTCATCGCGGCCGTCCGCAAGGAGCACGCGGACGCCACGCACAACTGCTGGGCGTACGTCATCGGTGCCGACGCGTCCGTCCAGCGGGCCAGCGACGACGGCGAACCGGGCGGCACCGCAGGCGTGCCCATGCTCCAGATGCTGCTGCGCCGCGAGATGCGGTACGTGGTCGCCGTCGTCACCCGCTACTACGGCGGCGTCAAGCTCGGGGCCGGCGGGCTCATCCGGGCCTACGGCGGAGCGGTCGGCGAGGCCCTGGACGCCCTGGGCACCCTCACCCGGCGCCGCTTCCGGCTGGCCACGGTGACCGTCGACCACCAGCGCGCGGGCAAGGTGGAGAACGACCTGCGGTCCACCGGCCGCGAGGTCCGGGACGTCCGCTACGGCGAGGCCGTCACGATCGAGATCGGGCTGCCGGACGCCGACGTGGACGCCTTCCGCGCCTGGCTCGCCGATGTGACGGCGGGCACGGCCGGGTTCGAACTGGGCGGAGAGGCCTACGGGGACGCGTGAGGTTCACACGTGAGGTTCGCGTCACTCGCGGAGCACCATTCGCCTCGAACCAGGCATAACGGGCGCATGTGGGGCGGGTCGTGACGGTCTGATACGGGAGCAACCGCCCGTGATGTCGGACCCGGCCGTTAGTCTCGGGGATCATGAGACTCCTGCACACGTCCGACTGGCACCTCGGCCGGGCCTTCCACCGGGTGAACATGCTCGGGGCCCAGGCCGAGTTCATCGGTCACCTCGTCACCACCGTGCGCGAGCACGCGGTCGACGCGGTGGTCGTGTCCGGGGACGTGTACGACCGCGCGGTGCCGCCGCTCGCCGCGGTCGAGCTCTTCGACGACGCCCTGCACCGCCTGGCGGACCTGGGCGTGCCCACGGTGATGATCTCCGGCAACCACGACTCGGCCCGCCGGCTCGGCGTCGGCGCCGGACTCATCGACCGGGCGGGCATCCATCTGCGCACCGAGCCGGCCGCCGCCGGCCGCCCGGTCGTGCTGCGGGACGCCCACGGAGACGTGGCCTTCTACGGGCTTCCGTACCTCGAACCGGCGCTGGTGAAGGACGAGTTCGCGGTGGAGAGGGCCGGTCACGAGGCCGTGCTCGCCGCCGCCATGGACCGCGTCCGCGCCGACCTCGCCACACGGGCGCCGGGCACCCGTTCCGTCGTCCTCGCCCACGCCTTCGTCACCGGCGGCGAGGCGAGCGACAGCGAACGGGACATCACGGTCGGCGGGGTCGCCGCCGTACCGGCCGGGGTCTTCGACGGTGTCGACTACGCGGCGCTCGGGCATCTGCACGGCTGCCAGACCATCACCGAGCGCGTGCGCTACTCGGGCTCCCCGCTCGCCTACTCCTTCTCCGAGGCCGACCACCGCAAGAGTGTCTGGCTGGTCGACCTGGCCGCCGACGGCTCGGTCACCGCGGAGCGCGTCGACTGCCCGGTGCCGCGCCCGCTGGCCCGCGTCCGGGGCACCCTGGAGGACCTGCTCGCCGACCCCGCGCTGTCCCGCCACGAGGACGCCTGGGTCGAGGCCACCCTCACCGACCCGGTCCGCCCGGCCGACCCCATGGCCCGGCTCACCGAGCGCTTCCCGCACACCCTCAGCCTGGTCTTCGCCCCGGAGCGGGCCCCCGACGACCCGGCTGTGTCCTACGCCCGCCGGCTCGCCGGGCGCAGCGACCAGCAGATCGCCCAGGACTTCGTGGCCCATGTGCGCGGCGCCGGGCCCGACGAACAGGAGGCGGCCGTGCTGCGCGACGCCTTCGACGCCGTGCGCGCCGACGACGCCGTACGGGAGGTGGCCCGGTGAGGCTGCACCGGCTCGACATCACCGCGTTCGGGCCTTTCGGCGGCTCCCGCAGCGTCGACTTCGACGCGCTGTCCGCCGCCGGGCTCTTCCTGCTGCACGGCCCCACCGGCGCGGGCAAGACCTCCGTCCTGGACGCTGTCTGCTACGCGCTCTACGGCTCCGTGCCCGGCGCCCGGCAGAGCGGCCAGGGCATGAACCTGCGCAGCGACCACGCCGAACCCGGCACCCGCACCGAGATCCGCCTCGAACTCACCGTGGCCGGACGGCGGTTGGAGATCACCCGGCAGCCGCCGTGGGAGCGGCGCAAGCTGCGCGGCAAGGGCATGACGGTCGACAAGGCCCAGACCTGGCTGCGCGAGTACGACGCCCACACCCGCGCCTGGAAGGACCTCAGCCGCTCCCACCAGGAGACAGGCGAGGAGATCACCCGGCTCCTCGGCATGAGCCGCGAGCAGTTCTGCCAGGTCGTCCTGCTGCCCCAGGGCGACTTCGCCCGCTTCCTGCGCGCCGACGCCGAGGCCCGCGGCCGCCTCCTGGGCCGTCTCTTCGACACCCAGCGCTTCGCCGACGTGGAGAAGCGGCTCGCCGAACGCCGGCGCGCGACCGAGGCCCGGGTACGGGAGGGCGACGCCGCGCTCCTTGCCGACGCGCACCGCATGCAGCAGGAGGCGGGCGACGCCATGGAGCTGCCCGAGCTGGGCCCCGGCGAGCCCGGCCTGGCCGATGCCGTCCTCGGCGCCGCCGCCGTGGCCCGAGGCACCGCCCGGGAGCGACTCACCGTCGCCCACTGCCGGCTCACCGCTGCCGAGTCCGGCCACGCCGCGGCCCGGCGCGCCCTGGACGACGCACGCGAACTCGCCCGGCTGCAGAGCCGGTTCGCCGAGGCGCGGCGGCGGGCCGAGCTGCTGCGGGAGCGGGCCGACGCCCACCGCGAGGCGCAGGAGCGCATGGCACGCGCACGCAAGGCGGAGGCAGTGGCGCCCGCGCTGGAGCTGCGGGAGGCCGCCGAGGCCGAACACCGCGCGGCCGCCGCGGCCGAGGCACGCGTGCGCGGGACGCTCCCAGACGCCCACGCCGACGCCGGTCCCACGGGCCTCGCCGCCGCCGCCCGCCGCGCCGCCGAGGAACTGGGCGGGCTGGAGTCGGCCCGGCGCGCGGAAGGGCGGCTCGCCGGACTGACCGACGAACGGGCCGGTCTGGACCGGCAGGAACGCGCCGACGAGGAGGTCCTGCGCGAGGCCGACGTCTGGCTCGCCGAGTGGGACGGCGTGCGCGCGGCCCTGCAGTCCCGCATCGACTCCGCCCAGGAGGCGGCCAGCCGCGCCGAACAGCTCGCCGTCCAGCGAGAACCCGCACGGCGGCGCCTCGACGCGGCACGGACCCGGGACGAGCTGGCCGCGGACCTGGAGGCGGCGCAGCGCCGGGCCCTCGCCTCGGCGCAGCACGCCCTGGACGCCCGCGCCCACTGGCTGGACCTCAAGGAACAGCGCCTGAACGGCATCGCCGCCGAGCTGGCCGCGCACCTCACCGACGGCGAGCCCTGCGCCGTCTGCGGCGCCACCGAACACCCCGCGCCGGCCCGCAAGGTCGCCGGGCACGTCGACCGCGAGGCCGAGGAGCGCGCCCTCGCCGCCCACCAGCGGGCCGGCGAGCAGCACACCGAGGACGAGCGGCGCCTGGGCGTCGTGCGCGAGGCCCTGGCCGCGGCCACCGCCGAGGCCGGTGACACCCCCACCGGCCGGCTCGCCGCCGAGGCCGACGAGCTGGAGCAGGAGTACGTACGCGCCCGCCGTGCCGCCACCGCCCTGCACGCCGCCCACGAGGAGCTGCGGCGCGCCGAGCACGAGCGCGAGCGGCGCCTGGCCGACCGCCAGCAGGCCGCCGTACGGACCGCCTCCCGGCTCACCCGGCGCGAGACCCTGGAGCGCGAACAGACCGCGCTGGAAAAGGAGTTGATACAGGCGCGCGGAGCAGCGGCGAGCGTGGCCGCCCGCGCCGCACAGCTGGAGCGGCTGGCGGCGCTGCTCACCGACGCCGCCGACGCGGTACGCGCCGCCGAGGACGCCGCCCAGCGCCTCAAGGACGCCGACGCCCGTCTCGCCGACGCCGCCTACCGCGCCGGCTTCGACACCCCGCAGGCCGCGGCCGCCGCCCTGCTGGACGACGCCGCCCACCGCGAGCTGCAACACCGTCTGGACGCCTGGCAGTCGGAGGAGGCGGCCGTGCGCGCCGTACTCGCCGAGGCCGACACCGCGGCCGCCGCCCAGCAGCCGCCCGTCGACCCCGGCGCGGCGGAGCGGACGGCAGCCGAGGCCGAACGGCGGCTGCGCGACGCCGCCTCCGCACGCGACGCGGCGGCCCGCTGCCGCACCGAACTGGACCGGCTCTCGGCCCGCGCCACCGAGGGCGTGCGCCGCCTCGGCCCGCTGCGCGAGGAGTACGACCGGGTGGCCCGTCTGGCCGCCCTGACAGCGGGCACCTCCGCCGACAACGAGCGCAGGATGCGCCTGGAGTCGTACGTGCTGGCGGCGCGCCTGGAGCAGGTCGCCGCCGCCGCGACCGTGCGGCTGCAGCGCATGTCGTCGGGCCGTTACACCCTCGTCCACTCCGACGACCGCACCGGCCGCGGCCGCAGCGGACTCGGGCTGCATGTCGTGGACGCCTGGACCGGACGCGAGCGGGACACGGCCACGCTGTCCGGCGGCGAGACCTTCTTCGCCTCCCTCGCCCTCGCCCTCGGCCTCGCCGACGTCGTCACCGACGAGGCCGGAGGCGTCCGCCTGGACACCCTCTTCATCGACGAGGGCTTCGGCAGCCTCGACGACCAGACCCTGGACGAGGTCCTGGACGTCCTCGACTCCCTGCGTGAACGCGACCGCAGCGTCGGCATCGTCAGCCACGTCCCCGACCTGCGCCGCCGGATCCACGCCCAGCTGGAGGTCGTGAAGGGCAGAGCGGGGTCGTCGCTGCGACAGCGGGGCGTGTGACGAGGTCAGCGGCCGAGGGGGCGGCGGGGGAGCGGTGAGGAGTACACCACGCTCGTCGTCACCGAACCCAGCGTGCCGATCCTTCCCGAGACCTCCTCCAGATGGGACATGGAGCGTGCGGCGACCTTGATGACGAAACAGTCGTCGCCCGTCACGTGGTGCGCCTCCAGGATCTCGGGCGTCGAGGCCACCAGGTCGTGGAACGGCTTGTAGTTGCCGTTCGGGTACCGCAGCCGCACGAACGCCATGATCGCCAGGCCGAGCCGTTCGGGGTCGACGACCGCCGCGTACCCCTGGATCACGCCGGCCTCCTCCAGCCGCCGGACCCGTTCGGTGACGGCGCTCGGCGACATGGAGACCTCACGCGCCAGGTCGGCGTAGCTCGCCCGCCCGTTCCGCTGGAGGACGTCGAGAATGCGCCAGTCGGTGGCGTCCGGGGAATACGCGGTCATCCAGGATGGATAGCAGGGGAATCCCCGGCCGGGCAAGGACAGCCCCGTGGATCATCACTTCAGGGAGCCGGTCGTGGGCCATAGATTTTCAGCATGATCACTGAGACCTCCGTGAACCCCGTCCTGCGCGTGGCCCCGGCCACCCCAGCCGAGGCCGCCGCCCACTTCCGCGCGAGTCTCGCCTTCCACGCCGACGTCTCCGACGTGGCCGCCGCGCTCGCGGCCGGCGGTGACCCCGGCTTCGTCGTGGTCGACTCCCGCTCCACCGAGTCCTGGGATCAGGGGCACGTCCCGGGCGCCGTCCACCTGCCGACCGCACTCGTCCCCGAGCAGGCCGAGCGGCTCCTCGACAAGTCCGTCCCCGTGGTGACGTACTGCTGGGGCCCCGGCTGCAACGGCGCCACCCGCGCCGCTCTCGCCCTGGCCGAACTCGGCTACCAGGTCAAGGAGATGCTCGGCGGCTTCGAGTACTGGGCGCGCGAGGGCTTCGCGTACGAGACCTGGGAGGGCCCGGCACGCCGGGACGCGGACCCGTTGACGGCCCCCGTGGCGGGAGAGTGCGGCTGCTGACTTCCGTCCGTGTAGGTTCTGCCCATGGCTCGATACGCGGATCCAGGCGCGCTGGAGTGGGTGGAGTCGGGCGGCGGCCCGCTGATAGCCGTACCGGAGACGGTGCTGCCCTTCTGGGCGGGCGCCGACAGCGAGGAACTCGCCACGGACTACGACCGCGCGTGCGAGGTCGACGGCTACGTGGGCCTGCTCCCGGTCGGCGACAGCGTGGCCCTCGTCTTCGGTGACGAACCCGCCTCCACCTCCTACCTGCCCGACCGGGGCGCCTTCGTGCGCTGGTTCGCCGCCGGCTCCGAGCACGAGCTGCTGGCCCAGCTCCCCGCCGCGCTCGACGCGGCCGTGTGGGAGGACGAGATCCGCTGGAACGTGCCCGGACCGGTGGTGCTGTTCGACTCGGCCTGGCCCGGCGGCGCGGCACAGGGGGCGGAGCACCTGCGGGTCCCGCTGGAACCGGGCCCGTACGCGGTGCGTGCCGCGTACGCCCAGCCGGGACCCGAGACCTGGGTGGGGCTCGTCCAGCTCAGACGGCTCGCGCACTGACCCCGGGAGCGGTCAGCTCAGGTTGTCGAAGGCGACGTTCAGATGGCGGGGGCCGCGCAGCACGGCGTTCGGCCGGTACGGCGGCGGGTCCTCGACCAGGCGCGGGTTCTCCAGCCGGCGGGCCAGCTCGGACAGGGCGATCTGCGTCTCCAGCCGGGCCAGCGGAGCGCCGAAGCAGCTGTGGATGCCGCTGCCGAAGCCGAGGTGCTGGATGTCCTCGCGGTCCGGGTCGAACCGTTCGGGGTCCTTGAAGCGCTCCGGGTCCCGGTTGCCGGCCGCGATCATGAGCCAGATGCGCGAGCCCTTGGGGATGGTGACCCCGCGCACCTCGATGTCGGTGATGCAGGTGCGCTGCGGCACGATCTGCACCGGCGGCTCGTACCGCAGCAGCTCCTCCACGAGGTTGACCGACAGCCGGGGATCCTCCCGCAGCCGCCGCAGGACGTCCGGGTGGCGCAGCAGGGTGAGCATCCCGTTGGTGATGAGATTGACCGTCGTCTCGTGACCGGCGATCAGCAGCAGCACCGCGGTGCTGAGCACCTCCATCATCGTCATGGAGCCGGCCGGGCCCTCGCTGTTCACGAGGTCGGAGAGCAGGTCGTCCTGCGGTTCCTTGGTGCGCTGCTCGGCCAGCCCGGCCAGATACATGCCGAGCGCCATCCGCGACTCCTGCAGGGTCTTCACGAACTCGTCGTCCGCGCCCTGCCGGGTCCCCGGGTCGAGGCTCGCGACCAGCGGATCGACCCAGCCGCGGAACTTCGGCTCGTCCTCCCGGGGCACCCCGAGCAGCCGGCAGATCACCGTCACCGGGAAGGGATAGGCGAACTGGTCGACCAGGTCGATCTGCCGTGCGTCTCCGAAACCGTCGATCAGGTGGGTGACGGTCGCCGCCATGTCGCCCCGCAGGTTCTCCACCCGGCGCGGCCGGTGGGGCGGCCCGAAGCCGCTGTTGGCGATGCGCCGCAGCCGGTCGTGCTCGGGCGGGTCCAGGCGGAGGAAGGACGGCGGCAGTCCTCCCGTCTCCTGCGCCTCGTTCAGCGCGTCGCGTCCGGAGGCGGCCACGTTGGCGGCGTCGGAGCTGATCCGCGGATCGTGGAGCAGGGCCTTGATGTCGTAGTACGAGCTGAGGAGGTAGGGACCGCCCTCCTCCTCGTGCAGCACCGGGGTCCTGCGCAACTCCTCGTACAGCGGATACGGGTTGGCGCGGTTCGCGAAGTCGGTGATCCGGCTCACCAGCGAGGCTTCAGTCATGACGGGTCCTTGGACGTCGGGCCGGGCGGCGGTCAGTGGCGGGCGGGGTGGAAGACCAGCTGCTGGTCGGCCGGTGAGTAGCCGCTGAGGGTCACGGTGGGGCCGTGGGTGGGCAGCGACGGGTCGGGGAAGTCGGCCGCCACCGGCTGCCGGCCCTCGGGCCGCCGGTCCATCGTCGGGAACTCCACCGGGAACGGCGCGCCCCGCTCGATCTGCCGCGCGTAGAACTCCAGCCACCGGGTGTTGTCGAAGCTCACGGCGGCGATGACGCGGCCCTGGTAGCCGTACACGCCGACGAACCGGCGCTCGGCCAGCGAACCCTGTGTGACCATGAACTGATCGGCCATGGGCGGCACGCCGACCGACTTGATGTTCACGCCGAACATCGAGGACCAGAAGGCGGGCATCCACAGGTGCGGCCGTCGGTCGGCCCCGTGGCAGATCATGTTGTGCGCGGCCGTCTCCGCCTGCGCGACGGCGTTGCCCCAGTGCTCGAGCGAGAGGAACTGGTAGCCGAACAGCGCGTGCGGGGAGCGCGCGACGTCCCCCGCGACGAAGACGTCGTCCGTGACGATGCCCCGGAAGTCGAAGGCCCGGCAGCCCGCGTCACAGGCGATGCCCCGGGGCCCGGCGCCCAGCCCCGACCCGGCCAGCCAGTCCGTGTTCCGCAGCGAACCCAGCGAGACCACCACGACGTCCGCCTCGACGACACTCTCGTCGGACAGGTGCACGGCCCGCACCCTGCCGACCGAGTCGCCCTCCAGCGAGGTCACGGTGACCCGGGTACGCAGATCCACGCCGTTCTCGGTCTGCAGATCGGCGGCGACCGCGCCGATCACTCCGCCGAGCGCTCCCACCAGCGGCGCACCCGCGCGCTCCGCCACGGTGACGGAGATGCCCATCTCCCGGCAGGCCGAGGCGACCTCCGAACCGGCGAACCCCGCACCGATGACGAACACGCGGCGCGGCCCCGCCTTCAGCCGCTGGTACAGATCGACCGCGTCGTCCCGTGTCCGCAGCAGGCAGACGCCGTCCAGCCGGCCCTCCTCCTCCTTGAGCCAGGGCCGGGCCCGGACACCGGTCGCGATGAGCAGCCGGTCGTACTCCACCTCGTCCCCGTCGGCCAGCCGCACCCGCTTCGCCGACAGGTCGAGACCGGCCGCCGGGACGCCGAGCCGCCACTTCGCGTCGATCTCCCCGCGGTGCGGCAGATCGGTGTGGCGCGGCGACGCCATGCCCAGCAGGACACCCTTGGACAGCGGCGGCCGGTCGTAGGGCTCGTACGGTTCGTCGCCGATCAGGGTGAGTTCCCCGCCGAAGCCCTCGGCGCGCAGCGTCTCGGCCGCCCGCAAGCCGGCCAGCGAGGCGCCCACGATCACGATCCGGCCCTCGTGCCTGAGCCACTCCATGTAGTCAGCGGCCATCGGACGCCTCCCGGCCGGACGAGGCGTGCTCACCCGTACCGTCCAGACCGTCGGCCGTGATCGCCTGCACCGGGCAGGCGGCGACGGCACGCGCCAGCCGCTCGCGCTGCTCCTCGTCCGGCCGCGGGTCGTAGATCAGCGACTCCTCGCCGTGCATGGCGAAGACATCGGGCGCGAGGAACGCGCACTGGGCGTACCCCTGACACTTGTTGAGATCGACGACAAGCCTCATCGACGCTCCGCCCTTCCGGTGGCCAGGTCCGGTGCGCACCACCGCGTCGCGCGCGGGCTCTCCGGACGGCGGTCATGTCCCGCTCGCCAGCATGGGAGCCCGGCCGGAGGCCTCGCCCGCTGGGGCGAGCCGTTCGGGTGAGCGACCGGCCGGGTGGGGAGCCGCCGCCGGGCCGGGTCACGCGGACACGGCGGTACGGGGCCTTCGGCGGGCGCTCGCCCCGATGATGTAGACGCTGATCACCAGTGCCCAGGCGGGGAACACCAGTTCCACCCAGGGCACCTTCGAGGAGACGAAGAGCAGGATCAGGGCGGTCAGCAAGCCCAGCGCCGAGAGCCAGCGCGGCAGGACGCCGAGGCGGTGTCCGATCACCGACAGGGAGCACACGAAGACGGCCGCCATCCGCATGGCGTACCCCGTCAGCAGCGTGTACGCGAAGTTGCGGCCGAAGTCCCAGGTGGGCACTCCGGGACTGCCGCCGGAGGGGTGCGCGAGGGCCAGGACGGCTCCGGCAGCCGCGGCGGCGCCGAACAACGTGGCGGTGAAGACCAGCCCGCTGCCGAGGAAGACGGTGGCGAGGAACTTGTCCTCGACCGCGCCCACGTGCTCCCGTACGGCGCCGACGAACCACAGGAAGAAGATGCCGGCGAACGGCACCAGCTCGAGGGCCGTCTGCACCGCGCGGCGCCGGGAGGAGCCCGTGAAGCCAGGAGCGGTGACCGCCTCGGCGCCCTCGGGGAACCCGAGCCGGATCAGGATGATCGTCGCCGCCAGCAACAGCGCGAACACGACTCCGGCCAGCCCGGCGGCACGCGGGGTCTCCAGCGCCTGCTGCCCCGGACCCTTTCCCTGCATCCCCGGCCCGCCTCCTTCGCATCGGCCCCGGGACCAGCAAGCCGACATCGCGCCGTCCCCGCCACCGGGGGAGGCCACATGGCCGAGTTCGGGCGCGGCGGCGATACGGGTGGGTGGGCCCCTGGGAGAGGCTCCCCGCTCTTATCGGCTCGCGTCCCCCACGGCAGACTGCGTAGCGTGACCGTCCATGCCTGAACCTGCCGACCCCACCCCCGGTGGGTTGCTGCGCGAACCGCTGCCCCTGCGCGGCCGCGTCGCCCTGGTCACCGGCGCCGGCCGACGCGCCGGCATCGGCCACGCCGTCGCCCGGCGGCTCGCCGCGTACGGGGCGAGTGTCCACCTGCATCACCATGTGCCGCACGACGCCGCGATGCCCTGGGGTGCCGATGACCCCGAGGCCGTCGCCGGCTCCGTGCGCGAGGCGCTCGGCGACCCCGGGGCCCGGGTCACCTCCGGACCCGGTGATCTGGCCGACCCGGCGGCACCGGCCCGGCTGGTCGACGCCGTCACAAGCGAGTTCGGCCGGCTCGACATCCTCGTCGCCAACCACGCCATGAGCGGATCCGACGGCACCCTGGACGAGATCGACGCCGCGATGCTGGACGCCCACTGGGCGGTGGACACCCGCTCGGTCCTGCTGCTCGTCCAGGCCTACGCCCGCTCGCGCGCCCGGCTCCCGCGGGGCACCCCCGGCGGGCGCGTCGTGATGATGACCTCCGGACAGGACATCGCGGGCGGCATGCCCGGCGAGATCGCCTACGCCCTGCAGAAGGGCGCCCTCGCCTCGATCACCCGCTCCCTGTCGACCGCCCTCGCCGAGCACGGCATCACCGTGAACACCGTCAACCCCGGCCCCGTCGACACCGGTTACGCCACCGGCGAGGCGCACGCGGCCGTCGCCGCCCGGTTCCCGGCCGGACGCTGGGGCCGGCCCGACGACCCGGCCCGGCTCGTCGCGTGGCTGGCCACCGACGAGGCGGGCTGGATCACCGGTGAGGTCGTCAACTCCGAGGGCGGCTTCCGGCGTTGACACCCCGAAGGGGTCAGAGCCGGGACAGCTCGTCCACCAGGTCGTCCAGGCCCAGCGAGCCCTGCGAGAGGGCCGCCATGTGCCAGGCCTTCAGGTCGAACGCGTCGCCGTGCCGCTCGCGGGCGTTCTCGCGGCCCAGCAGCCAGGCCCGCTCACCGAGCTTGTAGCCGATCGCCTGGCCCGGAATCGTCAGGTACCGGGTCAGCTCGCTCTCCACGAAGTCCGCGGGACGGCTGCTGTGCGAGCCGAAGAACTCCTGCGCCAGCTCCGGCGTCCAGCGCTCACCGGGACGGAACGGCGAGTCCGCCGGGATCTCCAGCTCCAGGTGCATGCCGATGTCGACGATCACCCGGGCGGCCCGCATCATCTGCGCGTCCAGGTAGCCGAGCCGCTCCTCGGGGTCCGTGAGGTAGCCCAGCTCGTCCATCAGACGCTCCGCGTACAGCGCCCAGCCCTCCGCGTTGGCGCTGACCCCGCCGACCGTGGCCTGGTAGCGCGAGAGGTTCTCGGCCACGTGCGCCCACTGCGCGAGCTGCAGATGATGCCCGGGCACGCCCTCGTGGTACCAGGTGGACACCAGGTCGTACACCGGGAACCGGGTCAGCCCCATGGTCGGCAGCCAGGTCCGGCCGGGACGCGAGAAGTCCTCGGAAGGGGCCGTGTAGTACGGGGCGGCGGCACCGCCGGGCGGCGCGATGCGCGACTCCACCCGCCTTACCCGCTCGGCGAGTTCGAAGTGCGTGCCGTCCAGGTCGGCGATGGCCCGGTCCATCAGACCCTGCAGCCACTCCCGGACCTCCTCGACACCCTCGATGTGCCGCCCGTGCTCGTCCAGGTGGGCGAGCGCCACCCACGGCGTCTCCGCACCCGGCAGGATCTTCTCCGCCTCCCGCTTCATCTCGCCGAGGATGCGGTGGAACTCCGACCAGCCGTACGCGTACGCCTCGTCCAGATCGAGGTCGGTGCCGTTGAAGTAGCGGGCCCAGCGGGCGTACCGCTCGCGGCCCACCGTGTTCGGGGCGCCCTCGACGGCCGGCGCGTACACGTCCCGCATCCAGTCGCGCAGCTCCACCACGGCGGCGGTCGCCGTGCGGGCCGCCTCGTCCAGCTCGGCCCGCAGCGTCTCCGGGCCGGCGGCGGCGAAGTCCTCGTACCAGCCGCGGCCCTTGCCGTCGGTGTCCGACCACTCGGTGAGCTGCTCGACGAAGGTGGCGGTCGGCCGCGGCGCCGCGTACAGCTTGCGCTCCAGACCGAGCGCCAGGGACTCCCGGTAGCCCGCGAGCGCGGCCGGCACCGCGCGCAGCCGCTCGGCGATCGCCGCCCAGTCCTCCTCGGTCTGCGCCGGTGTCACCGTGAAGATGTCCCGCACGGAGTGGCCGGGCGTGCTCATGTTGCCGACCGCGCGCAGGTGCTCGTCGGCCTCGTGCACGGCCAGCTCGGCGGTCAGCCGCTCCCGCAGCAGCCGGCCGCAGCGACGCTCGACGTCACTGTCCGCGCCGGGCAGCCGCTCCGCCTCCTCGAGCCGGGCGAGGGTGCTCCGCGCCAGCTCCGCGAGAGCCTCCTGGCCCCGCGGGGAGTAGTCGGGCAGCCTGCTCGAACTCTCCTTCACACCGAGGTAGGTACCGGTGACGGGGTCGAGGGCGATGAGGTCGTCCACGTAGGCGTCGGCGACCTGGCGGGGCAGCAGGCTCTGGATCTCAGACATGGCGCCCATCCTCGTACGGGGAGTATGCCTGCGTCACCCACGTATCCCTGATTCAGCTCAGGGCGTGGCCGGAGGCAGCATCGGTCCGCAGTCCCACTGCTGGAAGATCAACCGGGTCTCCACCCGGGCCACTTCCTTCCGTGCGGTGAACTCGTCCAGCACCAGCCGCTGAAGATCGGCCATGTCCGCCACGGCCACATGCACCAGGTAGTCGTCCGGTCCGGTCAGATGGAACACGGTCCGCGACTCCGGCAGCGCGCGGATGCGTTCCACGAAGGGCCCCACCAACTCCCGGCGATGCGGCCTGACCTGCACCGACAGCAAGGCTTCCAGGCCCCGCCCCAGCTTCGCCGGATCGAGCCGGAGCTGATGGCCGAGGATCACGCCCGAGCGGCGCAGCCTCGTCACCCGGTCCAGACAGGTCGACGGCGCAACGCCCACCTGCGCGGCGAGGTCGCGGTAGGTGGTCCGGGCGTCGTTCTGCAGCAGCCGCAACAGATGGAGGTCCACCGGATCCAGTACGACAGATTCGGCCATTGGCCGAACGTAGCACGGTGTTCGATTCCGGTGAACCGTTCACTGTTCACTCTTCCGCCCATGGACACAGCGAGCACGGGTGCCTACGACGCCGTACGCACCGCATCGAGAGCACTGGCCACCGAAGCCGTGCACGCCGGGCGCGACGACCTCGCCCGCCAGGGCCTGCACGCCCCGCCCATCGACCTGTCCACCACCTACCCCTCCTACGACAGCCGCGGGGAGGCCGCCCGCATCGACGCCTTCGCCACCGACGGCGCCGACCCGGCCGGGCCGCCGATCTACGGCCGCCTCGGCAATCCGACCGTCGCCCGCTTCGAGACCGCCCTCGCCAGGCTGGAGGGCACCGAGTCCGCCGTCGCCTTCGCCAGCGGGATGGCGGCGCTCAGCGCGGTCCTGCTCGCCCGCTCGGCCATGGGCCTGCGCCACGTGGTCGCCGTGCGGCCCCTGTACGGGTGCAGCGACCACCTGCTGACCGCCGGGCTCCTCGGCACGGAGGTGACCTGGACCGACCCGGCCGGCATCACCGACGCGCTGCGCCCCGACACCGGTCTCGTGATGGTCGAGTCGCCGGCCAATCCCACCCTCGCCGAGGTCGACCTGCGGGCCGTCGCCCACGCCTGCGGCTCGGTACCGCTGCTCGCCGACAACACCTTCGCCACGCCCGTCCTGCAGCGCCCCGCCGAACAGGGCGCGCGACTGGTGCTGCACAGCGCCACCAAGTACCTCGGCGGCCACGGCGACGTCCTGGCCGGCGTGGTCGCCTGCGACGAGGAGTTCGCCGGACGGCTTCGGCAGATACGTTTCGCCACCGGTGGTGTCCTGCATCCGCTGGCCGGCTATCTGCTGCTCAGGGGTCTGTCCACGCTGCCGGTGCGGGTCCGCGCCGCCTCCGCGAGCGCCGCCGAACTGGTCCGCCGGCTCGCCGCCGACCCGCGCGTGGCCCGCGTCCACTACCCGCGCCTCGGCGGCGCGATGGTCGCCTTCGAGGTGCACGGTGACCCGCACGAGGTGATCGCCCGGGTGGGCTTGATCACCCCGGCGGTGAGCCTGGGCAGCGTCGACACCCTCATCCAGCACCCCGCATCCATCAGTCACCGCATCGTCGACGCCGACGACCGGCGCGGGGCCGGGGTGAGCGACCGGCTGCTGCGGATGTCGGTGGGCCTGGAGGACGTCGACGACCTGTGGGCGGACCTGGACCACGCCCTGGGGGAGCGGAACCGGACGCCGGTGCCGCTGCGGGAAGCCGTGCGCTGACGGGGTTGCGCACGACGACGGCCCGGCGGGAGACCGCCGGGCCGTACGACGAGCCGGATCAGTCGCGGCGCGCCGTGCCGCCGAGCCGCTGCTCGCTCGCGTCGAACGGTCGCCGGGCGGCGGCGGGGACGGTGTCCAGGCGGGCCGTGATGACCAGGGTGCCCTCCTCGATCTGGTAGTCCAGGGGCAGCCCGAGACCGCGCATCGCGGCCACCATCCCGGTGTTGGAGGCCTGCGTCACCGCGTACACGCTCTCGCAGCCCGCCTCCACCGCCATCGTCACCAGACGGCCGAGCAGCTCGGCGCCGATCCCGCGCCGCTGCCACTCGTCCTCGATCAGCATGGCGACCTCGGTCTCGTCGCCGTCCCACAGCAGATGCCCGAGGCCGACGATGCGACCCGAGCGGGTCTGCGCGGCCAGCGTTCGCCCGAAGCGGGGGCTGAGCAGATGGGTCAGATAGCGGTCGGCGTCGCCGACGGGCCCGTGGTACCGCATGCCGAGGGTGCGCTGCGAGCACCGCTCGTGCATCGCCCGGGCCGCCGCCAGGTCGCCGGTGTCCACGCGGCGCACGGCGATGTCGTTGCCCTCGGGCAGCGTCAGCACGTCGTGGCCACGCGGGATCCGCGGACCGAGCCGGCTGTCCAGCTCCACGAGCGCCCTGGCCCGCGCGAACTCGGTGGGTGTGAACGGCAGGTAGGGCCGCTCCAGGGTGAGCACGCCGCCCTCCGGCGCCCGCAGCCGCATCACGGTGTCCTCGAGAACCCCCTCGACCGGCACGGGCTCCGGCCCGCGGCCCCCGCCGACTGGCCTCGCGGGCAGGGAACGGATCGTGCACCGGCCCAGCAACTGCCGGAGTGCCAGCGGCAGTTCCGCCGCGTCCAGCGCGGTGCGCGCCGCCAGACCGAGGACCCGGGTGGGCGCGTCCACCAGGTCGTGGGCGTCGGCCCGCTCGATCCACGTGGACGCGCCCCCGGCCAGCGAGACCGCCCGGGTGATCTCGGCCGCCGTCAGCGCCCGGGGCGCCCGCAGCAGGAACTCGTCCACCGTGCCGTCGGCCAACGGGTGCGTCTGCAGGCTGAGGATGTCGACCCGTCGTCCGGCCAGCGCCGCGCAGAGCGCCGCCAGCGAACCCGGCTCGTCCTTCACCGTCGTCCGCATCCGCCACAGCGTGCTCGCCGCATCCACGTCCTGCTCCGAGGCGTCCGCTTCCGGCGAGGGCCCGGCCGGCCGCGGTGCGGCGGTCGGCCGGGCATCGGTATGCTCGGCCGGCGGTGCGTGCCCGTGGCGCCGAGCCCACCAGGTGTGGAAGCCCGCCGTCGCGGCCAGCACGATCGCCGAGATCACCAGCAGCGTCGGACCGTCGGGCCCGTGCCCGATCAGGTTCGCCACTCCGTCGGCCACCGCGACGGCCGTGAACAGGGCGGCGAGTTCGACGAGGTCGCGCCGCCAGTGGTGCACGGGCCGTCCGTGCCTGGCCCGGGTCACTTGAGGCATGTCTGGAGTCATGCAGCCACTGTGAAGGAACGGTGTTGCGTGATCACGAACGGTTTGTGACCGATGGGTAAAGCATGCTTCCGCCCTTTTTATTGCGATTTCTACTGGTGTGGTGTGCGGGGATCCCGGCACGCGTCGGGCGGCCACCTCCTCGGCCGGCGCGTCCCGCAGCCGCCGTGCCTCGGTGACCAGGCGGGACGAGCCGCCGCGGGCGGCGATCGCCGCCAGGTGCGGCACCTCACCGCGTGCCCCGGACCGCTCGGCGCATTCGGCCGCCACCGCCATCAGGTCCCCGAGGCCCCGGGCCGCCACCGCCGCCGCCTCCGGGCGGGCGGTCACGAGGCCGGCCAGCGGAACGGGCAGCAGCGCGTGCCGGAGCATCTCCCACACCGTCGCGTCGGCTCCCGTGGCCGCCTCCGTCCGCAACGAGTCGGCCGGCCGCTGCGGCTTCACCGCACCGCGCCCCACCAGCTCGCCCAGATCGGAGCCCAGCCGCGCCGCGTCCAACTGCCCCCGCGCGGCGAGGACCAGCAGGGCGTCCACGGCGGCGAGCCGGTCCTCCTGGTGCCGGGCACCGAGCCCGTACGCCACACACAGGTGCACGGCCTCGCCCGCCGCACCGCCCGCCTCGGCGAGCAGCGGCAGCACCGCCGCGCCCCGGTCGTCCTCCACCGCCGTGTCGGCCAGGTCGTGCAGTATTCGCGCCGCGACCAGCTCCCGCCGCTCCGGGAGCACGGCGAGCCAGTGCCGGCGTATCGCGTGGTCCCAGTGGTTGCAGCGCCAGAGGTCGCCGAAGACGGACATCGGCCGGCCGAGCCGGTGGAAGTCCTGCGGGAAACCGTCCTGCAGCTCTAGAAGTTCGGCGAGCTCCAGCAGGATCCGGACGCCCTTGGTGCGCCGCCTGATCTCGGGAACGGTGTTGCCCGTGCCCAGCCGGCGGGCCAGCCGCGCCCCCTCCGGCGTGCCGAGCGCCTGGCTTGCCGCGCCGCCCGCTCGGCCGCCGCGCGGTCGTCCCTGCGCACCCGCAGCAGAGCCTGGGCGAAGTCGGTCGCGCCGACCCGGGCGTCCAGCCGCCGGTACTCGGCCAGGCGGGCCACCAGCTCGTCCGGCTCCAGCAGGCTCGTGCTCCAGGTGGGCGTGGCCAGCAGCAGCGGCATGGGTTCCGTGCGCAGCCGGTACGCCAGCTCGCGGAGCCGGGAGCCGAAGACCCGCGCGAGGCCGCTGTGCGTGCACTCGTGTTCCTGCGGACCCCGCCGCCTCGCCGCGCGGAGCGTCGCCGTGCTCACCGTGCCGTGCACGGCCGCGAGGAGTAGGTCGAGACCGTCCTGGGCGTTGAAGAGGCCGTAGCGGGAGTTGCCGAACATGTCGTCCGTGCGCGGCCACTGCCGGTGCTCGTCCCTGGCCCACCACCGGTGCGCGACCACCGGTACGAGCGCCTCCCGCAACCCGGCCGGGTCCTGGTACGCGTGCCGCACCAGACCGTCCAGCGCCCGCTCGAACGCGGCCACGTCACCCTCGGAGGCCGGCAGCGCGCCCATCTCCTCGGCCACCTCCTCCGCCGTCGGCGGCGCGGGCGCCAGCCGCACGGGCTCCGGGGCGGGCGGCAGCACCTCCTCGTACACCTCGTCGCGGCCGGCCGCAGCGACGCCCAGCGCGGCGACGGCCCGCGTCCGCAGAGCCGGAGTCGAGTTGCGGGCCTGGAGCCGGGCCGCGCTCCGGGGGATGACGCCGGAGCGCGGACCGGCTCAGAGGGTACGGGACCCGGTGGCCCCGCCGGTGTCCTACTGGCCGACCCGGCCCGGCTTCAGGGTCTGCGTGAACAGCACCGTGCCGTCCTGCTCGCGCAGCCGTACCGTCAGCTCGCCGCTGTCGCCGTCGATGTCGACCTCGCCGAAGAACTGGTAGCCGCCGGCGGGCGAGACGTTCGACGCGGTCGGCGCCTTCACGAACACCCGCTCAGGACCGAAGGTGTCGTCCAGCGCGCTGGCCGGGAACGCACCGGCGTTCAGCGGTCCGGAGACGAACTCCCAGAACGGCTCGAAGTCGGTGAACGCGGCCCGCGACGGCTGGTAGTGCTGGGCCGAGGTGTGGTGCACGTCGGCCGTCAGCCACAGCGTGCCGGTGATCCGGCGGTGCTTGATGAACCGCAGCAGCTCGGCGATCTGCAGCTCACGGCCGAGCGGAGCGCCCGGGTCGCCCTGCGCCACCGCCTCGAAGTTCGGCCTGTTCTCCATCAGGTCGGGCACCACCAGACCCAGCGGCATGTCGGCGGCGATCACCTTCCACACCGCGCGCGACCGGGACAGCTCGCGCTTGAGCCACTCCAGCTGCTCCCGGCCGAGGATGCCCTGCGGGTCCACCGTCTGGTCGTCGGGCGAGTTGGCGTTGCGGTAGGTCCTCATGTCCAGCACGAAGACGTCGAGCAGCGGGCCCTGGCGCAGCACGCGGTGGACGCGGCCCTCCCGCGCGCCCGGCCGCAGCGTGGAGATCGGGAAGTACTCGCTGAACGCCCGCCGGGCGCGCGCCGCCAGCACGTCGACGCTCTTCTCGGTGTACCGGGTGTCGGTGGATGCGATCACCTCGCCCGGATACCAGTTGTTGCGCACCTCGTGGTCGTCCCACTGGATGATCGACGGCACCTGGGCGTTGAACCGCCTGAGGTTCTCGTCGAGCAGGTTGTAGCGGAAGTTGCCCCGGTACTCCGCGAGGGTCTCGGCGACCTTGGCCTTCTCCTCGGTGGTGATGTTCCGCCAGGTGCCGCCGTCGGGCAGGGCCTGGGTGGCGGTGATCGGGCCGTCGGCGTAGATGTTGTCGCCGCTGCACAGGAAGAAGTCCGGGTCCAGCTTCGCCATGGCGTCGTAGATCCGGTAGCCGCCGCGGTCGGGGTTGATGCCCCAGCCCTGCCCGGCCAGGTCGCCCGACCACAGGAACCGCACGCCGTCCCGGCGGCGCCGGGAGACGGTGCGGAAGGTGCCCGTCACGGGCTCGCCGGTACGGCGCGGGTCGTCCGGGTCCGCGAGCAGCACGCGGTAGTGGATCTGTTCCCCGGAGGGCAGGCCGTGCAGCCGGGTGGTGCCGGTGAAGTCCGTGTCGGCGCCCAGCAGCGGGCCGTGCCATCTGCGCGGGTCGCGGAACGACTCGGTGGCCGACGTCTCCACGATCATCCAGGCCGGACGGTCCGAACGCACCCATACCAGGCCCGAGTCGGCGGTCACGTCGCCCGTCTGCACGCCCCAGCCCGCCTCGGGGCGGCCGGAGAGGGCGAACGCCGGCGCCGCGGCGAGGCCCGCGGGCAGGCTCAGGGCCGCCGACGCGGCCAGGGAGCCGCGCAGTACGCTGCGGCGGCCCGGGAACGGACGGTGTGACATGGCTGCGCCTCCTGGGACGGGTTCCGGCCAGTGTGCAGAGCCACACCTACTGGGGCGCCGAGACGCGCACGCGAACCGCAGGTGAACAACCGGACGGCGGGCCGGAGATCAGTGTCTCGGCGTGTGCGCTGGGCGGCGAGGTGGGGTTCGCGGTCCTCGCCGTGCCGGTGCTGCGTCCGCTCGGTCCGCGGCTGCTGTCCGCGACGGTGTGCGGCGTCGCCGCCGTCGAGGCCGCCCTCGCCGGCGCCGTCCTGGACGGGGGCGCGTGGCTGCGCCGTCCCGCCGCCACGGAGACGGCCGCGCTGCTGTGGCAGGCGGCCGTCGTCACCGTCGTCGGCTTCGTGTGCTGGTACATGGGGATGGAGCGGCTCGGCGCCGAGCGGGCCACGCTCTTCTCCGGGCTCATCCCGGTGGCCGCCGCCTGCACCGCCCCACTCGTCGGCACCGGCGCCTGCGGGCCCGCGCAGGCCGTGGGCAGCGCCCTGGTGGGCGCCGGGGTCGATCTCGGCTCCGGCGCGCTGGGCCCCGCCGTCGCACTCCGGCCCGCCGCGCGCCGCCGAAGCGCCGCCGCGGCACCGGGCGCCGACCACGCGCTGCCGGTGCGGGAGCCAGGACCCGGAACGCCGGAAACCCGCACCTGAGCCGTGGGGCGTCCTCCGGGCTGACGACGGGAGCCGGGCGACCGGGGCCGGGCCCGTGCCGTTCAGCGGCTGCCGTCGAGGATCACGCGCGCGACCAGCGCCGGGTCGTCGTTCATCGGGCAGTGTCCGCAGCCGGGCAGTCGTACCAGCCGGGCGTGCGGAATGATCGTCTTGGCGCGGATGCCCTGACGGCGCACCAGCAGCCGGTCCCGGGTGCCCCAGGCGACGGTGACCGGCAGGCCCGGCAGATCGTCGGTGAACCGGACGGTGCTGCCGGCCCGCAGGGTCGCGTCGAAGCCGGTGGCCCCCGCGAGGGCGAGCGTCTCGGCGACCACGGCCTCGGGCGCACGGCGGGCGGGACGGCCGTAGATGGTGCTCGTCAGCGCGGTGCGCCCGGCCGCGGTCCGCGACAGGCGCTCCACCAGGGGCAGCGGGAGCCGCTGGGCGATACCGCGCATGGTGAGCAGCAGCCCGAAGGCGTATCGCCGCTCGGCCTCCGTCCAGAACCCGGCCGGGGAGAGGGCCGTGACGGACCGCACGAGCTTCTCGCGGCCCAGCTCGAGGGCCAGCAGGCCGCCCAGCGAGTTTCCGGCCACGTGCGGGCGGTGCAGCTCCAGGGCCTCGAACAGGGCGCCGAGCACGGAGTTGGTGGTGGGGAGGTCGTAGGCCAGACCGCCCGGCAGGCCCGGGGACGCGCCGAAGCCCGGAAGGTCCACGGCGATCACCTCGCGTTCGGTGGCGAGGATGTCCACCACCGGGTCCCAGGCCTGCCGGTGGTGGCCGATGCCGTGCAGCAGGACCAAGGGTTCGCCGCGTCCCACGCGCGCGTAGGAGACGGTCACGTCCTTCCGGCCGTGCGGAGTGGGGACCTTGAAGGAGACGGTGGCGGACATGGGGGTGCTCCTCGACTGGGCTGCTGACGGACGCCGTAGACAGCTTGTCAGCAATTGCTACCAGCGGGTAGCCCCCGGTCGCCGCGCGCCCGCCGCGCCCGCACGCCCTCAATGCCTCCGGCGCACCTCGAAGTTGAAGAGGGTCGGCTGGGTCGGGCCACTCCCTGGCACGGCGATTCCGCCTGGACACCGGCGGGGCGTGTCGGCTGGGATGGGGTGGTGAGCGCCGACACCGTGACCGACGTCTTCGAAGAGCACCGGCCCCTCCTCATGGGAGTCGCGTACCGCATGCTCGGCCGTGTCGCCGACGCCGAGGACGTGGTCCAGGACGCCTGGCTGCGCTGGTCCCGCGCCGACCGTGCGGAGGTCCGAGAACCGCGCGGCTACCTCGTGCGCATCACCGCCCGGCTGGCCATCGACCGGCTGCGCCAGGTGAAGGCGCGCGGCGAGGCGTACGTCGGCCCGTGGCTGCCCGAGCCGTACGTCACCGAGTTCGGCGACGCGGTCCCGGACACCGCGGAGCGCGCCCTGCTCGCCGACTCCGTCTCCCTCGCCGTGCTGGTCGTCCTGGAGTCGCTGTCGCCGCTGGAGCGCGCCGTCTTCGTCCTCAGGGAGGCGTTCGGCTACCCGTACGCCGAGATCGCCGCGCTGCTCGACCGCGGCGAGGCGGCGGTACGGCAGCTCGCCGGGCGGGCCCGCCGGCACGTCGAGGAACGGCGGCCGCGCTACGAGGTCGACCCCGCCCAGCGCCGTGATCTGACCGAACGTTTCCTCGCGGCCGCCGTCGACGGCGACCTCCAGGGTCTGATGTCCCTGCTCGCGCCCGAGGCGCGGCTCGTCGCCGACAGCGGCGGCAAGGCCAAGGCGCCGGTGCGGATCCTGCACTCCGCGGACAAGGTGGGCCGTTTCCTGGCCGGCGTCGCGGCCAGGAACGTGACCGACCTGTCCTTCCGGCTCGTCGAGGTCAACGGGGGCCCCGCCGTGCTCACCCTGGCCGGGGGCAAGCCCGACACCGTCTTCCAGGTGGACGTCGCCGACGGTCTCGTCAGCACGGTGTACATCATCCGCAACCCCGACAAGCTGCACTCCCTGGCCGGCCACTGAGCCGTGCGCCCCGCAGGCCCCCGTCGTGCGACGGGGGCTTTGCCGGGATGTCACACATGCGGCCACGTACGAACGCCTCGTGAACGCTCCACGGCGCGGGGCCCGTGCGTCGCCCCAGGGATCGAGGATTGGTCTTGACCAAGGGTGACGGCCGCCCTATGGTCGCAGATAAGTGCAACAACCTTTAATAAACAAGGGCGCTAAAAACCGCCGGACCACGGCTCTTGCGGAGGACAGGGTGGGGACCACGCAGCTGGAATCGGTGCCGGAACCGAAGTACTGGCATCTCAAGACCGTGCTCAGTGAGGCACTGGACTCCGAGTTCTCGGTCGGCGAGATCCTGCCCAACGAACGCGACCTGGCCGCCCGCTTCGGCGTGGCCCGCGCCACGCTCCGCCAGGCCCTGGAACAGCTGGAGCTGGAAGGCCGGCTGCAGCGCCGCCGCGGTGTCGGTACGACCGTGGCGCCGCCGCGCGTGGGCGTGGACGTCGGCACCGAGCGGCACACCTGGCCGGGGGCCGGCGAGGACGCCTGGCAGCCCGTCGACTGCGACCAGTCCGCACCGCCGGCGGCCGTCGCCGCGGCCCTGGAGACCGGTTCCGGCGAAGCCGTGCACACCGTGCGCCGCTCCCGGATGTCCCACGGACAGCTCGTCGCCACCGAGCTGCTCTACGTCCCGGCCGCCTCGGTGCCCGACCTCACCGCGATCGACGCCCCGTCCGGCCCGGCACGCGCGCGTGCGGTGCTGCGTGAGCTGCAGCGCCTGGAGCTCGAGGGCCAGGACCGTGCCGTCGAGCTCGGCTCGGCCCGCGCGGACGACGCCAAGGACCTCGACCGGCTGCCCGGCGCGCCCGTCCTGATGGTCACCACCCGCTTCTTCGCCGAGGGCCGCACCGCCGCGCTCTCCGTGGCGACCTACCGCGCCGACACCTGCCGCCTCACCTTCGGCGACTCGCCCGACGTCGAGATACACCACGACCCCGAGCAGCGGGCCTCCTGACACCGCGCACACCTCGCCGCGCCCCGGAACTCCACCGGGGCGCCGGGCGTTTCACGGGTGCCGGGTGAGCGGTGGGCAGGCGGAGGAAAAACGGCCTGGCGAGCGCCGGCCGGGTCTCCGCCCCTTTCACCGGCGCGCCGTCACCGTGCCCTCCACCGCGAACAGCTGCTCCTCCACATGGTCGAGGGCCAGCCGCAGGGCGCCCGTGGCCACGGCCGCCTCGCCGAGCACGGAGAGCGCCACCCGGGGCGGGCGCAGGCAGTAGCGGGCGAGTTCGCGGCGCAGCGGATCGAGTACCCCGTCCAGGCCGGCCGCCCAGCCGCCGATCACGACCAGCTCCGGGTCGAGGGCCAGGACCAGCGCGGCCACGTCGTGGACGAGTCGCTGGATGAACCGCTCGACGGCCGCCCGTGCCCGCTGGTCGCCCTTGCGGGCCAGCGCGAACACCTCGGCGACCGCCTGCTCGTCCAGCGGGTGCAAGGGCTCGTCGGTGGTGGACAGCAGGGTCTCCGGGGTCGCCTCCCGGCCCAGCAGATGCAGCGCGCCGATCTCCCCGGCAGCCCCTCCGTACCCGCGGTGCAGCCGTCCGCCGATCAGCGAACCCGCGCCCGGACTGAGCCCGGCCAGCACGAACACCACGTCGTCCGTCTCCGTCGCCGCACCCTTCCAGTGCTCGGCGACGGCCGCCGCGTTGGCGTCGTTCTCCACCAGCACCGGGCACTTGAAGGAGCGGCTGAGCCGCTCACCGAGCCGCAGGCCCGTCCACTGCGGCAGTGCCGTGCCCAGCCGTACCGTCCCGTCGGCCTCCACGATGCCCGGGGTGCCCACGCCCACCGCCCGCAGCGAGCCGCGTGCCACCCCGGCCCGGCGCAGCAGCTCTGCCACCGCGCCGCGCAGCCGGTCCAGCCGCTCGTCCGCGGGGGCCGTCTCGTCCACCTGCTTGGCCTGCGCGCCGATCACCCGCCCGTCCAGGTCGGACAGGAGCGCGGCGACCCGGTGGGCGCCGATCTCCAGGCCCAGCAGATGCCCGGCCTCGGCCCGGAAGCGGAACCGGCGGGCGGGCCGGCCCTGGCGGCGTGCGGTGCCCTCCTCGGCGGCCTTCTCGACCACGAGCCCGGCCTCGATGAGCCCTTCCACGACCCCCTCGACCGTCGGCCGGGACAGTCCGGTGACCCGGGCGATCTCGGTGAGCGTCGCGCAGTCCGTGGCACGCAGCGCGTGCAGCACCACCGCGGAATTGATCCTTCGCAGCAGCGACGGATCGCCACCGGTCAGCTGCCCCACCGTCCGTCCTTCCAGCTCGCGGCCGTGTTGGGCGGATCGTACTCGGCCCGGCGCACCCCGGCGAGTGGCGGGCCACCGACCCGCTGTCCGGCAGTTCCCGCCTGCCCGCGGATCAGCCCGGCGCGACGAACCCCGACTCGTAGGCGGCGATCACCGCCTGGGTGCGGTCGCGCGCCCCGAGCTTGGCCAGTACGGCACTCACGTGCGACTTCACCGTCTCGGTCCCGACGACCAGCCGGCCGGCGATCTCCGCGTTCGACAGACCCCGCGCCATGAGCCGCAGCACCTCCGCCTCCCGCTCCGTCAACCCGGCATCCGAAAGCGGGGCACTCGGCGGCCGGTTGCCGCCGTACCGGGCCGCGAGTTGGCGTACGGACGCGGGGAACAGCAGCGAATCGCCCTCCGCCACCAGCCGCACCGCGTGGACGATCTCGGCCGGCCGCGCCCGCTTCAGCAGGAACCCGTCGGCTCCCGCGCGCAGCGCCTCGTACACGTACTCGTCCTCCTCGAAGGTCGTCACCACGAGGATCCTGGGCGGGGCGTCGACCGTGCGCAGCACCGCGCGTGTGGCCTCGATCCCGTCCATCAGTGGCATGCGGACGTCCATCGCGACCACGTCCGGGCGCAGTTGACGCACCAGCGGGATGACCGCCGCCCCGTCGGCCGCCTCGCCCACCACCTCGATGTCGGGCTGGGCCTCCAGCACGGCGCGCAGACCCGCGCGGACCAGGGGTTCGTCGTCTACGAGGAGTACGGTGACCGGCATCCGGCCAGCGTAGATCAACCGAGCGGCAGCTCCGCGCGCACCTGCCAGTCCCCTTCGTCGGGCCCCGTAAGGGCGTTGCCCCCGAGCAGAGCGGCGCGCTCGCGTATGCCACGCAGCCCGCTGCCCCGCCCGGGGCCCGGTATCGCGGCCGTCAGCGGATTGCGGACCTCCAGGAGGAGCGTGCCGTCGGCGACGGACACGCGGACCCGCACCGGCACGGCTCCCGCGTGCCGCAGCACATTGGTGAGCGCCTCCTGCAGGATGCGGTAGCCCTCGCGCGAGACCGGCCCCGGCACCGCCGCCAGCGGTCCCGTGACCTCCGCGTCGACCTTGGCGCCGGAGGCGCGCGCCGAGTCCAGGAGGCGGTCGGCGTCGGCCAGTGTGGGCCGGGCGCTCGCCGGCCGCTCGGACTCGCGCAGCACTCCGAGCACCCGCTCCAGATCCTCGAGGGCGGCCCGGCCGGTCTCCTCGATGGCCACCAGGGCCCGTTCGGTGAACTCCGGATCCCCCGCCGCCCGCGCGGCCCCCGCCTGCACCACCGCCACCGTCAGGGCATGCCCGATGGAGTCGTGCAACTCGCGTGCGATGCGGGTGCGTTCCAGCAGCTGCTCGGTGCGCTCCTCCAGTGCGGCCAGCCGCTCCCCCGCGGACGGCCCGAGGAGCCGGCGGGCGAGGGCGGTGACCAGCGCGCCGAGGCCCGCCACCACTCCGTACAGGGCGAGCAGGGGAAGCGGGGCGAGCAGCCCGTACGCCCAGTGCGGCCGTGCCCAGGCCAGCAGCGGGGAGGTGGGGTTGGCGTACCCGCAGGCGAGCCGGACCAGTTCGTAGGTGAGGATCGGCAACCACACCGAGGCGAACGTCGTCGGCACCGCCAGGAGCATCCGAAGCTCCAGCCACAGCACCGTGCGCCCCCGGTCGCGCCAACTCGCCGACGGGGTAACGGAGATGCCCGTCTCCTCCCTGCCGGGCGTCAGCAGCAGGCGGGCCTGGACGCCCTCGCCCACCCGCACGGCGGGCACGAGCCCGACCGGAACGAGGACGAGCGCGGGCACCCATGGCTTGGACATGTCGATGAACAGCCACACGCTCTCCATCAGCATGGGCACCCACAGGTGCAGCAGGCGCGTGTACGTCGTCCCGCGCAGCAGCGGGCGCAGGAAGCGGGCCATGGGGCCATCCTCGCAGGCGGCACCGACAACGGGCCTCCCCCGCAGGGGGGAGACGATCTCCACCGGCGGGGGAGGAGCCGAACGCCGCACCCGGCCAGGCTGGAGCCATGACCAGCATCGACGTACGAGACCTCACCAAGGAGTACGGCAGCCGGCGGGCCGTGGACCACCTCACCTTCAGCGTCCGCCCGGGCCGTGTCACCGGCTTCCTCGGTCCCAACGGCGCCGGAAAGTCCACCACCATGCGGCTCGTCCTCGGCCTTGACCGGCCGACCTCGGGCACCGCCACGATCGGTGGGCACGCCTACGGCGAACTGCGTGAACCCCTGCGCCGGGTGGGCGCCCTGCTCGATGCCCGGGCCGCGCACGGCTCCCGCACCGCGCACGCCCATCTGCGCGCCCTGGCGGCGAGCAACCGCATCCCGGCGCGCCGGGTCGACGCCGTCCTGGAGGAGACCGGGCTCGCCTCGGTGGCCGGACGCCGGGTGAGGACGTACTCCCTCGGCATGCGCCAGCGGCTCGGCATCGCCGCCGCCCTGCTCGGCGACCCCGAGGTGATCCTGCTCGACGAACCCGCCAACGGCCTCGACCCCGAAGGCATCGTCTGGATCCGCACCCTGCTGCGCGGGCTCGCCGCGGAGGGCCGTACCGTCCTGGTCTCCAGCCACCTGATGCACGAGACCGCCGCCTTCGCCGACCACCTGGTGATCCTCGGCCGCGGCCGCCTCCTCGCCGACACCCCCGTCCAGGAGTTCATCCACGCGCGTGTACGGCCCGAGGTCAGGATCCGCACCACCGACGCCGCCGCACTCGGCGACCTGCTCGCCCGCCACGGGCACGACGCCTCCCGGAGCGAGGACGGGACCTGGACCGTGCGGCACGCACGCGTGGACGACATCGGCCGTCTGATCTCCGAGGCGGGCGTACCCGTACTGGAACTGGCCGCCCGGGAGGCCACCTTGGAGCAGGCCTACTTCGATCTGACCGCCGCCGAGACCGAGTTCACCGCACAGCCCCAGGAGGCCTGACCATGCCGTTCGCCCCCGTTCTGCACGCCGAGTGGATCAAGGTCCGGACCCTGCGCCCGCTCGTCGGCAGCCTGGTCGCGATCCCCGCCTTCACCGCCGCGTTCTCCGCGCTCGCCGCCGCCGACGCCGACGGCACGGACCCGCTGTTCTCGGCGTTCTTCGGCGTCAGCTTCGGGCAGATCGCCGCGATCGCCTTCGGTACGACAGCCCTGTCCTCGGAGTTCCGTGACGGTGCGCTGCGGCTGTCCCTTTCGGCCGTGCCCGACCGGCGGCGCTGGTTCGCCGCGAAGGCGACGGCGATCGCCCTGCCCGTGCTCGCCGTCGGCCTCCTCACCGGCCTGGTGACGCTGCTGGTGGGCAAGGCCGTTCTCGGCGCCTCAGGTCCCAACTGGACCGAGGGGCTGCGCGGCGCCGTCGGCTGCGGCCTCCATCTCACGCTGATGGCGCTGTTCGCCGCCGGACTCACAGCCGTGCTGCGCAGCGGTGTCGCGACCCTCTCCGTACTGATCCCGTTCCTGCTGATCGTGTCCTTCGTGATCGGCGACATGTCCTCGGGCGTCGCCGACCTCCTGCCCGACCGCGCCGGTCAAGTGGTGCTGCACAGCACCTGGGACGGCGTCCTCGGCCCCTGGAGCGGACTCGCGGTGAGCGCGCTGTGGACGGCGGCCGCCCTGCTCGCGGGGGCCTGGAGCGTGTGGCGCAGGGACGCCTGACGGCACGCCAATTGTCAGTGGGGCCCGCTTTACTGGATCACATGGACATCGCGAAGTGCCTGACCCTCATAGACCGGCTGTGCGCCCGGGAGTTCCCCGCGGTGTACGGCCGGTCGGAGCACGGCGAGAGCGGTCCCGGCTATCACATAGCCGCATTACAGACCAGTGGTGACTTCTGGGAGGACGACGGCACGGCGTGGGAGGAGACGGCGGCCCAGTACGAGGCGGACCGGGACGGCCTGGCGGAGCGGCTGACGCAGCGATGGGGGCCCGCGCAGCACTTCAGTCTGCGCGGCGTCTTCGGCCGGACCATGGAGGGCGAGGACGTCGAGGAGCCGTGGGCCGGCCTCAGTGAGCACGTGCCGGACGTCCAGCTGTGGGAGGCCGGCGGCTCGGGCCGGTGGGTCGCGCTCGGCGTGTCCCACTGGGACAAGGAGCTGCCCCTTCAGCTCCTCGGCGTGGTGACCGAAACGGACCCTCCCTGATCCGTCGTGTCCGCCGTCTCCCGCAACCGCGCGAACTCCTCCGCCATGGTCGCCGCCGTCCAGTGCGCGTTCAGCCCACTGGGGTTGGGCAGCACCCACACCCGGGAGTCCCCGACGGTCCGCTCCTGTGGACCCACCTGCGCGGCGCGGTCGCCGAAGGCGGCCCGGTACGCGGTCACCCCGACCACGGCCAGCCACCTCGGCCGCCACCGCGTCACCTTGGCCGTCAGCAGCCGCCCGCCCTCGACGTACTCCTCGGCGCTCAGCTCGTCGGCCCGCGCGGTCGCCCGCGCCACCACGTTCGTGATGCCCAGCCCGTACGACAGCAACTCCCGCTGCTCGGCGGGCTTCATCAGCCTCGGGGTGAAGCCGGACAGGTGCAGCACCGGCCAGAAACGGTTGCCCGGACGGGCGAAGTGATGACCCGTGGCCGCCGTCATCAGGCCCGGGTTGATGCCGCAGAACAGCACATGGAGACCGTCCGCGACCACGTCCGGGACGAGACGGTCGCGGGCGGCCTCCAGTTCCGCCTGGGTGAAGCGGGGGGAACGGGTCAGAGGATCGCTCCGGGGGTGTAGCCGGCGGCCTCCGGGTGCTGCTTGACGATCTCCTCGATCCGGCCGACGACCACGCCGACCTGGGCGGCGGCGGCACCGGTGAAGGACAGCTTGTCGGCCATCAGCGCCGCCAGCTGCTCGCGGTCGAGCGGCAGTCGCCCGTCGCCGGCGAGCTTGTCGAGCAGGTCGTTGCGCTCCGCGCCCTGCTCGCGCATCGCGAGCGCGGTGGCGACGGCGTTCTCCTTGATCGCCTCGTGCGCGACCTCGCGGCCGACTCCGGAACGCACGGCGCCCATGAGCACCTTGGTGGTGGCGAGGAACGGCAGGTAGCGGTCCAGCTCGCGGGCGACCACCGCCGGGAAGGCACCGAACTCGTCGAGCACGGTCAGGAACGTCTCCAGCAGGCCGTCGAGGGCGAAGAACGCGTCCGGCAGCGCGACCCGGCGCACCACGGAACAGGACACGTCGCCCTCGTTCCACTGGTCACCGGCCAGCTCGCCGGTCATCGAGGCGTAGCCGCGCAGGATCACCATCAGGCCGTTTACACGCTCGCAGGAGCGGGTGTTCATCTTGTGCGGCATCGCCGAGGAGCCGACCTGGCCCGGCTTGAAGCCCTCGGTGACCAGCTCGTGCCCGGCCATCAGCCGGATCGTCTTGGCCAGCGAGGACGGCGCCGCAGCCAGCTGTACCAGGGCGGTCACGACCTCGTAGTCCAGCGAGCGCGGGTAGACCTGGCCGACCGAGGTGAACGCCTGCGAGAAGCCCAGGTGCCGGGCGATCCGGTCCTCCAGCTCGGCGAGCTTCGCCGCGTCGCCGCCGAGCAGGTCCAGCATGTCCTGAGCGGTGCCGACCGGGCCCTTGATGCCGCGCAGCGGGTAACGGCCCAGCAGCTCCTCGACGCGGCCGTACGCGACCAGCAGTTCGTCGGCGGCGGTCGCGAACCGCTTGCCGAGGGTGGTGGCCTGCGCGGCCACGTTGTGCGAGCGGCCCGCCATGACCAGCTCGGCGTACTCGCCCGACAGCTTGCCGAGGCGCGCCAGGACGGCCACCGTGCGGTCGCGCATCAGCTCCAGCGACAGCCGGATCTGCAGCTGCTCCACGTTCTCGGTGAGGTCACGGGAGG
Organism: Streptomyces sp. NPDC044061; assembly: GCF_056434305.1. Taxonomy (NCBI): domain Bacteria; kingdom Bacillati; phylum Actinomycetota; class Actinomycetes; order Kitasatosporales; family Streptomycetaceae; genus Streptomyces; species Streptomyces sp. NPDC044061. The sequence goes on along the minus strand of NZ_JBWKFL010000009.1, from coordinate 183,308 downwards.
TCATGCCCTTGTGCACGTGCTCGTGCCCGGCGAGGTCGTTGAACTCCTCGATCCGCGCCTTCACGTCGTGCCGGGTGACCTTCTCGCGCTCGGCGATCGAGGCCAGGTCGACGGTGTCGAGGACACGCTCGTAGTCGGCGATCGCCTCGTCCGGCACCTCGATGCCGAGGTCCTTCTGGGCCCGCAGCACGGCGAGCCAGAGCTGCCGCTCCAGCTTCACCTTCTGCTCGGGAGACCAGAGCGTGGCGAGCTCGGTGGAGGCGTAGCGTCCGGCGAGGACGTTCGGGATGCGGGGCTTGGCGGGCGCTGAAGTCACGTAGACGGATTCTACTGGCGATTCGTGCAGGCCAGCGCCACGGGGTTGTTCGGCGGAAGCTACGAGACGTGCGCCACGCCGCCGAGGCCGCCCGGATTCTCCCCGTCCACCCTGTCGTCCGCGCCGTCCGCGTTCGCCCCGTCGCCCGGGCCGTTCCCGTCCGCCCCTTCGTCCGTGTCGTCCCCGTCCGCCAGTTCGGCCAGCACGTCCGCGTGGCACGGCTCCGGCGCGCACCAGCAGGCCAGCGTCCTGCCCCGCAGTTCCGCGACCAGGTCCAGCAGCTCCGGCCGCTCCAGCAGGCGGGTCCGGTACATCGCCATGACCTCGGCCCGGGTGCCGTCCCGCTTCCTCTTCGGGGTGTCGTAGGCGAACGGGTTGTACAGCGGGTGCCGGGGCAGGTCCCAGCCGCCCATCGTCCAGCGGCGGCCGACGTAGACCACGTCCGAGGGGGCGTGCTCCAGCCGGGGGCCGAACTCGTGGATCCGGCCCCTGAGGTTGATCACCCGGGTGGTCATGGCGGAGACGCTACGCCTGGGCCTCGTACGGCAGCAGCTCCGGCCGCTTCGGCGGGCGGCCGTCACCGGAGGAGCGGCCGGTCAGCCGCCGTCCTATCCACGGCATCAGGTACTGCCGCGCGAACCGTGCGTCCGCCGCCCGGCGCATCATCCAGCCCGCCGGCGCGGTGGCGGCCATCGGCGTGCGCCACTCGGTGTCCTCCGCCTCGTGCCCGAGGGTCTGCCACACCGCCTCGGCGACCCTGCGGTGCCCCTCGGCCGTCAGATGCAGCCGGTCCACGTCCCAAAGCCGCGGGTCGGCCAGCGAGGGCGCCCCGTACAGGTCGACCACCAGGGCGCCGTGCTTCCCGGCCAGCTCGTCGACGCAGGCGAACAGCTCCTCCATGCGCGGCCGGAACCGCTCCAGCACCGGACCCTGCCGGCCCGGACTGCGCATCAGCACCAGTTGCCCGCACGAAGGGGCCAGCCGCTCCACGGCCTCCGTCAGCAGACCGCGCACCCGGCCCATGTCGCACTTCGGGCGCAGTGTGTCGTTGAGCCCGCCGACGAGCGTGACGACGTCGGCGTTCATCGCAGCCGCCACGGGCACCTGCTCGTCGACGATCTGCCCGATCAGCTTCCCGCGCACGGCGAGGTTGGCGTACCGGAAGCCGGGGTTGCGGGCGGCCATCCGCGTGGCGAGGAGGTCGGCCCAGCCCCGGTAGGAGCCGTCGGGCAGCAGGTCCGACATGCCCTCGGTGAAGGAGTCGCCGACCGCGACCAGGCTGGAGTACGGAGGAGGTGTGGGATTCGTGTGCATGGCGACAGCGATGGTATCCCGGCTCCATACCCGTCGGTCGGTCGCCCTCGGCCGGCCGCCGGCCGACGGCGTCACACGGGCTGCCCGAACAGCTCCCGCAGCACGTCCTCCATGGTCACCAGGCCGGCCAGCCGCCCGTCGTCGCCGAGCACGGCCGCGAGGTGCGTCCGGCTGCGGCGCATCGCCGTGAGCACGTCGTCCAGGGGGGTGCTCTCGCGCACCCGTGCGATGGACCGCATGTCGCGCAGCCGGAACGGCACGTCCTGCGGCGAGGCGTCCAGCGCGTCCTTGACGTGCAGATAGCCCACGATCCTGCGGCCCTCGTCGACCACCGGGAAGCGGGAGAAGCCCGACGCGGCCGACAGCCGCTCCAGCTGTTCCGGGGTGACGCCCACGCGCGCGTAGACCACCCGTTCCAGCGGCACCACGACATCACGTACCGGCCGGCTGCCCAGCTCCAGGGCGTCGTGCAGCCGCTCCTGCGCCCGGTCGTCGATCAGGCCCGCCTGGCTGGCGTCCTTGACGATCTCGGCGAGTTCGGTGTCCGTGAAGGTCGCCGCGACCTCGCCCTTGGCATCGACCCTGAGCAGCTTCAGCAACCCGTTCGCGAAGGCGTTGACCGCGAAGATCACCGGACGCAGCGCCCGGGACAGCGTGACCAGCGGAGGGCCGAGCAGCAGGGCGCTGCGCACCGGCTCGGCGAGCGCGATGTTCTTCGGCACCATCTCGCCCAGCAGCATGTGCAGATAGGTCGCCAGGGCCAGCGCGATCACGAAGGACACGGCGTGACCCGCGCCCGTGGACACGCCGAGCGCGTGGAACACCGGCTCCAGCAGATGCGCGATCGCCGGCTCGGCGACCACACCCAGGACCAGCGTGCACAGGGTGATGCCCAGCTGGGCGGCGGCCAGCAGCGCGGACACGTGCTCCAGACCCCACAGCACGCTCCTCGCCCGCCGGTCGCCCTCCTGGGCGAGCGGCTCCACCTGTGAGCGTCGCACGGAGATCAGCGCGAACTCGGCGCCCACGAAGAAGGCGTTGACGACCAGCGTCGCCAGACCGATCAGCAGCTGTACGGCGGTCATCGCGCCCCCTCCGCGGTTCCGTCGCTTCTCTCGGCTCCCCTGTCGTCGTCCAGCGGTGCGTGCAGCAGCACGCGGGCCGCCCGGCGCCCCGAGGCGTCCACCACGTCCAGCCGCCAGCCGGACACCTCCACGACGTCCCCGACCGCGGGTATGCGGCCCAGCTCGGTGGCGACCAGACCGGCCAGGGTCTCGTACGGCCCCTCGGGCACGCGCAGACCCACGCGCGCGAGCTGGTCGGTGCGGGCGGCGCCGTCCGCCGAGTACAGGGCCCGGCCCCCCTCGTCGGCTCCGGCGGGGGCGAGGTCGGGCGTCTCGTGCGGGTCGTGTTCGTCCCGGACCTCGCCGACGACCTCCTCGACGATGTCCTCCAGCGTCGCCACGCCCGCCGTGCCGCCGTATTCGTCGATGACGACGGCCATGGTGCGCTTGCCGGACAGTCGGTCCAGCAGCCGGTCGACGGTGAGCGACTCGGGCACCAGCAGCGGCTCGCGCATCACATGGGTGACGGAGCGGTGGCGCCGCTCCTCGGCGGGCAGCGCCAGGACGTCCTTGATGTGGGCGACCCCGGCCACCGAGTCGAGGCTGCCGCGGTAGACCGGGAACCGGGACAGGCCCGTCGCCCGGGTCGCGTTCGCCACGTCCTCGCAGGTCGCCAGGGTGTCCAGGGCGACGACCTGGACGCGCGGGGTCATCACGTTCTCCGCGGTGAGGCCGGCGAGGTTCAGCGTCCGGACGAACAGCTCGGCGGTGTCCGCCTCCAGGGAGCCCTCCTTGGCGGAGTGCCGGGCGAGGGCGGCCAGCTCCTGGGGCCCGCGCGCGGAGGCCAGCTCCTCGGCGGGCTCGATGCCGATGCGGCGCACGCACCGGTTGGCCGTGTTGTTCAGGTGTGTGATGAAGGGGCGGAAGACGGCGCTGAACCAGCGCTGGGGGTTGCCCACCCGCTTGGCCACGGCGAGGGGCGAGGAGATCGCCCAGTTCTTCGGCACCAGTTCGCCGACGACCATCAGGAACACGGTCGACAACGCCGTGCCCAGCACCAGCGCGACGGAATTCGCCGTGGTGGGCGAAAGCCCCATCGCCCGGAACGGCCCGGCGAGCAGCTTGGCGATCGACGGCTCGGCGAGCATGCCGACCACCAGGTTGGTGACGGTGATGCCGAGCTGTGCGCCGGAGAGCTGGAACGTCAGGTTCCGTACGGCCTTCAGGGCGCCCGCCGCGCCGCGCTCGCCGCGCTGGGCGGCCCGCTCCAGCTCGCCGCGTCCCACCGTGGTCAGCGAGAACTCGGCCGCCACGAAGGCGCCGCAGGCGAGCGAGAGCAGGATCGCCACCAGAAGGAGCAGCACTTCGGTCATCGGGTCACCCCTCTCCCATGATCGGACAGGGCGGGGTGGATCGCGCGGTGTCGAGGACCGGGAGGATCGCCCATGGGCGGACGCTCACAACCTTTCATGGGGGCCGAGTGCTCCCTCAATGGTAAAGGATGGGCAAAGAGTTCCCGGGGGTCGGTCCGTGAGGCCTTCGGAGCCGGCCCGCGAGCCCTGCACGCTTCAGTCGGTGAGGGGCTTCACCCAGCGCCGCCACCGCTCCTCCGGCGCGTATCCGGCCGCCCGCCACGCGTGCTGCGCCCTCTCGTTGCGGACCAGCACCATCGCGTCCCCGCGCCGCCCGCCGAGCCGTACGAACCGCTCCTCGGCCGCGGCCAGCAGCGCCGAGCCGATGCCCCGCCGGCGCCGCTCCGGATGCACGGCGAGCCGGTACAGATGGCAGCGCCAGCCGTCGAAGCCCGCGATGACCGTGCCGACCAGCTCCCCTTCCTGCTCGGCGAGGATCAGCGCCTCGGGATCACGGTCGACCAGCCGCTCCACCCCGGCGCGGTCGTCGCTGATGCTGGTCCCCTCGGCGGACGTCCTCCAGAAGGCGAGGACGGCGTCCAGGTCGCTCGGCCGGGCGGCACGTATACGCGGTTCGATCATGGGGTCACCCCATCACGGGGCAGCGCTCCCGCCCGGGAATTCCATCATGCGGACTCCTTCCGTAGCCGTGCCATCACCGGCGCGAACGCCTCCATGTACGGCTCCAGGACGGTCAGGTACGAGAAGCCGAACCGCTCCCGCTGCGCCCGCAGCCGCGCGACCACGTCGTCCAGGGGGCCGGCCAGCACGATGGGCAGGGCCAGCGCCTGTTCCAGGGTGAGCTGGGGCTGCCGCTCCAGCAGCGGCTTCAGCACGGGCTCCGGATCGTCGGTGACGGCCACGAGCTGGAGGAGCAGGTTCAGCTCGGCGGGTTCCGCCCGGCCCGCCGCCGACGTGTGGTAGCGGGCCACGCGCTCGTCCAGTTCCCCGGCGGTGAGCGGCTCCAGCGTGCCCGCGGCGCGCCCGGGCCGGGCCCCGGTGAAGGCCGCGATGTCCGCGTGCTCGGCCGTCAGCCGCAGCATCCGGTCGCCGTTGGCGCCGATCAGCAGGGGCACGCGCCGCTGCGCCGGACGCGGCGGGTGTTCCGCGGAGCCGAGCAGTCGGTCCAGTTCCCCGACCGTGCGCCGCAGCAGGTCCACCCGCTCGCCCGGGGAGCCGAACGGCAGCCCGGCCGTCTCGTGCTCGGACCGGACGTAGCCGGTCCCGAGGCCGAGTTCGAGACGGCCACCGGTGAGCGCGTCGGTGGTCGCGACCTCGCGGGCCAGCAGCGCCGGGTTCCAGAAGCCCGCGTTGAGCACGAACGTGCCGAGCCGGGGCCGCTCGGTCGCCTCGGCGGCCGCCACCAGCGCCGGGAACGGCGCGACCATGCCGAGGTGGTCCGGGACCAGGATCACGTCGTATCCCAGTTCCTCGGCGCGACGGCACTTGGCCCGCCACTCCGCGGCGGGTGAGGGCGTGAGCAGGCTGACCCCGAAACGGAACGGACGCGGCATGAACTCTCCTCAGTGAAAAGTGACTTGAGTCTCGGCCTCCGATTCCATCACGCCCGCGGCATGCCCGCCGGTAGGTGCCGTCACTCGTGCGCGATCGCCGTCAGCACGTTCATCCGGGACGCCCGCAGCGCCGGCAGCAGGGCCGCGACGATGCCCACCACCGCCGCGCCGATCACCACCGCCACGATCGTGCCCCAGGGGATCGCGAGCGCGGTCATGCCCTGCAGGGCCAGCACCTGCTGGATGCACACGCCCCACACGAGCCCGAGACCCAGGCCGAGTACGGCGCCGAACACCGCGATCACCACCGACTCCAGCCGGATCATCCGCCGCAGCTGCCGCCGGCCCAGCCCGATCGCGCGCAGCAGCCCGATCTCCCGGGTGCGCTCCACCACCGACAGCGCGAGGGTGTTGACCACACCGAGCACCGCGATGACGATCGCCAGCCCGAGCAGGGCGTACACCAGGTAGAGGAGCACGGCGATCTGGTCGTGCACGAGATTCTTGTAGTCGGCCTGGTCGCGCACCTGGACCTGCGGATAGGGCTTCAGCGTCCGCTCCAGGCGGGAGCGCAGCCGGTCGGCGCCGGTGCCCGAGGCCTTGTCGACATACAGCGCGGCGTCCTGACCGCCCGGCACGTACTTCTGCACGGTGCCGATGCCGAGGAACAGCCCGCCCCGCATGCCGAATCCGTCGCTGCCGTCCTGGTCGGTGAGTGCGCCCACGCGCAACCTGGCCGTGCGGCCGCCGGGGAACTCGACGGCCAGCGTGCTGCCCAGGCGCACCCGGTGGTCCTCGGCGAAGCCGGCGTCCATGCCGAGGCCGCCGTCCGCGAGGGCCGCCGCGGAGGTCCCGGCCGCATAGGTGACGTGGGCGACCTCGTCCAGCCGGCGGCCGTAACCGGCGGCGGTCGTCTTCACCCGGCTGCCGTCGGGCAGCCGTACCGCCACTGGCGCGAACCGCTGCCGTACGACGAGCCGTACGCCCTCGGTGCCGCGCACCTTGTCGGTGATCTCCTGGGTGAACGGCAGGAAGTTGCCGTTCTGGACGGTGAAGTCGGCGCCCAGCGTCTTGTCGATCTGCCGGTCGAAGGACGCGGACATGGAGGCGCTCGCCACCGACATCCCGCCGACCAGCGCCAGGCCCACCATCAGCGCTGCCGCGGTGGCCCCGGTACGGCGCGGATTGCGCAGGGCGTTGCGCTGGCTCATCCGGCCGACCGACCCGAACAGCGCGGGGAAGGCGCCGCCCAGGACCCGGATCACCGGCCGCACCAGCAGCGGCCCCGCGATCACGGTCGCGATCAGCGTCGTCACCACGCCGAGGGCCAGCAGGGAGGCCGCCGAGGCGGTCCTCGAGGCGGTCGCGCACCCGGCGAGCGCGGCCGCGCCCACCGCCCCGACCAGGGCTCCGACGATCGCCCGCACTTTCAACGGCTTGCCCACGCCCGCGACTTCGGCGTCCGCGAGGGCCGCCATCGGCGAGACGCCCGCCGCGCGCCGCGCGGGCAGGTACGCGGCGACGAAGGTGACGCCGACGCCGACGGCGTACGCCGCCACGGGCGTGCCCCAGCCGATGACCATCTCCGTGGCCTTCAGGTTCATCCCGAACGCGCGCATCAGCCGGATCAGCCCGAACGCGAGACCGATGCCGGCCGCGAGGCCCAGTGTGGAGCCGACCACGCCGAGCAGCACCGCCTCCGTGAGCACCGAGCGCCGCACCTGCCGCCGGTCGGCGCCCAGCGCCCGCAGCAGGCCGAGCTCGCGGGTGCGCTGGGCGATCAGCATGGAGAAGGTGTTGACGATCAGGAAGATGCCCACGAGCACGGCGATGCCGGCGAAGCCCAGCATCACGTACTTGATGACGTCCAGGAAACCGCCGAGGTCGGCCGCGGCCGACTTGGCGTGTTCGTCGGATGTCTTCAGGTCGTACGGGCCGCTGCCGATCGCCTCGCCCACGCGGCGCTTGAGTTCCGCGTCGGTCACGCCTCTGGCCGCGTCCACCGAGATGCTGGTGGCCCGGTCGGCGGAGCCGAGCAGCTCGCGGGCCGCCACCGCGGGGTCCAGGAACACCAGGGCCGAGCCCGGGTTGGTGGTGGTGAACGTGGCGATGCCGACGACCCGGACCCGGAACGTGCCCGGCTGGGCCTGCACCGTCAGGGTGTCGCCGATCCGCACGTGCTTCTTGTCGGCGGTGTCCGCGTCGAGCAGCGCCTCGCCCGCACCACGCGGCGCGTGACCGGAGGTCAGCTTCACGGGACTGCGGTGGGTGACGTACCAGGAGGTGGCGATGGTGGGGGCGCCGCTGGTCGGGCCGACGGATCTGTCGTGGTCGTCGACCACCACCACGTTCTGCACCGACACGTCCGCGCGGGCCGCGGCGACGCCGTCGACCTTCGTCACCCGTTCCCTCAGGGCCGCGGGCACGGTCTGCACCGCGCCGCTCGGTGCGCGGCCCTTCAGGTCCTCCTTGGGCCCGACCGTCACGTCCGCCGAGGTGGAGGCGAACAGCCGGTCGAAGGTGCGCGACACGGTGTCGGAGAAGATGAGGGCGCCCGCGACGAACGCCACGGACAGGACGACGGCGAGCGCGGACAGGGCCAGCCGGCCCTTGTGCGCGAGGAAACTCCGCAAGGTCGCCTTGAGCACCGGGTCAGTCCTCCTGAGCGATCGCGTCGTCTCCGAGCCGTCCGCGCACCACGTCGAACGCCTTCATGCGCTCGAGCACGGCGTCCGCCGTCGGCCGCTCCATCTCGTCCACGATCCGTCCGTCGGCGAGGAAGAGCACCAGGTCGGAGTGGGCGGCGGCGCCCGGGTCGTGGGTGACCATGACCACGGTCTGCCCGAGGTCGTCCACGGCGTCGCGCAGGAAGCCGAGCACCTCGAGCCCCGCCCGCGAGTCCAGATTGCCGGTCGGTTCGTCGGCGAAGATCAGCTCGGGCCGGGAGACCAGCGCCCGCGCGCAGGCGACGCGTTGCTGCTGGCCGCCCGAGAGCTGGGCCGGGCGGTGGGTCAGCCGCCCCCGGAGACCGAGGGTGTCGATGACCTGGTCCAGCCACTTCTCGTCGGGTTTCCGGCCCGCGATGTCCATGGGCAGGGTGATGTTCTCGGCCGCGTTCAGCGTCGGGATGAGGTTGAACGACTGGAACATGAAGCCGACGCGGTCCCGCCTGAGCCGGGTCAGCTCCCGGTCCCTCAGACCGGTGATCTCCGTGCCGCCGAGCCAGACCTGACCGGCCGACACACTGTCCAGGCCTGCCAGGCAGTGCATCAGTGTGGACTTCCCCGAGCCCGAGGGGCCCATCACGGCGGTGAAACGGCCGCGCGCGATGTCCACGTCCACCGAGTCCAGGGCGAGCACGGTCGTCTCGCCCGAGCCGTACGCCTTCGTCAGCCCGCGGGCGCGGGCCGCGATCCCGCCGTCCGGTGCCCGGCCCGGCGCGTGCTCCGCAGCTGGTGTGGACAAGGCCGCCTCCCGGTCGTCGACTCCCTCGTACCGGCCGAGCCTAGTGTGACCCGTTCCACACCCGGAATCCCTCCTGGGGTCGAGGACAGGACACCGTGTAAGGGACACCTTCCGGATGCGGACCGCACCCCTTGCCGTTGCTAGCATTTCGGCGCTAGCGTCGAGGTATGGCGAAGACCCAGCTGAACGTGCGCGTGGACGAGGACACCGCCCGCGCGGCCCGCGAGCGTGCTACGGCCCGCGGCATGAGCGTCAACCGCTACATCGAAGAGCTGGTCAGACAGGACGCCGGGGAGGCCGGCCGCGCCTTCGTGGACGCCGCCGCCGACTTCATGAAGCAGTACGCGTCCGTGTTCGCCGAGGAGTTCGCCGAGGCACGCGGCACCGACTCCGCAGCAGGCCGCAGCTGATCCCTTGAACGATCTCAGCATCGACCTCGCCTGGCTGCTCATGCTCGCCGAACAGCGGACGCCCGGGGACCCGCAGGTCGCCGACTGGGGTGCGCTGGTCGCCGCCGTCGCCCGCCACCGGGCCGAGATATTCGGCGTGCCCGTCTACGACACCCCGCACGCCCGCGCCGCCGCACTGCTGCAACTGCTCGTGCACGTGCCCGCGCTGGAACGCTCCAACGCGCTGTTCGCCTCGGCCGTCGCCTACGCCTACCTGGTGGCCAGCGGCCTGAAGGTCGTCACCACACCGGAGCAGGTGCGCGACCTCGCCCGGCTGGTCAAGAGCGGCGACGCGGGCATCGACGACATCGCCCGTGAGCTGCGCCGCTGGAGCCTGTGATCAGCGCTCCGCCGGCTCCTCGGGCCGCCACGCGACGCCGATCGCGCAGTACGAGGTGGGCAGCCTCGGACCTCGCTCCGGCATCAGCACCCGCCGGTGCGGGCCGAGTTCGAACCCGGCCTCGCGCAGCGCGGCCACCGGTTCCCGCGCCAGGTGACAGCCGCCGTTCAGCATCGGCCACAGCGTCCGGTCCAGGGCGCGCTGGGTCAGCGTCATCATCCGGCCGCCGCCCCGCCCGTGCTCGAAGTACCGCACCTCGCCGCCCGGTTTGAGTACCCGGCGTACCTCGCCCAGCGTCCGCGTCACGTCCCGCACGCTGCAGAGCACCAGCGACAGCACGGCCGCGTCGAAGGCCTCGCTCTTCACCGGCAGGGCCTCCGCCGCCCCCGGCACCACGTCCACCGGCACCTGTGAGCGCAGCGCCGACTGCAGGGCCAACTTCCTGAGCAGTGGCTCCGGTTCGATCGCGACGACCTCCGCGACGGTCCCCGGATAGTGCCTGAAGTTCAGACCGTTGCCGGCGCCGATCTCGATCACCCGCCCGGACAGCCCGGCGAGCAGCCGCTCGCGCATCCCGGCCATCCCGAGCCGGGTCTCGGCGCCCACGCTGAGCCGGGCGTAGTAGCGGGCGAAGAGCGGATGGTGGACGGGGCTCCGCGCCACCGTGCCGGAACCGGCCGACAACAAGCGCATGGCAACCTCCCGGACAGGTCGGGCCTACGGTGATTGTCCCCCGGGGAGCCCCGTCGCACCCCCACCGAACGGCTTGCGTGTCGAAGGGACGTCCGCCGAACCGCTGCCGTGCCTCACCTCGGCGCGAGGACTGTGTGCGCGCAGTGCCTTCCTCCCGGGACGGCAGCAACCTTGGTCAAGGCCCTGTCGTCCCAGGCCGGAAGGTTTGTCAGGGCGCCTGTCGGATGTGAATGCCTGCGCGTCCCATGTCCCGTCCAGGCGCGGCGCCGGCCATCCGGGGGCCGCGGCGCGGAGTCCGGTGGGAGACAGTGTCCCGGCGCCGGGCGGCAGCGGGGCGTCGGCGGTCTCGGGCAGGTCCGCGACGTCGCGGCGTGAGGGTGGGCGCCGGTGTGTGTTGCGCAGTGCCTTCCTCCCGGGACGGCAGCAACCTCGGTCAAGGCCCTGTCGTCCCAGGCCGGAAGGTTTGTCAGGGCGCCTGTCGGATGTGGAATGCCTCCGCGTCCCACGTCCCGTCCAGGCGCGGCGCCAGCCATCCGGGGGCCGCCGCGCGGAAACCGGCGGGCGACAGCGCCCCGGCCCCGGCCGGCAGCGCGCCGAGCAGCGGGGCGCCGGCGACCTCCGGCAGGTCCGCGACGTTGCAGCGCGAGGCGAGGTCGGGGGCGTCCGGCCAACTGCCGATCACCACACCGGCCGGCTCCAGTTTCCGCGACCGCAGTTCACGAGCCGTCAGTTCCGTCGTGTTCAGCGTGCCGAGGCCGGCCGTCGCGACCACCAGCACCGGCGCGTTCAGCAGCCGGGCCGCGTCCGCCAGCGTCCCGCCCGCGGCGTCGAACCGTACGAGCAGCCCGCCCGCACCCTCGACCAGCACCAGATCGTGCTCGGTGGCCAGCTTGGCCGCGGCCTCGGCCACCTCCCGCGGATGCACCGGGGCCATCCCGGCCCGCCGGGCCGCCGTACCCGGTGCCAACGGCTCCGGATAGCGGGCCAGCTCGGCGGCCGTCACCGGACCCGCCAGCCGCGCCACCTCGTCCGCGTCCCCGCGTTCGTCCGGCCCGACTCCGGTCTGCGCGGCCTTCAGCACGGCCACCGAACGCCCGGCCGCGAGCGCCGTGGCGGCGACGGCCGCGGTCGTGACCGTCTTGCCGACCTCCGTGCCCGTCCCCGTGATCACCAGTACCGGCATCTCATCCCTCCCGCGCCGCGGCGCACACCGCGCGCGCGATCCGTGCCACGTCCGCGTCACCGGTGACGTACGGCGGCATCGTGTAGACCAGGTCGCGGAACGGGCGCAGCCACACGCCCTCCCGCACGGCGGCCCGGGTGGCCGCGGCCATGTCCACCTCGTGGTCCAGCTGGACCACCCCGATCGCGCCCAGCACCCGGACGTCCTTGACGCCCGGCAGGTCCGCGGCCGGAGCGAGTCCCTCGCGCAGGCCGCGCTCGATCCGCGCGACCTCCGCACGCCAGTCCTGCCCGAGGAGCAGCCCGATCGAGGCGCAGGCGACCGCCGCCGCGAGCGGATTGCCCATGAACGTCGGCCCGTGGGCGAGCACCGGCACCTCGCCCCGCGAGATGCCGTCCGCGACGCGCGCGGTGCACAAGGTGGCCGCCATCGTCAGATAGCCGCCGGTCAACGCCTTGCCCACGCACATCACGTCGGGGCTGACGGCCGCGTGCTCCGCGGCGAACAGTGCGCCCGTGCGCCCGAAGCCGGTGGCGATCTCGTCGAACACCAGTAGTACATCGTGCGCGTCGCACGCCTCGCGCAGCACCCGCAGATACGCGGGGGAGTGGAACCGCATCCCGCCCGCGCCCTGCACCACGGGCTCCACGATCACCGCGGCCAGCTCGTCGGCGTGCCGCTCGATCGCCGAGCGCAACTCCTGCGCGTACGACTCCACGTACTCGGCCGGAGGCGGGTCCACGAACACCTGGCGCGGGAGCACTCCGGTCCACAGCTCGTGCATCCCGCCCTCGGGGTCGCACACCGACATCGGCTGCCAGGTGTCGCCGTGGTAACCGCCCCGCCAGGTCAGCAGCCGCTGCTTGCCGGGCCGGCCGAGCGAGCGCCAGTACTGCAGGCACATCTTCACCGCGACCTCGACCGACACCGAGCCGGAGTCGGCCAGGAACACATGCTCCAGGCCGTCGGGCGACATGTCGACAAGGAGCTTCGCGAGACGTACGGCGGGCTCGTGCGTGAGCCCCCCGAACATCACATGGCTCATCCGACTCAGCTGCTCGTGCGCGGCCTCGTTGAGTACGGGGTGGTTGTAGCCGTGGATCGCCGACCACCACGAGGACATGCCGTCCACGAGCTCGCCCGAACCGTCGGCGAGCCGCAGCCGGACCCCGCTCGCCGACTCCACGACGAGCGGTTCGGCACGCCCGGGCATCGGACCGTACGGATGCCACACGTGCCGCCGGTCCAGCTCCAGCAGCTCGGACACGCCCGGGCCGGTCAGGTCAGGCATTGGGCGCGAGGTCCGTACCGGCGCCCCGGCGGCGGACGGCGACGAGGTCGGTGCGCGGCTCGGCCGCGGCGGGCGCAGCGGCCGTACCGCACACGTCCGTTCCCTCGTGCGAGCCGCAGACGGATCCGCACCCGGCGCTCTCGTGCGACCCGCAGCCGCCCCCGGCGCTCTCGTGCGATCCGCAGCCGCCCACGGCGGCGGCCGTCGCCCGGTGCTCCGGGAGCGTGACCTCGCCGGCGCCCTCCACCTCGAAGCCGGCGTCCGCGATCATCTCCAGGTCGGCCTTGCCCGCCTGGCCCTCGCTGGTCAGGTAGTCGCCGAGGAAGATCGAGTTGGCCAGGTGCAGCGCGAGCGGCTGCATCGTGCGCAGATGGACCTCGCGGCCGCCCGCGATGCGCACCTCGACGTCCGGGCAGACGAAGCGGACCATCGCGAGGATGCGCAGGCAGCGCTGCGGGGTGAGGTTCCACTCCTTGGCGAGCGGGGTGCCCTCGAACGGGATCAGGAAGTTCACCGGAACCGAGTCCGGGTCGAGGTCACGCAGCGAGAACACGACGTCGACCAGGTCCTCGTCGCTCTCGCCCATGCCGGCGATCAGACCCGAGCAGGCGGAGAGACCGGCCGCGTGCGCCTTGTGCACCGTGTCCACCCGGTCGGCGTAGGTGTGGGTGGTGGTGATGTCCCCGTACGTGGCCTCGGAGGTGTTCAGGTTGTGGTTGTAGGCGTCCGCGCCCGCCTCGCGCAGCCGCTCGGCCTGGCCGTCGGAGAGCAGACCGAGGCAGGCGCACACCTCGACGCCCTCGTTCGAGTCCTTGATCGCCTTGATGGTGTCGGAGACCCGGTCCACGTCACGGTCCGTCGGACCGCGCCCGCTCGCCACCAGGCAGACCCGCTTGGCCCCTCCGGCCAGGCCCGCGGCGGCTGCCGCGGAGGCCTCGTCGGGCTTGAGCCAGGTGTACTTGAGGATGCCGGCCGTGGAGCCGAGCCGCTGTGAGCAGTAGGAGCAGTCCTCCGGACACAGGCCCGACTTCAGATTGACGAGGTAGTTGAGTTTCACCCGTCGGCCGAACCACTGCCGGCGCACCTTGCCGGCCGCGGCCACCACATCGAGCAGGTCGTCGTCGGAGGTGGCCAGCACGGCCAGAGCTTCCTCGCGGGTCGGCAGCTCGCGCCGAAGCCCCTTGTCCACCAGCGTGTTCAGCAGGTCCATGAGAGCCGATCCTGTCCTACGGGGCCGCTCCGGGCCAAGGAGAGTTTGCACAACACTGACAGTTCGACGTGTGGGTATTGCCACACCGTGGGCGGCGGGTCGTCCCGCTAGGGTCTGTCCGCTACCTACAAAAGCCCCGGAGGACCCATGGCGTTCGGCTGGATCGACGAGCAGGCCGAGGCGCGTCGCCGCGCCGGACTCGTACGGACCCTGCGCCCGCGCCCCGCCGACTCGCCGCTGCTGGACCTGGCGAGCAACGACTACCTGGGCCTGGCCCACCATCCCGAGGTCACCGAGGGCGCGGCGCGGGCCGCGCGGACCTGGGGCGGCGGCTCCACCGGCTCGCGGCTGGTCACCGGCACCACCGAGCTGCACACCGAGCTGGAGCGCGAGCTGGCGGACTTCTGCGGCTTCGAGGCGGCCCTGGTCTTCTCCTCCGGCTACGCCGCCAACCTGGCCGCGGTCACCGCGCTGGGCCCGCACGGCTCCCTGATCGTGTCCGACGCCGGCAACCACGCCTCGCTCATCGACGGATGCCGGCTCGCCCGGGGCACCACCCAGGTGGTCGGGCACGCCGACCCGGAGGCCGTGGCCAAGGCGCTCGGCACGCGCGAGGGGGAGGCGATCGTCGTCTCCGACACCGTGTTCTCCGTCGACGGGGACGCGGCGCCGCTGGCGGCACTGGCCGAGGCGTGCCGGGAGCACGGCGCGGGGCTGGTCGTGGACGACGCCCACGGTCTCGGCGTGCTGGGCGACGGCGGCCGGGGCGCCCCGGCCGCGGCCGGTCTCGCGGGCGCCGAGGACGTGGTCGTGACGGCCACGCTGTCCAAGTCGCTGGGCAGCCAGGGCGGAGTGGTGCTCGGTCCGGCCGGGGTGATCGACCACCTGGTCAACGCCGCCCGGACGTTCATCTTCGACACGGGCCTGGCACCCGCGGCCGCGGGTGCGGCGCTGGCGGCGCTCAGGCTGCTGCGGCGCGAGCCGGCGCGGGCGGAACGGGCCCGCGCGGTCGCCGCCGAGCTGCACGCGCGTCTGACCGCCGCGGGTCTGGAGGCGGTGTGTCCGGACGCCGCGGTGGTCTCGGTGCGGGCCCCGTCCCCGGAGCAGGCCGTGCGCTGGGCGGCCGACTGCCGTACGGCAGGCCTGGCCGTGGGCTGTTTCCGTCCTCCCTCCGTGCCCGACGGCATCTCACGGCTGAGGCTGACCGCCCGCGCGGACCTCTCCGGAGCCGAGATCGAACGCGCTGTACGTGTGATCGGCGAAACGCGACCATGAGTCGGCGTGACACGGCCGAGAATCGCACGAATGTGATCGGATCTGATCAGTAGGGTCGGTCGAGTTGGTCAGGGAAGTGGGGGCAGGGGATCAGCGGAGCGTGGCCGTGAACCCCGCCCAGCTCCCGGGGGAGAAGAGCAGCGCGGGTCCGGCCGGGTCCTTGGAGTCGCGCACGGCGAGCAGCCCGGCCCAGGGGCCGGAGTGCGGCCGGGCCGTCTCCACGCAGTTGTTCGCTCCGGTGCTGTAGCTGCTGCGCAGCCATCGCACGTCGTGCAGATCGGTACTGGCAGGGACGTTCCGAGGCAGTGCTGACATGGTGCCTCCTTACGCGCCGTCACCTATCCCGGCGATGTAATCCAACGAGTCCTCGGGTGAAAGGGCTTGGATCTGAAGGGCGTTGAAGGCCTCTGAGTAGGCCATGAGGTCTTCTTTCCGTTCCAGATAGAGGCTACTCGTCAACTGGTCAAGGACAACCACATCCAGATCAGAAGTGCTCGGAAATGAGAAGATAACGAAAGGTCCGGTCAGGCCGACATGCGCCCCAGCGGTGAACGGCAGGACATGCAGCCGCACTTGGGGCAGCCGCGCGGTCTCGAGCAGCCGTTCCAGCTGGCGCGCCATCACCTCGGGGCCGCCGATCTCGCGCCTGAGCACCGCCTCGTCCAGCACGGCGGTCAGCTTCAGCGGCGGATCGGCGCGCAGCACGTCCTGCCTGGCCAGCCGCACCTCCACCAGCGCGTCCAGCCGCTCCTCGTCCACTGCGTCCACTGCGCCCACGGCCGCCCGAGTCACGGCGCGGGCGTACTCGGGCGTCTGCAGGAGGCCCGGGACCACCGTGGTCTCCAGGGTGCGCATCCCGCTCGCCTGCGACTCCAGGCTGATGAAGTCCCGGTAGGTGGGCGGCAGCACGCCACGGTACGCATGCCACCACCGGCTGCGGTCACCCGTCTCCTCGGACCCCGCCAACACCAGCAGCAACTCACGCAGTTGTCCGTCCCGCACGCCGTAGGCATCGAGAAGTAACCGGACATCGGACGGTTTCACGCCGCTCGCGCCGGTCTCGATGCGGCTCACCTTCGACTGGTGCCAGCCCACGACACGGGCCGCCTCGCCGCTGGTGAGCCCCGCTCCGGTGCGCAGCGTGCGCAGTTCGGCGCCCAGCTTTCGGCGTCGTACCGCGGGACCGTTCTGCATGGGTACTCCTTACTCCTTCCGGGCCGCCCAAATACGGTTACCCGTCGCAGAGTTCACCGCTTTGGGCGACAGATATATGCATATCCTGGTGGATCGCTCCCCTGACCGGGCCGGTGATGGCAGTCTGGCGACGAAGCACCAGTCCGGGACCGTACTCGAACCATCCGCTCCTCGTCGGACTGCGGTCCCGTGGGAAAGGGACGACGTCGCCATGGCAGACCATCTGGAAGCATCCGTCACTCTGCCGAGCGATCCCGCCTCGGTCTCCGCGGCCCGCTCCTACGTGGTGGGCACGCTCGCGGAGTGGGGCCTGCCGTCGGACACGGAAGTGGCCGACACCGTGCGGCTCATCGTCTCCGAACTCGCCACCAACGCCGTACAGCACACCTTCGGTCAGTCACCCACCTTCACGGTCGACATCGCGCTGGACCGTGACGAACACCTGCGCATCGGTGTCACGGACAGCCATCCGCGCTTTCCGAAGAGACTGCCCGCCGCCGTCCAGCAGGACAACGGGCGGGGCATGGTCATCATCCGCTGGCTCACCGCCGAGTGCGGCGGCAAACTCCGCATCCGCCCCACCCGCGAGGGCGGCAAGACGGTCTCCATCGAACTCCCCTGGAGCCTGCCGGCCGGGCCGGCGGCCACGGCGACGGGACAGCACGAGTCCCAGGGCCTCTCCGACCGTTCCCGGCGGCCCCGCGGGTCCACCACCGGCTCCGCGTCCGTCTTCCTCGCCGTCGCGCCGGAGGAACCGACGCCCCCCGGGCGTGCGACGGTTCACCGGGACGGGCGCTGACGCTCCTCCGTCCGCCGCGTCCGGCCGAACGCCCCCGTGCAGCAGTGCCCGGAACGCCTCCGCCGCCGGAGCGGCCTCGTCGGTCCGGTAGGCCACCGAGATCGTGCGACGCAGCCGTCCCGCCCCCAGCGGCCGCACCCGGACCGGAGTGACCGCGGTCCACGCCACCATCCCCGGTACGACGGCCGCCCCGAGCCCCGCGCCGACGAGGGCGCGGAGCACGGCGTACCCGGGGGTCGGCACCAGCAGCGCCGCAGTGGTGCCCGGCGCGGCGAGCAGGGCCTCCCAGGACCGGATCCGGGCCGACCGAGGCCGGCCCGGGCGCGGCCTCGCCCGGGTGGTGGGCCTTGGTCGGCGCCGGGTCCACCTCACCCGCCGCCATGCCGTCACCCCGGCCGGCGGGTCGTGGTCGGCGACCGACAGCTCGACGAGCCCGCCTACGACTGCAACGCAGCGCCCTGGTCTCCCGCCGGCCCGGCGCCGTCCGCGGGCTCGGCGTCGCGGGCGGCCTCCGGATGCACACGAGGACGGCGGTGGCCGGAGTCGCGGCCGTACTGGTCGCGGTGCCGGCCCTGCCCAGGACACCGCTGGGCAGGTGGCTGCGCCGGCCCCGGGCCGCCCGCTTGCTTCAGGCGGGCACCGGGGCCGCGCTGACGGCCCTCGGAGCGGCCCTGCTGCTGGAGCCGCTCCGGCCGTGAGCCCGGGTCAGCTGACCCGGCCGTACCAGACGCTCCTGGTCCAGATCTTCTCCAGGCGCACCACGGACCCGGTCCGCGGGGCGTGCCAGATCTTGTTCTTCCCGGCGTAGATGCCGACGTGGTAGACGCTCGAACCCGAGTGGAAGAACACCAGGTCACCGGCCTTGCGGCTCCTGGCCGAGATGTGGTGCGTCTTGTTGTACTGCTGTGCGGCCGTACGCGGCAGCTTCTTGCCCGCCTTCTTGAACGAGTACAGCGTCAGCCCCGAGCAGTCGAACCTGCGGGGCCCGGTGGCCCCCCACTGGTACGGAGCGCCCTTCTTGGAGGCCGCGATCTGGAGTGCCTTCGTCGCGAGGCTCGGCGCGGCCGAGGCCTCGGTGGCGACACCCGGGACCGCGATCGAGCCACCCACGGCGGCGAGGGTGAGGGCCGAGGCCGTACCGGCCCGGGCCATGAGCGACGGGACACGATTGAGCGCAGTCATGCGCAACCCTTCGTCAGCCGCCTGTGAAGGATGACCTGTCGGATTCGGGCTGGCGAAGTTGCCCGGCCGCGTTGCCGCGGCTTCACCCCAAGGGCTGCTCGCAACGATCGTCCGTCTGCGACGAACATCCGTTCCGGCGACCCGTCTTGCTTGGGTCCTCCACTCCTGCCGATCCACTCCTGTCGACCGGTCATCCGGGCGGCGGCAGGACTCGGCGTCCGCCCGGACCGCCCCGCCGCGGTGGCGGGGGCTTGTCGTCAGACAGGGATCTTCACTCACAGGAGTCCGAAAATCCCAACGCAACCGGGGATTTGTGGCGTTACTCACCACTCACCCGTTCGGGTGGACAGAGCTGTGTTCGATTCGCCGTCAGATCCCGCACGTAGCCCCGGACCTGGGGCGGAGCACCTCCTCGCGGACCTGAAACCCCCCTGCCGCGCAAGTCGGGACACCGGGAAAAAGGTCCGGAGATACGCCGGCCGGGGGTACGTCGTTCGGGCCGTTTCGAGTCCGGCCCGTACGGTCCGTCGACACGCGGGACCGTGCGGGCCGGACGAGCGTCCGGATCAGGCGACGCAGTCGGGCGGGAGCACGACGCGCGCGGTGCGGCGCTCGCCGTCCAGCACCCGCAGGGCGCGTGCGAGCGTGTCCCCGTGCAGCTCCGTCTCGCCCCGCTGGTGCATCAGGGCCAGCGCGTCGCGCAGTTCGGCCGCCTTGCGCACCAGGGCCTGCGCCGCGCGCAGCCCGCGGTAGGTGTCCCCGGTCTGCGCCGGGTTGATCCGGCCCAGCAGGTCCACCGCCTCCAGGTAACGGTCGATCAACTCGCCCTCGGCGCGTGTCAGCGCGGGCAGCGGCGGAAGTTCCGGTGGCGGCATCGGCGGCTCACCCCGCGTGCCCGCTGCCGTGGGCGGCCCTGCGGCTCGGGACGACGCCGTCCACCAGGCCGTACGCGAGGGCGCCCGGCGCGTCCAGCACCAGGTCGCGCTCCAGGTCCTGGTGGACCTGCTCCGCGGCGCGTCCGGTGTGCCGGACGAGCATGTCCTCCATCAGCCCGCGCGTCCGGACCAGTTCCTCGGCCTGGATCAGGAGGTCGCTCGGCTGGCCCTGCGCCGGTTCGGGCAGGGCGGGCTGCTTCAGCACCACGCGCGCGCCGGGCAGGATGAACCGCTTGCCCGGCGTCCCGGCCGCGAGCAGCACCGCGGCCGCCGAGGCCGCCTGGCCCAGGCAGTAGGTCTCCACGTCGCAGGTGACGTACCGCATCGTGTCGTAGACCGCCGTCATCGCGCCGAACGAGCCCCCCGGGCAGTTGAGGTACAGCGTGATGTCCCGGTCCGGCGCCGTGTGTTCGAGCTGCATGAACTGCGTGATCACGTCGGTCGCCGCGGTGTCGTCGAGCGGCGTCCCGAGGAAGACGACCCGGTTCTCGAACAGCTTCGAATAAGGGTCCAGCGTGCGCAGGCCCGCGGTCGTGCGTTCGGAGAACTCGGGCAGGACGTGACGGGCGGACGGTCGGGTCATGGGCATACCCCTCCTCGCGACAGGGCCTCGACGGCCTCGCTTCTGTAAAAAATGTACAGGATGTACATGACGTTATGATGGACACATGGCCTACGAGATTCCGGTGACGCAAGCCAGGGCTGAGCTCGCCGACCTGATCAACCGGGTGGTGTACGGCGGTGAGCGCGTCGTGGTGACCCGGCACGGCAAGCCGCTCGTCGCGCTGGTCTCGGCCGCCGACCTGGAGCGGCTCGACACCCTCGACGAGCCGGCCGAGGAGCAGCAGGTGGTCAGCTCCGTGTCCGGGGTCCGTGAGGTCTCGCCCGCGGCCCGGGAGCGGCAGCGCTTCGGGATCGCGGCCGAGCACCGGGGGCCCGGCGCCTCGTAGCGGCACGGGCGAGGGGCGGAACGCGGGCGAGGGGCGCGGTATGAGCGAGCCCATCGCCCGGTCATGTGTCGATCAAGGTCTGGTTAACGTCGCTGAAACTCCGGCCAACTAGCCTGCGGATCCACGCCACCAGGGGTTTTTCTGCCCGCGTTGTTCACCGTCGGGCAATTTGTCTGTGTGTTACACCTAGCCCGTCGTGGTGGCCGCGGCAACCGGACCCCGCACGGTCCGGAGCAAGGACTGTGAGGTGGGACGTGCAACTGACCCCGCACGAGCAAGAGAGGCTGCTGATCCACGTGGCGGCCGACGTGGCCGAGAAGCGCAGGGCCCGTGGGCTCAGGCTCAACCACCCGGAGGCGGTCGCCCTCATCACGTCGCACATCCTCGAGGGCGCGCGTGACGGCCGCACGGTCGCCGAGCTGATGTCCTCCGGCCGCAAGCTCCTCACCAGGGACGACGTCATGGACGGCATCCCGGAGATGATCCACGACGTACAGGTCGAGGCCACCTTTCCGGACGGCACCAAGCTGGTCACCGTCCACGAGCCGATCATCTGAGGGGGTTCCGCGATGATTCCCGGAGAGGTGCTCTTCGCGGACGGCGCGGTCGTCTACAACGAGGGCCGTGAGGTCACCCGGCTGACCGTGCTCAACGCCGCCGACCGGCCGGTCCAGATCGGCTCCCACTACCACTTCGCCGAGGCCAACCCCGGCCTGGAGTTCGACCGGGCCGCCGCGCGCGGCAAGCGGCTGAACGTCGCCGCCGGCACCGCCGTGCGCTTCGAGCCCGGTATCCCCGTCGACATCGAACTCGTGCCCCTCACCGGCGCCCGGATCGTGCCCGGACTGCGCGGCGAGACCGGAGGTGCCCTCGATGCCTGAGATCTCCCGCGCCGCCTACGCCGACCTGTTCGGTCCCACCACCGGTGACCGCATCCGGCTCGCCGACACCGACCTGCTGATCGAGATCGAGGAGGACCGCTCCGGCGGCCCCGGCCTCGCCGGGGACGAGGCGGTCTTCGGCGGCGGCAAGGTCATCCGAGAATCCATGGGCCAGTCGCGCGCCACGCGCGCGGAGGGCACCCCCGACACCGTCATCACCGGTGTCGTCGTCGTCGACCACTGGGGCATCGTCAAGGCCGACGTCGGCATCCGCGACGGCCGGATCACCGGCATCGGCAAGGCCGGCAACCCCGACACCATGGACGGCGTCCACCCCGAACTGGTCATCGGCCCCGAGACCGAGGTCATCGCCGGCAACGGGCGGATCCTCACGGCGGGCGCCATCGACGCGCACGTCCACTTCATCTGCCCGCAGATCGCCGACGAGGCGCTGTCCGCCGGCATCACGACCCTGGTCGGCGGCGGCACCGGACCCGCCGAGGGCTCCAAGGCGACCACCGTGACGCCCGGTCCCTGGCACCTGGCCCGGATGCTGGAGGCGATGGAGCAGTACCCGGTGAACGTCGGATTCCTCGGCAAGGGCAACACCGTCTCGCACGAGGCGATGCTGTCCCAGATCCGCGGCGGCGCCCTCGGCCTGAAGCTGCACGAGGACTGGGGCTCCACCCCGGCCGTCATCGACGCATCCCTCACGGTGGCCGAACGGACCGGCATCCAGGTCGCGATCCACACCGACACCCTGAACGAGGCCGGCTTCGTCGGCGACACCCTCGCCGCCATCGCCGGGCGTGGCATCCACGCGTACCACACCGAGGGCGCCGGCGGCGGACACGCGCCGGACATCATGACGGTCGTCTCCGAACCGCACGTGCTGCCCAGCTCCACCAACCCGACCCGGCCGTACACCGTCAACACCGCCGAGGAACACCTCGACATGCTGATGGTGTGTCACCACCTCAACCCGGCGGTGCCCGAGGACCTGGCCTTCGCGGAGTCCAGGATCCGGCCGTCCACCATCGGCGCGGAGGACGTCCTGCACGACCTCGGCGCGATCTCGATCATCTCCTCCGACGCCCAGGCCATGGGCCGCGTGGGCGAGGTCGTCCTGCGCACCTGGCAGACCGCGCACGTGATGAAGCAGCGCCGGGGCGCGCTGCCCGGTGACGGGCGGGCGGACAACCACCGGGTCCGGCGCTACGTCGCCAAGTACACGATCAACCCCGCCCTCGCCCAGGGCCTCGCCCGCGAGGTCGGCTCCGTCGAGACGGGCAAGCTCGCCGACCTGGTGCTGTGGGAACCCGCGTTCTTCGGGGTCAAGCCGCACCTCGTCATCAAGGGTGGCCAGATCGCCTACGCGCAGATGGGCGACGCCAACGCCTCCATCCCAACGCCGCAGCCGATCCTGCCCCGCCCGATGTACGGGGCGATCGGGCGGGCGCCGGCCGCCAACTCGGTCAACTTCGTGGCCCCGATGGCCGTCGAGGACGGGCTGCCGGAGCGGCTGGAGCTGGGCAAGCGCTTCGTCGCCATCGAGTCGACGCGCGGGGTGACCAAGGCGGACATGCGGGAGAACGACGCACGGCCGCGGGTGCGGGTCGACCCCGACAGCTTCGCCGTGCACATCGACGGCGAACTGGTCGAGGCAGCACCGGCCGCCGAACTGCCCATGGCCCAGCGCTACTTCCTCTTCTGATGAGCAGGGCAGCACTGCTCGTCCTGGCAGACGGCCGCTTCCCCGCCGGAGGGCACGCGCACTCGGGCGGGGCGGAGGCCGCCGTGAAGGCGGGACGGATCACCTCCGCCGCGAGCCTGGAGGACTTCTGCCGGGGACGGCTGCACACCGCCGGGCTGGTCGCCGGTGCGCTGGCGGCCGCCGCCGTGCTCGGAGTGGATCCCGTGGAACTGGACGCGGCAGCGGACGCCCGTACGCCCTCGCCGGCGTTGCGGACCGCCGCGCGCAGGCTCGGCCGGCAGCTGATGCGGGCCGCGCGCGCGAGCTGGCCCTCCGGTGAACTGGACGCCTTGGCGGAGGAGTTCCCCAAGGGGGCCCACCAGCCGGTGGTGCTCGGGGTCACGGCCAGGGCGGCCGGGCTCGGGCCCGAGGACGCGGCGTACTGCGCGGCGTACGAGAGCGTGAGCGGGCCGGCGACGGCCACGGTCCGTCTGCTGAGCCTCGATCCGTTCGACGCGACGGGCGTACTGGCGCGGCTGGCACCCGAGCTGGACCGGGTCGCGGACACGGCCGTGGAGGCGGCGCGGCGGGCGCTCGACGAGGGTGTCGATGCCCTGCCCGCGGCGTCGGGGCCATTGCTGGAGGTCGGTGCCGAGTGGCACGCGGCCTGGCCGGTACGGCTGTTCGCCTCCTGACCGGAAGCCCCGGCCGGGCCGAGAAGCACCGCAGAAACAGACTTTGGAGCCGTACATGCACCTCGACCAGACCCATCACGGAGCCTCCGCCGTCAGCGCGGACGCCCATCGCCCCGACGGCTCGCGCCGCGCGCTGCGGATCGGGCTCGGCGGGCCCGTCGGGTCCGGGAAGACCGCGACCGTCGCGGCGCTGTGCCGGGCGCTGCGCGGCGAGCTGTCGCTGGCCGTCGTCACCAACGACATCTACACCCGGGAGGACGCCGAGTTCCTGCTCCGGGAGGCCGTTCTGCCGCCCGAGCGGATCACGGCCGTGGAGACCGGCGCCTGCCCGCACACCGCGATCCGCGACGACATCTCCGCCAACCTGGAAGCCGTGGAGGACCTGGAGGACGCGGTCGGTCCGCTGGACCTGATCCTCGTCGAGTCCGGCGGGGACAACCTCACCGCCACCTTCTCCAAGGGGCTCGTGGACGCGCAGATCTTCGTGATCGACGTCGCCGGCGGTGACGACATCCCGCGCAAGGGCGGCCCCGGTGTCACCACCGCCGACCTGCTCGTCGTCAACAAGACCGACCTCGCCCCGTACGTCGGTTCCGACCTCGCCCGGATGGCCGCCGACGCCAAGGCGCAGCGGGCCGAACTCCCGGTCGTGTTCCAGACGTTGCGTGGGAAGAGCGGGGTCGCGGAGGTGGCCGCGTGGGTGCGGGGGCGGCTCGCCGCGTGGACGGCATGACGACGACCGGCGTCCGGGCGCACGCGCGGCTCGTCGCCCGTCCCGACGGACGCGGCGGTACGGCGCTGCCGGTGCTGGACGGCGAGGGCCCGCTGGCCCTTCGCCGCACCCGCGCGAGCGGCGGCGAGGCACGGGTGATGGTCGTCGGAGCGATGAGCGGCCCGCTCGGGGGTGACCGCTTTTCGGTGGACGCGCGGGTGGAGGAGGGCGCCCGGCTGCACGTCGGTTCCGCCGCCGCCACCATCGCGCTCCCGGGTCAGGCCAAGGGCGAGGCCCGCTACGACGTCCGGCTCGACGTGGCCGACGGAGGGGAGCTGCACTGGCTGCCCGAGCAGCTGATCTCGGCCGAGGGCAGCGATCTGCATCTCACCACCCGGGCCGAACTCGGCGCCGGGGCACGCCTCGTGCTGCGCGAGGAGCAGGTGCTGGGCCGGTTCGGGGAGGAGCCCGGGCGGCTCACCAGCCAGCTCACGGTACGGGTCGCGGGCCGGACCGTGCTGGACCAGCAGCTGTCCTGCGGGCCCGGGGCGCCGGGCGGCTGGGACGGCCCCGCCGTGCTGGCCGGACACCGCTCGGTGGGCCAACTGGTCGTCGTGCGCCCTGAGTTCGCCGTGCGGCCGGTGGCCTCCCGGATGCTGGGGGAGTGTGCCGCGCTGGTGCCGCTCGCCGGTCCTGCCGTACTCGTCAGCGCCGTCGCCCCCGACGCGCTCGCGCTGCGACGGCTGCTGGACGGGGCGCTGGCCATGCTCGCTCAGGGTGCTCCGCTCAGCGAGACGTGATCGTCCGTTTATCGGATTGGTAAAGAAGGTCTGCGACCCCTGTTCTCGGACGGCTCACAGCGGAGAGGATCCCCGCCGGACCACTTGTAGCCAAGTAGTAGGGGGAGGGGCCCACTTGAGGGACAACAGACCGAAGAGCCGTCTGCTGGCGCTCGGTTCCGCCGGAGCACTCGTCACCGCGACTTTGATCGCCGGCGCGGTGTCGGCTCCCGCGGCCAGCGCCGACAGCCGCCACGGCCGCGACCGCGAGGCCCGGGGCGCCGAGATCGCCGCCGCCCGTGCCGCCAAGGCCGGCATCGACTGGCAGGACTGCCCGGCCGACTGGGGGCTGGAGAAGCCCATCCAGTGCGGCTGGGTGCGCGTTCCGCTGGACTACGCCCACCCGTACGGCAAGCAGATCAAGCTCGCCGTGGACCGCATCGCCAACACCGGCACCCAGAAGGAGCGCCAGGGCGCGCTCGTCTACAACCCGGGCGGTCCCGGTGGCTCGGGTCTGCGCTTCCCGCGCCGTGTCACCACCAAGAGCGCCATCTGGGCCAACGCCGCCAAGGCCTACGACTTCGTGGGCTTCGACCCGCGCGGTGTCGGCCACTCGGCGCCCATCTCCTGTGTCGACCCGCAGGAGTTCGTGAAGGCGCCCAAGGCCGACCCGGTGCCGGACACCGAGGCCGACAAGACCGCGCAGCGCAAGCTCGCCCGCGAGTACGCGGAGGGCTGCGCCGAGCACAGCGGCGCCATGCTGCCCCAGATGACCACGCCGAACACCGCCCGCGACCTGGATGTCATCCGTGCCGCGCTGGGCGAGAAGAAGCTCAACTACCTCGGCGTCTCCTACGGCACCTACCTCGGCGCCGTCTACGGCACTCTCTTCCCGGGCCACCTGCGCCGCATGATCGTGGACAGCGTGGTCAACCCCTCGCGCGAGAACATCTGGTACGAGGCCAACCTGGGCCAGGACGTCGCCTTCGAGGGCCGCTGGAAGGACTGGGAGGACTGGGTCGCCGCGAACGACGCCGCCTTCCACCTCGGCACCACCCGCGCCGCCGTCCAGGCCAAGTGGCTCGAGCTGCGTGCCACCGCCAAGAAGAGTCCCCTCGGCGGGGTCGTCGGCCCGGCCGAGCTGATCTCCTTCTTCCAGAGCGCCCCGTACTACGACTCCTCGTGGGTGCCGGTGGCGACGGTCTTCAGCAAGTACGTCGCCGGTGACACCCAGGCGCTCGTGGACGCGGCCGCCCCCGACCTGTCGGACACGGCCGGCAACATCAGCGCGGAGAACGGCAACGCCGTCTACACCGCCGTCGAGTGCGCCGACGCCAAGTGGCCCACCAGCTGGCGGAAGTGGGACCGGGACAACACCCGGCTCAACAAGGACTACCCGTTCATGACCTGGGCCAACGCCTGGATGAACCTGCCCTGCGCCACCTGGCCGGCGAAGCAGCAGACCCCGGTGGACGTGAAGACGCACCGCGGCCTGCCGCCGGTGCTGATCGTGCAGTCCACGCGTGACGCGGCCACCCCCTACCAGGGCGCCGTCGAACTGCACAAGCGCTTCCAGGGCTCCCGCCTGATCACCGAGAAGGACGCGGGCTCGCACGGTGTGACCGGCCTGGTCAACCCGTGCATCAACGAGCGGGTCGACGCCTACCTGATCGACGGCAGGCTGGACACCTCCGACGTGACCTGCGCGCCGCACGCGACGCCCAAGCCGTAACCGCTCAGAGGTACGCACGACAAGGGGCGACCGGACCTCCGGCCGCCCCTTCGTCATCCGCCGGCGAGCCAGGCGTCCTCGGCCGCGTAGTCGAAGACGTCCGGACAAGCCCGCGCCAGCAGCGGGAAGCGCTCCCGCCAGTCACGGCCGTGCAGCGCGCCGGTCAGCCACTCCACCGTCTCCGGCAGGCTCTCCGCGTACGACACCACCGGCCGGTAGCCCAACTCCCGCTCGGCGGCGGACATGTCGAAGACGACCGGCAGCGGTACCGACCACGGAGTCCCGCCCACGGAGCCCCCGGGCGGTGGCCCGTCCACGAGCGTCGTCTCCGTCTCCACCCCCATGACCGCGTCGATCGCCGCCCCGATCCCGGCGACCGTCGGCGCCTGCGGATCACAGGCGTTGAGCACCCGGGACCCCGGCCGGACCGCCGCCAGCCGGACCAGTTCGGCGATGTTCCGGGCGCTCGACGGATGGAACCGGCTCTCCCCGCGGTGGGCGAGCACCCGCCGGCGCCGGCCGTCCAGGTTCCGCTTCACGAAGTACAGCTCGCGCGGGAGCGGGCTGTACGGCCCGTGCACGGCACCCGCCCGCAGCAAGGTCGCCGCCAACGTGTCCCGTGCCGAGAGCAGTTCACGCTCCAGGGCGGCCTTTCGGGTGCTGTAGGTCGCCTCGCCCGGCGCCACCGTCGGCTGGGTCTCCGCCACCGGCACCGGATAGACCGGGAAGCCGTCGGGCTCTCCCTGGGTGTCGAAGCCCCGTCCCTCGCCGTCCTCGTACACGCTCACGCTGGAGGCCACCACCGCCGAGCCGATCCGGCCCGCGAGGGCCGTCAACTGCCGTGCGTGCCCGGCGTCGTAGGCCACCAGGTCGACCAGCAGGTCGCAGCCGTCGCCCACCACGGCCGCGAGCGCCGCGTCGTCCGAACGGTCCAGCCGGACCGCCCGCACCCCCTCGCCCCACGACCCGTCCCGGCCGCCGCCCCGCGAGGCGGCCGTCACCTCCCAACCGTCCCGCGCCAGCGCGTCCACCGTCGGACGGCCGATCTGCCCACTCGCTCCGATCACCACAGCGTGTTTCATGCGGCGACCCTAGACACGGGGGACACCCGCACCGAAGTCCTTCTGCCGAGAGCAGAGTTCAGCTGAGCGGGGCCCTCGGGAACCTGCGCTCCTTCTTCTCCGCCGCCTGTTCCGCCTTGGCGACGGCCGCGTACTGGTCGACGTACTCCTGCTCGGACAGCGAGAGGATCGCGTACATGATCTCGTCGGTGACGGCCCGCAGAACGGCCTTCTCGCTCTCCATGCCGGCGTAGCGGGAGAAGTCGAGCGGCTTGCCGAAGCGGATGACGACGGGGTGGATGTTCGGAATGACCTTCCCGGGCGGCTGCGCCTCGAAGGTGCCGATCATCGCGCAGGGCACGACCGGCACCCCTGCCCTGAGCGCCATCACGGCGACCCCGACCTTGCCCTTGTAGAGCCGCCCGTCGTGCGACCGCGTCCCCTCCGGGTAGATGCCCAGCAGCTCCCCCTTGCTCAGCACTCCGAGGCCCTCGCGGATCGCGGCCTGGCCCGCCTCCTTGCCGGAGCGGTCCACGGGGATCTGCCCGGCGCTGCGGAAGAAGAACGCGGTGAGCCGCCCCTTGATGCCGGGCCCGGTGAAGTACTCGGCCTTGGCGAGGAAGGTGATGCGCCGCTTCAGCATCGCCGGCATCAGGAAGTGGTCGGAGAAGGAGAGGTGGTTCCCGGCGACGATCGCCGCCCCCGACGCCGGCACGTTCTCCAGCCCCTCGATGCGGGGCCGGAAGACCAGTCTGAGCAGGGGGCCGAGCAGCACGTACTTGAGCAGGTAGTAGAACAAGGGGTCGCTCCTCACTCCGGCGGATCGGCCCAACCGCCGTGTTCTAGCAGGTCAACCGGCGTCTGGTGGGGTGTCAGTGTAAGTGCATGGGCGGTCGCGGGGAACCGGGCCCGGGCGTGTCGGTGCCGGCCCGACGCCGACCGCGCTGACGGGTGATCAGGCGGGAGAGGCGGAGAGAGATGTCATCCGTCCTGGCAGACCGTGGCTTCGAACTTCGCCAGGGGGACGGTGACCGTCTTTTCGTCACCGTCGGCCGAGACGGTGTCGTAGCGGACCGTTCCGGGGGTGAGCCGGTCCCGGTCGGCGAGGGTGAAGGAGACGCTGTCCGACGACCACGAGTCGTCCTTGGTCCAGCCGTACAGGGCGTAGGTGGTCCCGGCGGTGAGGTGGATGGGGGACTTCGTCGCGGTCCAGCCGGGGGAAGGCGCGTCGAGGGTCCAGGTGGCGAGTCCGGCCGAGAGGGAGGGGTCGGCCGTCCAGGAACCCACGGTCACCGTGTCGTGGACGTCGGCGCTGTCCACGTAGAGGGTCGCGCCGTCGATCCGGTGCCCGCAGACCATCATGACGCCGAGCAGACGGCCGTCACCCGTCACGGAGATGCCGGCGAAGGCGTCGACGGGAACCGTGCACCCGGAACTCGCGGCCAGGGCCGCGCCCGCCGCGACGATCCCGACGCAGCGCCGGAACAGCGGCCACGAGAGTGCCGACCGCATGGAATCCCCTCCCCCTGGGGGAGCGTGCCGGCCGCCCCCTGTACCCCTGATGCTAGGAACGACCCGCGCTGAGCAGGGCCGCCGCCACCCACCCGTTGCGTCCTCGTTGCGGCCCCGTGTCCGCCGGGCGGCGCAGGGCCAGGGGTCTCGTCACTCGAAGGGCTCAGCCCCTGAAAGACCCTGTCGGGCCGTCGGATCTGGGGATCGGGGCGCGGACCGGTTGCGCGGACCCGGCAGGGTGCGGCCGGCGTCCTTACGGTGGTGCCATGGCGGCGACCAACGGTGGCGGGAGCGGGCGAGGCGCCCGGAGCGGGATGTGGAACGCACTCGGGGCGGCCGGGCTGTTCGTGCTGTCGGTCGTGGCCGCGTCCGTCGTTCCGCACGAGCACCGGTTCACGCTGCGCTGGCCCGCCCTCGTGCTCGCCGCGATCGGCTGCTGCGCGCTGCTGTGGCGCCGCCGGCACCCGTTCGCCGTGGCGGCCGTGGCGGTCGGCTGCGGAGTGGGCTTCCAGCTGCTCGGCTTCCGGGAGAGCCCGCTGGTGATCAGCCCGGTCATCGTGTCCGTCTACACGGTTGCCGCGTGGACGGACCGGCGCACCACCTGGACCACGGCGGCGGCCACGGCGGCCCTGCTGGTCGGAGCGGATGTCCTGCACGCGCCGGGCTCCTGGCTGGAGCCGGACAACGTCGCGCTGCTGGCGTGGACGGCGCTGCCGGCGGCGGTCGGGGACGGGGTGCGTTCACGCCGCGCCTACGTCGCGGCCGTGGAGGAGCGGGCGGAGCACGCGGAGCGGACCCGTGAGCAGGAGGCACAGCAGCGGGTGGCGGCCGAACGCGTGCGGATCGCGCGTGAGCTGCACGACGTCGTCGCCCACCACATCGCCCTGATCAACGCCCAGGCCGGCGTCGCCGTCCATCTGGGACGGGGGCGTCCCGAGCAACTGCTCGCCGCACTGACGGACATCCAGGAGGCCAGCGGGTCCGCGCTGGACGAACTGCGGGTCACGGTGGGCCTGTTGCGGCAGTCCGATGATCCCGAGGCGCCCCGCGACCCGATTCCGGGCCTGGCGCAGGTGCCGGCCCTGCTGGCCTCGTTCGAACGCACCGGCCTGGCCGTCCGGCACACCCGGCGGGGTGCCGTCGAGCCCCTCGCGCCGGCGGTGGACCTGGCGGCCTATCGCATCGTGCAGGAGGCCCTGACCAACGTACGCAAGCACGCGGCGGCGGATCACGCCCGCCTGTTCCTGCACTACCGCCCGCAGTGGCTGACGATCACCGTCGAGGACGACGGGCGCGCCGAGCCGCAGGCACCCCGGCCGGGGACCGGGCACGGGCTGATCGGCATGCGTGAGCGGGCGGCGAGCGTGGGCGGGAGGCTCACCGCGCGGGCGCGGCCCGGGGGCGGCTTCACCGTGACCGCCGACCTGCCGCTGCGACCCGGCTCGGCGACGGGCGAGCCGGTGCCGGACACACTGCTGGAGGAGAGACGGGCGTGACGATCCGGGTACTGCTGGCCGATGACCAGGCACTGCTGCGCGGCACGTTCAAGATGCTGTTCGACGCCGCCGAGGACATGGAGACGGTGGGTGAGGCGTCCAACGGCCGCGAAGCCGTGGAACTGGCCAGGGACCGGCGACCCGACGTGGTCCTGATGGACATCCGCATGCCCGAGATGGACGGTCTCGTCGCCACGCGGCTGATCGGCGAGGCCGACGAGCTCGCGACGGTGAAGGTCCTCATCCTGACCACCTTCGAGGACGACGAGTACGTCGCGCAGGCGCTGCGGGCGGGCGCGAGCGGCTTCCTCGGCAAGGGTGCGCGGCCGGAGGAACTTCTCGACGCCGTCCGCACGGTCGCCGACGGTGAGTCGCTCCTGTCGCCGGCGGCCACCCGGGCGCTGATCACCCGCTTCCTGGCGCAGCCGGAACCCTGCACAGCCGCCGTGCACGAGCGGCTCGAGTGCCTGACCCCCCGCGAGCGCGACGTGACCAGGCTCGTCGCGCTCGGCCTGTCGAACGAGGAGATTGCCGAACAACTGTTCGTCAGCCCGTTGACGGCCAAGACCCACGTGAACCGGGCCATGACCAAGATCGGGGCACGCGACCGGGCCCAGCTCGTGGTCAGCGCCTACCGGTGCGGCCTGGTCAGCGCGACGGCGGAACCCGGTTCCCCGTCCCTCTCCGTATGAGCACCACCTGTCGGCTACTGCGGCCGCAGTACCCAGGAGTGTCTGCGCGGGGACGACGCGCGCAGGGGCGCTCCTGAGCGAACCTGGGGGCTACCGAAAGGAGCCCACCATGTCTGCTTACGTCGAGGACTGCCGTGCGTACCGTGACCTGCTGGCCGGGCACGCCCTCCAGCTTCTGGCGCCCCAGGAGGCCAGTGCCGTCGGCCCCCACCTGGCGGTGTGCGCCCCGTGCCGGGACGAGCACGACTGCCTGGCCGCCGTGGCCGGGCACCTGTCGGCCCTGCGCGAGGCCCTGACCGACGACACCGGCTCGCAGCGGCAGCCGAACAGGCACGGTGCGGCCGGGCGCCACGCGACCGCGGCGGCCCGGCGGTGCCGTCGGCGCGGCCCGGCCCGCAAGGCGCTGACCGGGTCGCTCACGCTGTCTCAGTGGGTCGACCGGATGGCGTACGTCAGGTGAGCGCGGGCGGCCGTCAGTGGTACGCGTGCACGACGGCGTGCCCCCTGCCGCGACCGATCATCCACCGGTTCACCGGAGTCGTCAGCGCGAAGGCAAGCACCAGGGACACCGCGAGCGAGACCCAGAACAGCGCCTCGGACAGGCCCGCGTCCATGGCCCCGGGCACACCCACGATGACGGTGTTGTCGATCAGTTCCATCACGGCGATGGACACCGTGTCCGCGGCCAGGGCGACCTTCACGGCCTGACGGACCGGAAGTCCGGCGCGCAGGACGCCCCGCATGGTCAGCGCATAGCCGAAGACGAAGGCCAGCGCGATCGAGACGACGACCGTGGCCACGTTGTGCAGGCCGGCGGCCGTACCGATGACCAGGCCCAGGACCTCGCCGATGGCGCATCCCGTCAGGCAGTGCAGCGTCGCCTGCGCGGCCGTGCGCCACGAAGTGCCGGGGCCGGAGTTGTGCTGGTGCTGGTGCTGGTGTGCGGTGTGGTCCATCGTCGACCTCCCCTTGTCGGAGTGGAGCACCACACTCCAACCATTTACCCCCTAGGGGTATTCCCGGGGTGGGGAAGGCGCACTGTCCCGGATGTGGTGATCACCAGCCCTTCGATACGCCGCGTTCCGCCGGGACCCGCTCACGAGCCGTCCGGTAGGGCAGTCCGGGCGCTGCGCCGTGCGCCGCCCGGTCTCCGAGCCAGGCGAGGAACGCGACGACGAACAACCCTTCGACCAGCACGGACAGGGGCCCGTACGGTGCTTCCCAGCCGGCTTCGTAGTAACCGCCCGGTAGCCCGGCGGTACGTGACAGCGCGAACCCGACGATCATGCCGAGGCTGACCAGTGCCCCGGTCAGCCAGGCGGCCAGGGGACGCTTCATGACGACGAGCCCCACTGCGACTACGACCATGACGGCGCTTCCCACGGCGAACAGCAGGCCTATGTAGAACATCTCCTCCAGGTGATCGGGGACGAGCAGTGTGTGCACCACCGCGTTGGCTGCGGCGCAGGACACGGCGAGCCCCCTCCAGACGACTTCGGCGGCATTGGTGGAGTTCATGACGGAATCCAGTTGTCATGTGTATGGGGCCAAGTGGGAAATGCTTTCCGACAGTCGATACGCATCACGGCCCTCCAGGGATTGCACGGTCCCGGCACGGCGACAACTCGGAACGGACCGGAGCACGATGACGCTCCATCAGTTCAGTCGCATGCGCGGGACAATGCTGCGTGGCGCGGTCCATTCCTGCTCTCCGCCGGACGTCCGGAGCACTTACGCCTGCGCCCGGACGAGGGCGCACGCCCCCGGGGAGGATCACCCCCGGCGGGTGAGGGCAGGAGCGGCCCGGTGTGGTCCGATACCCGGGTGAACAGGACGGCGGACGACTCGCCCCTCTCGTCGCCGACGGGTGGGACGGGCGGGGACGGCCTTGCGCGGCCGGTGGTCATGGGCGTCACGCGACTGGTCGTGGGCCTGGCCGACATCGCCTCG
Organism: Streptomyces sp. NPDC044061; assembly: GCF_056434305.1. Taxonomy (NCBI): domain Bacteria; kingdom Bacillati; phylum Actinomycetota; class Actinomycetes; order Kitasatosporales; family Streptomycetaceae; genus Streptomyces; species Streptomyces sp. NPDC044061. The sequence continues at coordinate 149,519 of NZ_JBWKFL010000009.1, read as the reverse complement.
GAGACCGTCGCCGCCGCGCGCCCCCGGTATCCGCGCCCCGGTCGGCCGACGCCGCTGGGCGACGCCGTTCTCGGTCTCGCGCTGGAGGTCCAGCGGCGGTCGGTGTCCGCGGTCGTGGACACGGCCGACCGGGCCGGATACTGGGCACGCGCCACGACGCGGCTGTTCGTGCCCCCGAAGGTGCTGAACGCGGTGGACCGCCGCATCGCCCACTGGGGCGCGCGGGGAGCGGCGGAACGGGAACGGGCGCGGAACGAGGCGCGCCCCCTGGCGCGCGCGTTCGTCCGGGCCGTCACGGCCGCCGTCGTAGACGAGCTCGACGTCGATGCCGTGGCCGACCGCCTGGACGTGAACCGTGTGGCCGGGCGCGTCGACCTGGACGCCCTGCTCGCCCGGGTGGATCTCGACTCCGTCCTCGCCCGCCTCGACCTGGACGCCGTCCTGGCCCGCGTCGACGTCGACACCCTCCTGACCCGCGTCGACCTCGATGCCGTCCTCGCCCGTGTCGACCTCGACGCGGTGGTGGACCGGCTGGACGTCGACCGAGTCGCCCGGCGTATCGACCTCGACGCGGTCCTCGCCCGCGTGGACCTGGCGACGTACACCGAGCAGGTCCTGGAAGAGCTGGACGTCGGGCGGATCGTCAGGGACACCGGCGGCAGCATCACGGCGGAGACGCTGGACGCCTTCCGCGAGCAGAACGCGCGTGCGGACCGGTTCGTGGACCGGATCACCGAGCGGCTGCTGCACCGCGGCGGGCCGGACGGGGGAGCCCCGCCGACCGGGCCGGCGCCCGGCGAGCGGTCCGGGGAACCGGACAGGGGACCGGGGACACCGTGACCTCGGTGGCGCGTCCCCAGCCTTCGGTGGTCGTCCAGGGACGGCCGGCCGGGATCGTCACGCGCGTGATGGCGGCCTTGATCGACGTCCTCGTCGTGCTCGGTACGGTCGCGGCCGTCGACTTCGGCTACGCGGCGTTGCGTTATCTGCTTCTCGGCCCTCCGCTCGAGTTGCCCGACCTCGGCCTCGGGGGCGCGGCGGGATTCGGCTCCGCCGTCGCGCTCGTCTATCTCGCGGGCAGCTGGGGCACGGCCGGGCGTACCGTCGGCGACCACCTCATGGGGCTGCGGGTGACCACCCGCTCCGGGCTCCGGATCGGCCCGGTCGCCGCCGTGCTGCGGGCCGTCCTGTGCCTCCTCTTCCCACTGGGCCTGGTGTGGATCCCCGCGAGCCGGCGCCGGGCGTCGGTCCAGGACCTGGTGGTGGGCAGTGCCGTGGTGCACGACTGGTACGGCCACTCGCAGACCCCCGCGCACCGTCCGCGCGGATGACCCGGACACCCGGCCCGCTCGCCCCGCCGGTGACTCATGGCACGGGCAAGCGGGTCCGGGCGGCACCGACGGTGTGTCAGCCGGTGTATCCCGCGAAGATCTTCGCGAACTCGTAGGGCGACTGCGGGACGTTCGTGCACCGGTACAGGGCGCCGGTGCAGGCATTGCGGTCCCGGGTCGCCTCCCAGAAGGCGAGCTCCCCGAGGTGCCTGCTCTGCGCGAAGGCGACCAGTTGGCGCGCGTCGGCCTGGTCGTAGACGTGGCCGTCGTCGTTCTGGCCGAGCATCGGCGTCACCCCGGTCATCGCCCAGAGCTGCGCGTCGGACTTGGCGGGGTAGAGCGACTTGAGCTGGGTGAAGGTGCTCTGCGCGGCCTGGAGGGCGGCGTCACCGTAGTCGACGCTCCGGTAGTAGTCCATGGCCATGACATTGACGACGTCGAGGTCGACGCCCGCGTCGCGCGCCGCCTTGACCACGTTCACGCCGTCCGCGGTCAGGCCCTCCGGCAGCACGGGCAGTGTGAGCGAGACGCGCAGCCCCGGGTGGGCCTGCTGCAGGCGCGCCAGGGCCTGGGAACGGCGGGTGACCGAGGCCGGATCGGCGACGGCCGCGCCCTCGATGTCGAAGTCGACGTACGTCAGGTGGTACGCGTCGACGACCGCGTTGTACTCGGCGTAGAGCGAGTCCACCGAGCCGCAGGCCTGGGCCAGTTCGATGCCGGAGGCACCGCCGAAGGAGACCTTGACGTCACCGCCGCCCGCCCTGATCGCGTCGATCTGGTCCTTGGCCCAGCCGTCGCGCGGATCGTAGGCGTTGAACCACATCGCCTTGCATCCGGAGGCGGTGACGAACGCCATGGTGTAGCTCTTGATCCCGCTCGCGGAGGCCATGTCGGGCATGCTCGGCGTGGGCCACGCACCCATGTCGATGTACGGCGCGGTGTGCACGCCGCCGCCCGGCTGGGTGCCCGAGGAGGCGGTCGTACCGCTGACGGCCGCACTGTAGGCGGAGACGTTGCCCGCCGCGTCCCTGGCCCGCACACGGAACGAGTAACCCGTGTTCGCCTGCAGCCCGGTGACGGTGTACGAGGTCCCGGTCACGGCGACCGGGGTGCCGCCGTCGCGCGAGACGTCGTAGCCGGCGACGGATCCGGAGTCGTCGGTGGCGGCCGTCCAGCGCACCGTCAGGGACGAGGAGGTCGCGGAGCCCACGGTCACACCGGTCGGCACGCCCGGCGGCGTCGTGTCCCCGCCGCCGGAACCGCCCGAGCAGGACGCCCCGTTGAGCCGGCAGCCGGACGGTACGCCGGTGCCGCTCGACACCCAGCCGAAGGTGGCGCTCGCGCCGGGCGCCAACGAGCCGTTGTACTCGCGGTTCTTGAAGGTGTAGTGGTCTCCGCTGCGGGTCAGCAGCGCGTCCCAGTACGAGCCGACCGTGGTCCCCGAGGGCAGGTCGAACTCGACGGTCCATCCGGAGAGGGTCGTACCGCCGCCGTTGGTGACGGTGTACGCGCCCTGGTAACCGCCGTCCCAGGCCGAGGTGGTGGAGAAGGACGCGGTGGGCGAGCCCGCCGCGTCGGCGGGTGGGGCGAGGGCGAGGAGCAGCACTCCGAGGCACAGGGCGACGAGTGCCGAAGGTCTTCGCATTGCTGCCTCCATGGGGGTTGGGCGCCGGATCGGCGAGCGAGGCCGCACAGGATTGGTCCATACCAAAGCAATGGCATGTACATATCGACTGGCTGGGCTCGCGTCAAGGGATCCCGGCGCGACCCGCCGCACCGGTGTGACCCACCGCACCCGTGGGACCCACCGCACCGGCGGGCCCTGGCACTTTCGCCGCCCACGCCCTCGTACGATGTCCCCGATGCCCAGCACCGGAGAGCTGCCCCCGCGACCGCCCCAGCGGCGGTGGCGTGCGCTGCTCGTACTCGCGGTGCTGGCCGGGCTGCTGGGCATGCACGCCCTGGCGCCCGGTGGCGGCACCGGTCACGCGGAGCATGTCCGCGCCGCACACATGGGTGTCGCGCTCACCGCCCAGGACGACTGTCCGGGCGACGACGGCCACTGCGGTGGCCACCACCTGCACCACGCCGATCCCACCTGCGCGTCCGGGGCCGTGAACGGCGGCCCGCAACTGCCCGCGCTCGTCCCCGATCCCGCGACCGCCGCGGTACCGGCCGCCGTCCCCCGCTCGCGCGGGGTCACCGGGCCGGACGGCGCCCGCGCACCACCCTCCCTGGCCGAACTCCAACTCCTGCGGATCTAGAGGCCGCGACGACCGCGTGCGCCGCGGTCGTCCTCCCACGCGTGCCCGAAGACACCATCGAACAGCAGGAGTTCAGCATGACCACCCGTACCCTGACGCGCCGTGCCGCCCTCGTCGCGGTGACCGGCCTCGCCTCCCTCGTCCTCGTCGCCTGCGGCGGCGCCGGTGATGACGCCGGCGCCCACGCGGGCCACGGCAGCGCCGCGAGCCCGAGCGCGTCCACCGCCAAGGCCCACAACGCCCAGGACGTGGCGTTCGCCCAGGGCATGATCCCGCACCACCGGCAGGCCCTGGAGATGGCACGGCTCGCCGACGGCCGGGCCTCCTCGGCCCGGGTGAAGGACCTCGCCGCGCGCATCGAGAAGGCGCAGGACCCGGAGATCCGCACCATGACCGGCTGGCTGAAGGCCTGGGGCGAGCAGGTCCCCATGTCCGGCATGGATCACTCGGGCCACGCCGGCATGTCCGGCATGGCCGGAATGATGGGCGACGACGACATGGCCGCCCTGAAGAAGGCCACCGGCAAGGACTTCGACACGAAGTTCCTGTCCCTGATGGTCGAACACCACCAGGGCGCGGTCGAGATGGCAGGCACGGAGAAGAGCAGGGGCGAGTACGGCCCCGCCAAGGGCATGGCCGGCGACATCGTCGGTGCCCAGAACGCCGAGATCAAGGAGATGAAGCGGCTCCTCGGCCAGGGCGAGGGCACCGGCAGGGGCTGACCGAGTGGGCAGGGGGACCGGCCGGTACCGCCGGCCCCCCTGCCCCGCCTCAGTCGCCCTCGCCGAGCACCTTCTCCAGCGCGCCGAGCGCGGAGCGCAGCTCCTCGGCCGTGATGGTCAGCGGGGGCGCCAGCCGGATCGTGGAGCCGTGGGTGTCCTTGACCAGGACACCCTCCCGCATGAGGCGCTCGCTGATCTCCCGGCCGGTGCCGATGGCCGGATCGACGTCCACGCCCGCCCACAGCCCGCGCGAGCGGAAACCCGTCACGCCCCGGCCCACCAGCTCGGTCAGGCCGTCGCGCAGCACCAGGCCCAGCTCGGTCGCCCGGCGCTGGAACTCACCCGTCTCCAGCAGCTCGACCACCGCCGTGCCGACCGCCGCCGCGAGCGGGTTGCCGCCGAACGTGGAGCCGTGCTCGCCCGGATGCAGCACGCCCAGCACCTCGCGCCGGGCCACCACCGCCGACACCGGGACGATGCCGCCGCCGAGCGCCTTGCCGAGCAGCAGCACGTCCGGGACGACGTCCTCGTGCTCGACGGCGAGGGTACGGCCGGTGCGGCCGAGGCCGGACTGGATCTCGTCGGCGATGAACAGGCAGCCCTTGCGGCGGGTCAGCTCACGGACGCCGGCCAGATAGCCCTCGTCCGGGATGATCACCCCGGCCTCGCCCTGGATGGGCTCCAGCAGCACCGCCGCCGTCGTCTCGTCGACCGCCGCCTCCAGCGCGGCCAGGTCGTTGTACGGAACGACCCGGAAGCCGGGCGTGAAGGGGCCGAAGCCCGCCCGGGCCGACTCGTCCGTGGAGAAGCTGACGATGGTCGTCGTACGGCCGTGGAAGTTCTCAGCCGCGACGACGATCGTCGCCCGGTCGGCCGGGACGCCCTTCACGTCGTATGCCCACTTGCGGGCCACCTTGATGCCGCTCTCCACCGCCTCCGCGCCGGTGTTCATCGGCAGCACCATGTCCAGGCCGGTCAGCCCCGCGAGCCGCTCGGCGAACCCGGCGAGCCGGTCGTTGTGGAACGCGCGGGAGGTGAGTGTCAGCAGGTCCAGTTGACGGTGCGCGGCCTCGATCAGCGCGGGGTGCCGGTGGCCGAAGTTGAGCGCCGAGTACCCGGCGAGCATGTCGAGGTAGCGGTTGCCCTCGACATCCTCCACCCAGGTGCCCTCGGCCCGGGCCACCACCACGGGCAGGGGGTGGTAGTTGTGCGCGAGGACCGGCTCCTCCGCCTTGATCAGGTCGTCGGACGTGCGCGTGCGCGCGGGTGCGGTCATCAGCGGATCTCCTGGGTGCAGCACTTGATGCCACCGCCGGCCTTGTGGAACTCCGACAGGTCGACGGGGACGGGGACGTAACCGTGGTCGGCCAGGCGCTCGGCCAGCGCCTCGGCGATGGGGGCGATGAAGACGTGCCGGCCGTCGGACACGGAGTTCAGACCGAACGCCATGGCGTCGTCGCGGGTGGCGAGCACCGCGTCCGGATACAGGCGCTTCAGCACCTCCCGGCTGCCCGGCGAGAAGGCCTCCGGGTAGTAGACGATGTTGTCCTCGTCCAGCACGAACAGCGCCGTGTCGAGGTGGTAGAAGTACGGGTCCACCAGGGTCAGGCCGATCACGGGGTGGCCGAGGAACTCCTGCGCCTCGCGATGGGCCTCACGGGTCGTGCGGAACCCGGTGCCGGCCAGCACGTACCGGCCGGTCCACACCAGGTCGCCCTCGCCCTCGGTCACCGACTCGGGGCGGTACACGTCGTACCCCGCCCCCTTGAACCAGGTGTCGTAGTGGACCGACTCGGGGCGCCGCTCCGGCGCGTGGAACAGAGAGCCGAAGACCCGGCCGCCGACCACGAAGGCCGCGTTCGCGGCGAAGACCATGTCGGGCAGGCCCGGGACCGGCTCGACCGCGTCGACGGTGTGACCGTGGGCGCGGTAGACGCCGATCAGCGCCTGCCACTGCTCCTGGGCCAGATCCACGTCGACCGGCTTGTCGGGGTGCATCCAGGGATTGATCGCGTACTGCACGGCGAAGTGTCTGGGTTCGCAGACGAGGAAGCGCCGAGGTCGCGGCACACGGCTTTCGGGCACAGAGGGTTTCCTCCGCTTGTCTGGGTGTCACTGAGGGTGAGACCACCGTAGAAAGGGAGGGTTGCGGAGGACAAGCAAGAAAAGCTGCGCGGATGCGCAGCATCGCTGCGTCGTATCGGCGCACGACGCACGACTTCTGCGTCTGTCGGGTGTTATTCCGGGGCCGCGAGGGTCGCCCCCGCTTCCGGACTGTCCGGGAGGAGGTGGGACAACACCATCACGCTGATCGTCTTCCGGATGAAGGGCTCCACCCGGATACGCTCCAGCACCTCCTCGAAGTGCTTCACGTCCCGCGCCCGCACGTGCAGCAGCGCGTCGGCGCCACCGGTCACCGTCATGGCCGCCGTGATCTCCGGGTGGTTGCGCACCACCTCCGCCAGGCGCCGGGGCGGGGCCGCACCCTCGCAGTACACCTCGACGTACGCCTCCGTGCGCCAGCCGAGCGCGGAGGGCTTCACGGTCGCCGTGAACCCCGTGATCACACCGGTCTCCCGCAGCCGGTCCACGCGCCGTTTGACCGCGGTGGAGGACAGCCCGACCGCCGCACCGATCTCGGCGAAGCTGGTCCTGGCGTTCGCCATCAGCGCGGTGATGATCTTCCGGTCGAGTTCGTCGAAGGACGCGGTCCTGCTGTTCATGCGGGCACTGTAATCAGCGCAGCCCGCTCCGGTGGACGCTAGGACTGGGTGACGACCATGGCGAGCGTCAGCAGCCCGAGCACCACCCATCCGAACCACAGCCAGCCGTTGCTTCCGAGGGCGACCGTGTAGGCCGTGACGACGACGAGCCCGCCGACGGTCATCGCCCCCATCGCCTTGGTGGAACCGTTCGTGGAACCGGGCATCGCGACACCCTCCTCGTGGTCCGTCCACCACCATGGTGCCCCGAATCCCGCCCGGACGGGATACCGCGTACTCAGCCCTCGCGCGCGTTGAGGGAGGCCAGATAGGCGTTGTACGCCTCCAGCTCCTTGTCACCGTCCCGGTCGGCGGCCCGGTCCTTGCGCCTGGCCTGCCGCTGCTCGGAGCCGTACCACTGGAACAGCAGTGCGATCAGGACCAGCACGGACGGGACCTCGCTGAACGCCCAGGCGATGCCGCCCGCCGCGTTCTGGTCGGACAGCGCGTCGATGCCGAGGGAGGCGGGCGGGTTCCTGAACGTCTCCACCATCGGCGTCGACGCCATCATCAGCGCGATGCCGAAGAACGCGTGGAACGGCATGCCCGCGAACAGCTCCAGCATCCGCATGAGGTGACCCGGCCGGTGCGGGCCCGGATCCACGCCGATGATCGGCCAGAAGAACACGACACCCACGGCCAGGAAGTGCACCATCATCGCGACGTGCCCGGTCTTCGAGCCCATCAGGAAGTCGAACAGCGGCGTGAAGTACAGCGCGTACAGGCTCGCGATGAACAGCGGGATCGTGAACACCGGGTGGGTGACGACCCGCATGTACCGGCTGTGCAGCAGCGCCAGCAGCAGCTCGCGCGGACCCTTGCGGCCCCTGCCGGCCACCGGCAGCGCGCGCAGCGCCAGGGTGGCCGGGGCGCCGAGCAGGATCAGGATCGGCGACAGCATGCTGATCACCATGTGCTGCACCATGTGCACGCTGAACATGACCATGCCGTAGTCGTTGAGCCTCGTGCACATCACCAGGCCGATGGTGAGAACGCCGGCGACGTACGACACGGTCCGGGAGACCGGCCAGGAGTCCCCGCGCCGTCGCAGCCGCACGACACCCCAGCCGTACAGAGCAAGCCCGGCCAGGCAGGCGATGAGAAAGAAGGGGTCCGCCGACCACTCAAGCCCTCGGGCCAGCGTGAACGGCGGCAGATCCATCATCATGCCGTGCCCGCTGTGATCCATCCGCCGGCTCCTGATTCGTGGGGGTTGTACGCGTCTGTCCGCCCCCAAGAGTAGAACCGCCCCCGGTCACGCCGGTGACCGGGGGCGGGTTGTCCTGGGCCGGACTACAGGACGCACTCCGCCTCGTCGTACCGCTCGGCGGGAACCGTCTTCAGCGTCTCCACGGCCTCCGCCAGCGAGACCATCACGATGTCGGTCCCCCGCAGCGCCGTCATGTTCCCGAACTCGCCCCGGTGCACGGCCTCCACGGCGTGCCAGCCGAACCGCGTGGCGAGCACCCGGTCGTACGCCGTAGGCGTCCCGCCCCGCTGCACATGCCCGAGGATGACCGGCCGCGCCTCCTTGCCGAGCCGCTGCTCCAGCTCGATGGACAGCTGACGCGCGATCCCCGCGAAGCGCTCGTGGCCGTAGATGTCCTTGCCGCCCTCGTCGAACTCCATGGAGCCGGGCCGCGGCTTGGCACCCTCGGCGGCGACCACGATGGCGAACCGCTTGCCCGCCTCGAACCGCGCGCCGACCCGCTTCGTCAACTCCTCGATGTCGAAGGGGCGTTCCGGCACGACGATGGCGTGCGCGCCGGCCGCCATGCCGGAGTGCAGCGCGATCCAGCCGGTGTGCCGGCCCATGACCTCGACGACCAGCACGCGTTGGTGGGACTCCGCGGTGGTCTTGAGCCGGTCGAGGGCCTCGGTCGCGACACCCACGGCCGTGTCGAAGCCGAAGGTGACGTCCGTGACAGCGATGTCGTTGTCGATGGTCTTGGGGACGCCGACGATGGGCAGGCCGTTGTCGGACATCAGCCGGGCCGCCTTCAGCGTGCCCTCGCCGCCGATCGGGATGATCGCGTCCAGGCCCAGTTCCTGGACGTGGCCCTTGGCCCGCTCCACGCCGTCCCGCAGGTGCGAGGGCTGGACCCGGGAGGAGCCGAGGATGGTGCCGCCGCGTGCCAGGATGCCACCCACGGCATCCAGGTCGAGCTTCATGTAGTCGCACTCCAGGAGGCCCTTCCAGCCGTCCCGGAAGCCGATGACCTCGTCGCCGTGGTCGGCGACGGCACGGTGCACGACGGACCGGATGACGGCGTTCAGGCCGGGGCAGTCGCCGCCGGACGTGAGGACACCAATGCGCATAGCCCGAAATACCTTCTCAACGTGGGCCGGGAAACCGGACCACGTCGTCCGGCGGATTCCCGGCCACCCTACCGGCGTGAGGGGGTGGCTCCGTAGCGGGCGTCCGCCTGCTGGACGCGCCCGCACATGTGAGCGGACGGCGCGTCAGGCGGGCCCACAACGAGCGTGCCGGAAGGTGCTGAAAAGTCCCTGACGTGGCGCTTACGCGGGCTGCCGCGCTAGCAGTGTCCACGCAGGCTGCTGCGCAGCGGTGACTACGCAGGCTGCTGCGCAGCCGCGATGCGCTCGTTGCGGAGCGCCTCGTACCAGCGGTCGTCGGTCGGTGGCAGCGCGTTGACGTCGAGCGCCAGCTTGAGCAGCAGGTCGGCGATCTGCGGGTTGCGGGCCAGCACCGGGCCGTGCATGTACGTGCCGAATACCGTCCCGTTGTACGCGCCCTCCGTGCCGTCCCCAGTGCCGTTGCCCTTGCCGATCTTCACCCGGGCGAAGGGGCGGGCGGTGGAGCCGAGGTGGGTGACGCCCTGGTGGTTCTCGAAGCCGGTCAGCTGGGGCAGGCCGAGCTGCGGGTCGATGTCCGCGAGCACGTCACCGACACACCGCTCGCCCTCGCCGCGCACCGACACCACGTCGAGCAGGCCGAGGCCCGGCTCGCGCTGGCCGAGGTCGTTGATGAACTCGTGGCCGAGGATCTGGTAGCCGGCGCAGACGGAGAAGACGATGGCGCCGTTCTCCACCGCCCGCTGCAGATGGCCGTCACGGCGCAGCCGCTCGGCCGCGAGCCGCTGCGGCCGGTCCTCGCCGCCCCCGATCAGGTAGATGTCACCGGAGGTCGGGATCGGCTGGTCGCTGCGCACGTCCAGCCGTGCCACGTCCAGGCCGCGCTGGCGGGCCCGGCGCTCCACGACCAGCGCGTTGCCCTGGTCGCCGTAGGTGCTGAGCAGGTCCGGGTAGATCCACACCAGCCGCAGTTGGTTGTCGCTCATGAGGTGATCGCCCTTCGAAGATCAGTTGCCGACGCGGCGGCGCAGGTCCTGGAACGCGGTGTAGTTCGCGATGACCTCGATGCGTCCCGGCGGGGCCGCCTGGACGGCCTGGTCGAGGTCGTCGCAGACCTGGAAGTGCTGGTTCGCGACCTCCAGACGGACGGCGAGGTCCAGCTTCCGGTCGCCGATCACGAAGATCGGGTGACCGGTCAGCCGCGTGTAGTCGACGTCCCACAGCCAGGAGGTGTCGGTGCCGTCGGCCCCGCGGGCGTTCACGGACAGGATCACCGGGGTGGGCGGCGGGTCGATCAGGGAGAACGTCTCCAGCCAGCCGGCCGGGTTCTTGGCCAGCAGCAGCCTGAGGTCGCGGTCCTGGAACTGGACCACGTCGTAGCGTCCGGCGACCGCCTGCACCTGGTACATCCGCTCCAGGGCGACCTGCGGCGGCACCCCGAAGACGGCGGCGACGGCCGCGGAGCTGGCCGCGTTCGCCTTGTTGGCGCGGCCGGGCAGCTGCAGGTGGATCGGCCAGGCGGAGCCGTGCGGGTCGAGGACGTGGTCCCCGGACAGCGCCCAGGTGGGGGTCGGCCGGCGGAAGCCGCACTCGCCGCAGTACCAGTCGTCGCCGGGGCGCTGCATCACGCCACCGCAGGACGGGCAGGACCAGGCGTCCTCCTGCCACATCTGCCCGGCCGCGACCCAGATCACGTTCGGCGAGGAGGAGGCGGCCCACACCACCAGCGGGTCGTCGCAGTTGGCGACGACGACGGCCTTGGACCCGGCCAGTCCCTCACGCCAGTTCTCGGCGAGCATCCGGGTCTCGGCGGCGCGGTCGAGCTGGTCGCGGGAGAGGTTCAGCAGGGCGATGCACTTGGGGTCGGTGTCGCGGGCCACACCGGCCAGGTACTTCTCGTCGACCTCGATGACGCCGAACTTCGCCTCCGAGCCGCCCGAGAGCGCGGAGGTGATACCGGCCGGCATGTTGGCGCCGAGCGCGTTCGACACCACCGGGCCCGCGGCGCGCAGCGCCTCCGCGATGAGCCGCGTGGTCGTGGTCTTGCCGTTGGTCGCCGACACCAGGACGACGTCCAGGTTCTGGGCGAGCCGGGCGAGCAGGTCGGGGTCGAGTTTCAGCGCGACCCGGCCACCGATCACCGACCCGCTGCCGCGCCCGGCGGCGCGGGATGCCGCAGCGACCGCCTTGCCCGCGGTCACGGCCAGCTTGGCCCGCGGCGAGAGCGGGTCCGAGTTGCCTGCCATCAGTTCTCGATCCTCCTTGCGTACGCGCCGCGCCTGGGGCCATCCGGCAGCGTGGTGTGGACCTCAGCCTATCGAGATCCATTCGCACACCCGAATCCCGGTCCATGCCTGTGCGGCGGGCATGAGCTGAAACGAACCGTACCCTTGCCGCCATGCGACACGGCTCGATCCCGGGCGCCCACGGGCGCGTCCGGCCTCTTTCCCTGCTTCCGGACCCCGTCCTGCGCGAGCCCTGCGCGGACGTCACCGACTTCGGCGCCGAACTGGCCGCCCTCGTGGAGGACTTGTTCGCGACCATGTACGCGGCGCAGGGCGTGGGCCTGGCCGCGAACCAGATCGGGGTGCCGCTGCGGGTGCTCGTGTACGACTGCCCGGACGACGAGGATGTCCGGCATCTCGGGCATGTGGTGAACCCGCGTCTGGTGCACACGGACGGCGTGGTCGTCCGGGGCCCGGAGGGCTGCCTGTCCCTGCCGGGCCTGGAGGCGGGGACCGAGCGCTACGACCACGCGGTGGTCGAGGGTTGCACCGTGACCGGAGAACCGGTCACCGTGCACGGCACGGGCTTCTTCGCCAGGTGCCTGCAGCACGAGTGCGACCACCTGGACGGCACGGTGTACGCCGACCACGTGACCGGCCGGCGGCGCCGCAGGCTCATGAGGCAGATCGAGCGAGCTTCGTGGCACCGGGCCGGTGGTCCCGCCTAGGGGCGCGGGGCCGTGATCGACATGCGGCTCCGCCGCGTGAGCGCGACCAGACCCCTCGCGCCCGCAGGCGAGAGGACACGGTCAGAAGCCCGGACCGCCGATCCTGTCGCCAGCCGCCGCGAGGCGCCCCCACAGCAGATCGGCGAGAGACCTCACCAACTCGGCCCGGGAGCACGGCCGCTCCCCGAGCCACCAGTCACCCGCAGCGTGCATCATCCCGACGATCCCGTGGCCCCAGACCCGGGCCAGCTGCTGACTTCCGGGTCCGAGATCCAGCCGCTCCTCGATGACCTGGGCCAGTTCCTCACCCATCCGCCGCAGCAGCGGGGCGCTGTGCTTCCCGACGTCGAAGCCCTGGTCGCCTCCCTGGCCTGCCTCCGCAGGATGCATGAGGAACCGATACACCTGAGGGCGTGCCTCGATCGCCGCGAGATAGGTGTCCAGCGTGGACTCAACGCGCTCCCGCCGCTCGGCCGGAGCGTCCAGTGCCGCCCGCAGCGAATCGAGCAGGGCGTCCGTGTGCCGCTTGGCCAAGGCCGCGTAAAGCCCGCCCTTGTCGCCGAAATGGCGATAAAGGATCGGCTTGGTGATGCCGGCCTCCGCGGCGATGGCGTTCATCGAGGCCTGCGGACCGTCACGCAGAACCACTCTGTCCGCGGCCTCCAGCAGCTCGCGCCGTCGGCGGTCGGCGGACCGCTGCTGATCGGTCCGCTGCGTGGTGTCCATGTGCTCTCCCCACCCGTGCTGATTCGGTGACGCCTGCGCAAACTAGCACTGTCCATGCCCCTGACATCGAACGGGATGCCGAGGCGTCCTCGGGAGTTGACTTTTCCTACCGGTCAGTAACACACTCGGGTTACCGCTAGTAACACCGCACCAAACGCCGCTGGAGGGGACATGGCCGAGTTCACCATGGAGCTCAACGACGAACAGAAGGAGGTCCGGGACTGGCTGCACGGCTTCGCCGCCGACGTCATCCGCCCCGCGGCCGCCGAATGGGACGAGCGTGAGGAGACTCCCTGGCCGGTCATCCAGGAGGCCGCGAAGGTCGGCATCTACTCCCTCGACTTCTATGCGCAGCAGTACTTCGACCCCACCGGCCTCGGTATCCCCACGGCCATGGAGGAGCTGTTCTGGGGCGACGCGGGCATCGCCCTCTCCATTGTGGGCACCGGTCTCGCCGCCGTGGGCGTTCTCGCCAACGGAACCGAGGAACAGATCGGTACCTGGATCCCCCAGATGTACGGCGACGCGAACGACGTCAAGGTCGCCGCGTTCTGCTCCTCCGAGCCCGACGCCGGCTCCGACGTCGCCTCCATGCGCACCCGCGCCGTGTACGACGAGGCCAAGGACGAGTGGGTGATCAACGGCACGAAGACCTGGGCGACCAACGGCGGCATCGCCAACGTCCACGTCGTGGTCGCCTGCGTCGACCCGGAGCTGGGCTCGAAGGGCCACGCGTCCTTCATCGTCCCGTCGGGCACGCCGGGTCTCGCCCAGGGCCAGAAGTTCAAGAAGCACGGCATCCGCGCCTCGCACACCGCCGAGGTCATCCTCGACAACGTCCGCGTCCCCGGCTCCTGCCTGCTCGGCGGCAAGGAGAAGCTGGACGAGCGGCTGGCCAGGGCCCGGGAGAAGGCGAAGGCCGGCGGCGAGCGGGTGAAGAACGCGGCGATGGCCACCTTTGAGGCCTCGCGGCCGGCGGTCGGCGCGATGGCGGTCGGCACCGCCCGGGCCGCGTACGAGGTCGCCCTCGACTACGCCAGGACCCGTGAGCAGTTCGGGCGGCCGATCATCGACAACCAGGGTGTGGCCTTCCAGCTCGCCGACATGCGGACCCAGATCGACGCGGCCCGTCTGCTCGTGTGGCGGGCCTCCTGGATGGCGGTCAACGGCAAGCCGTTCACGGCGGCCGAGGGGTCGATGTCGAAGCTGTTCGCCAGCGAGACCGCGAAGAAGGTGACCGCGCAGGCGATCCAGATCCTCGGCGGCAACGGGTACACCCGCGAGTACCCGGTCGAGCGGATGCACCGGGACTCCGCGATCTACACGATCTTCGAGGGCACGAGCGAGATCCAGCGGCTGGTCATCGCGCGGACCCTGGCGGGGATGCCCATCCGGTAGTGCCATGGGGGCGCGGTGCGCCGCGGTTCGCCGGTCCGGCGTGGCTGGACGCGCTCGCGGCGGAGCCGCATGTCGATCACAGCCCCGCGCCCCTTCGGGGTGGACACACTCACCGGTGCCTCAGAGGTGTCAGCTGCTGGATGTCGTACTTCGCCCTCAGCGCTTCGATGGCCTCCTGGTCGGGAGGGCCGCCGTTGCCGAGGATCTCCAGCAGCTCCTCGAAGTAGCGCTCGTGGTCCGGTGGGGGAGAGGCCTGGAAGAACATCTTCGCGGGCGTGTCCGTCGGGTTCGCGAACGCGTGCGGGCATCCCGGTGGTACGACGATGACCGTGCCCGGGGTCGCCCGGACCACCTTGGTACCCGAAACCGACTCCCACTTCTGCCAGTTGTCGGGGGTGCGGATGCGCGGCTCGAAGGCGAGGACGTCCAGCTCGCCCTCGAGCACGTAGAACAACTCCTCACTGCGCGTGTGCACATGGGCGCCGACGTCGAAGCCCGGCGGGACCTCCACCTCGAAGGTGGAGGCCATCCGCGAGTGCGCGCCGGTGACCTTGAAGGTCACGCGCTGGGCCGGTGTCTCGACGACACGGCCGTGGCCCGGCGGCACCAGCAGCCCGTCGTTTGTGGTCAACTCCCGGGCCGACGGATCCGTCCGGGCCGGCGCCTCTCCACGTGACGCGGGCCCTTCCGGTACCGACAGTCCCTCGGTCGTCGTCATCCGCCGCTCACCACGTCACCGGCAGGGCCAAGGGACCCCGGATCAGCGCACCCTTCCTGAAGGGCACCTGTTCCGGCGGTACGGCGAGTTTCAGCCCCGGTATCCGGTCCAGCAGGGCGTCCACCAGAAGTTCCGACTCCAGCCTGGCCAGCATGCCGCCGGGGCAGTAGTGCGGGCCGAAGCCGAACGCCACGTGCGGGTTGGGGCTGCGGGAGATGTCGATGGTCTCCGGGTCGGGGAAGACGTCCGGGTCGCGGTTGGCGGCCAGGTAGGAGACGTAGATCGGGTCGCCGGCCCGGATCCGCACGCCCCTGATCTCCACGTCCTCCAGGGCGATCCGGGAGAGGCCGACGGCGTTGCGGTGCGGGATGTAGCGCAGCAGCTCGTCGATCGCCTTCGGCCGGCACCCGGGGTCGGAACGCAGTCGTTCCACCAGGTCGGGTCGGGTCAGCAGCAGGTAGAAGATCTGCCCGCTGTTGTTGGTGACCGCCTCGCCGCCGATCTGCAGGAGGATGGCGAGACCTACGGCCTCCTCCAGGCTGACCTCGGCCCGGCCCACGGCGGCGCCGAGCAGCGAGGCGACGTCCTCGGCCGTGCCGCCCTCGCGCAGCCCGACGAGGTCGGAGAAGTAGGCGCTCATCTCGTGCTTGGCCCGCTCGCTGACCTCCTTGCCGTGCGAGGAGGACAGGATCAGCTGGGTCCAGATGTGCATGTCGTGCCGGTCGGCGGCCGGGACACCCATCAGCTCGCAGATCACCGCGACGGGGAACGGGCTGAGGATCGTCGCCGTGAGGTCGGCGGGCGGCCCGTCCTGGATGAGTTCGTCGACCAGTTCGTCCAGCATCACGCGCGCCTTGTCCCGGACCCGCTCCACGCCCTTGGTGGTGAACGCGGCGGCGACCGAGCGGCGCAGCCGGGTGTGGTCGGGCGGGTCCAGGACGCCGACCGCGCCCCGGTCCGGTATGTAGTGCGGGGCGAGCCGGGTGATCTGTCTGCCCATCACCGCCTCGCGGCTGAAGCGGGGGTCGTTGGCCACCATGCGCACGTCGTCGTAGCGGGTGACCAGCCACGCCCAGCCCTCACCGTTGGGCAGCTGGATCCGGCTGACCGGGCCCTCGCGCATCAGCTCGGCCAGCACCGGGTCGAAGTCCGTGCCGGCCAGGTCGACGGCCGGCCAGTGCCGGACCGGGGGCAGGAGCCCGGTGAGGGTCTCCTCGCTCATCGCTGTTCGCCGTCCTTGACCCAGCGGCCCACGGTCATCTCGGCCGTGATGCCGGGACCGAACCCGGCGAGCAGCCCGCGTGCCCGGTGCTCGGCACCGCCCTCGTCGAACAGCCTGCGCAGCGCGTCCAGCACGACGGCGCTGGCTATGTTGCCGTACTCGGTGAGCGTGGACCGGCTGAACCGGAACGCGTGCGGGTCGACCTGCAGGAACTTGCTGAGGTCGTCGAGGATTCGGGGACCGCCCGCGTGGATGATGTAGAAGTCCAGGTCGGCGGCGTCCCAGCCGTGAGTGCCCGCGAGGTCCTGGAGCGCCGGGGCGAGCGGCTCCATGGTGGTCGGCACCCGCTTGTCCAGCAGGAAGTGGAAGCCGGTCGCCCGGACGTCGTACGCGATCCAGTCCTCGGTCTTGGGGATCAGGTACGACCCGTTGCGTTCCAGATGGACGCCCGTGCCGCCGCGGCCGCGCACCACGGCCGCGGCTATGCCGTCGCCGAACAGGCCGTTGGACAGCAGCGAGCCGACGCCGAGGTCGGTGGGCTGGTAGCACAGCGAGCAGAACTCGCAGGCCACGACGAGCGCGTTGGACTCCGGGTAGGCCGAACAGAAGTCGTGGGCCCGGTTGATGGCCGCGCCGCCGGCCGCACAGCCCAGCTGGGCTATGGGGAGCTGGCGGGTGGTGCTCGAGAAGTCCATCTCGTTGATCAGCCACGCGGTCAGCGAGGGCATCATGAAGCCCGTGCACGACACGTAGATGATGACATCGATGTCGGTGGTCAGGAGCTCGGCGTCGTCGAGCGCCCGCTGGATCACCGCGGGGACGCGGGCCTTGGCCTCGGCCTCGTAGAGCTTGTTGCGGTCCTCGAACCCCGGGTGCTTGAGGGTCTCCTCGATGGGCTGCACGATGTGCCTGGTGCGGACGCCCGTGTTCTCGATCAGCCGGAGGGCCAGCGCGAGCTGGGGGTGGTCCGCGTGGTGTTCACGCGCGAGCTCCAGCGTCTCCTCCATCGTGATCACGTGCTCTGGTACGGACACCGAGGGTCTGCACAAAGTAGCCATGAGCGTCCCTGCTTTCGCCGTCCAGCAGGCTCGCGCCCGCCGGTCAGAAGGTGGTCCACTCAGGTTCACCCAAGGGGGCGACGATCTCTCGTCGGATTACTCCGAATCGGGGACAAGAGGTACGGATCGGATTCGGTGCCCAGCCCCTCCGGCCGCCGCGCCACTGGCCTCGACGACCGCCCAACTCGCCCCGTACCCGCAGGTCAACGGCCCGGCCCCGACCCCTACGGCGCTCCACTGCTGTGCGCGATGCAGGCGACGTCGATGCGGTCCGCCAGCTTTGCCAGTTCAATGGTCAACGCGGCCACGGTGTCCTCGTCGAGCTGCTCCCCGGCCTCGACAAGATGCAGCCACCGCCCACCCACGGTCCGCAACAACTTACTCACGTCGGCCGCAGCCACCTGCAAGGTACCGCGGTCGTCGACGATCAGAGGCAGAGTCACTTCGCGGTTCACAAACGGGATGGTAGCCGCGCAGTGCTCACGCACCCTGCCAAACCGTGGTGATGTTGCAGAACTCCCGGATTCCGTGCCCGGACAGCTCACGTCCGTACCCGGACCGCTTCACGCCGCCGAACGGGAACGCCGGATGGGAGGCGGTCATCCCGTTGACGTAAACGGCGCCCGCCTCCAGGTCCCGGGCGAACCGCTCCACCTCGTTCTCGTCCCGTGTCCACACGTTCGAACTCAGTCCGAACAGCGAGTCGTTGGCGATCAGCAGCGCCTCGTCCAGGTCGCCGGCCCGGTACAGCGTGGCGACCGGTCCGAACGCCTCCTCGCGGTGGATGCGCATCTCCCGGGTGATGCCCGCCAGCACGGTCGGCGGGTAGTACCAGCCCGGTCCCTCCGGGCGCTCGCCGCCGCACAGCACCCGGGCGCCGCTCCGCTTCGCGTCGTCGACCAGCTCCTCCAGGTCGGCCCGCCCCTGCTCGCTGGAGAGCGGCCCGATCTCGGTCTCCTCCTCCAGCGGATCGCCGATCCTGAGCGCCTTCATGCCGGCGACGAACTTCTCGGCGAAGGCGTCGTAGACGTCGGTGTGCACGATGAACCGCTTGGCCGCGATGCAGGACTGCCCGTTGTTCTGCACGCGTGCGGTCACGGCGACCTGCGCCGCCCGGTCGAGGTCGGCGGAGGGCATGACGACGTACGGGTCGCTGCCGCCGAGCTCCAGCACCGTCTTCTTGATCATCTCGCCGGAGGTGGAGGCGACCGCGCGGCCCGCCGGCTCGCTGCCCGTGAGCGTCGCCGCCTTCACCCGCTCGTCGCGCAGGATGTCGTCGACCGCGCCCGAGCCGATCAGCAGGGTCTGGAAGCAGCCCTCCCGGAAGCCCGCGCGGTGGAAGAGGTCCTCCAGGTACAGGGCCGTCTGCGGGACGTTCGAGGCATGCTTGAGCAGGCCCACGTTGCCCGCCATGAGCGCAGGCGCGGCGAAGCGGATCACCTGCCACAGCGGGAAGTTCCACGGCATCACGGCGAGGACGGGCCCCAGCGGCCGGTAGCTGACCCGGACCCGGGAGGCGCCGGAGTCCCGCACGTCCGACTCGGGCGGCTCCTCGTCGGCCAGCAGTCCCTCGGCGCGTTCGGCGTACCAGCGCATCGCCTTGGCGCACTTCGCGGCCTCCGCGCGGGCCTGCTTGACCGGCTTGCCCATCTCGGTGGTCATGACCCGGCCGATCTCCTGCTGGTCCTCGTCCAGCAGGTCGGCGGCCTTGTTCAGCAGTCGGGCGCGGTCGGCGAAGGAGGTCGTCCGGTAGGTGCGGAACGTCGCCTCGGCGAGCTGGAGCCGGCGTTCCAGCTCCTCCTCGCCCATGGGCTCGTACGTCTTGAGCGTCTCGCCGTTCGCCGGGTTCACCGTCGCGATGGGCATGGCTGACCTCCCTGGGAGCGGGCTTGCTTCGACCTTCGCGCGCGACCGCGCCCGTCGCAACGCGTAGACCCCTGTTCAGGCCGAGTGCTCCGCCAGCCGGTCCAGAAACGCGGCCTGGGCCTTGACGATCACCTCACGAGCCCGGTCGAGACCGACCCACGCCACCCGGTCCAGCTCCGGAAACTCCTGCGTCCGCCCGGATCTCGGCGGCCACTCCATGGTGAAGGTTCCTGGGACGACCGTCCCGGGGTCCAGGTCCGCCTCGACCGCCCACGCCGTGACGATCTTGCCGTTGGCCTGAGCCACCTCGCCCAGCGGTACGGCCTCCCCGTCGGGCGGCGCCAGGCCCAGCTCCTCCTGGAACTCCCGCCGGGCCGCCTCCCAGGCGGGCTCGTCCGGTTCGTACTCTCCCTTGGGCACGGTCCACGCCCCCGCGTCCTTCTTCGCGAAGAACGGTCCGCCCATATGGCCGAGCAAGACCTCCAGTCCGTCGTCGGTGTGCCGGAACAACAGCAGTCCCGCACTGTGCTTCGTCGCACGCACCGTCACGGCTCGACCTCCGGGTGGGCTGCCAGCAGGGCCTCCACGGTATCGGCGTCCTCGGGTCCCTTGTCCTCGCGGTAGCGGACCACACGCGCGAAACGCAGGGTGACGCCGGCGGGGTACCGGGAGGAGCGCTGCAAGCCGTCGTAGGCGATCTCCACGACGAGTTCGGGGCGGACCCCGACCCCCCAGGCGTCCTCGGACACGGCCAGCTCCTGGAGCCGCTCGGTCTGCCAGGCGAGCATCGAGTCGGTCATGCCCTTGAAGGTCTTGCCCAGCATCGCGAAGCTGCCGTCCGGGTTGCGTGCGCCGAGGTGGAGGTTGGACAGCTTGCCGGTGCGGCGGCCGTGGCCCCACTCGGCGGCCAGTACGACCAGGTCGAGCGTGTGCACGGGCTTGACCTTCAGCCAGGACGCACCGCGCCGGCCCGCGCTGTAGGGGGCGGCCAGCGCCTTGACCACCACGCCCTCGTGGCCCCGGGCCAGCGTGTCGGCGAGGAAGCGTTCCGCCTCCGGGATGTGCTGCGGCCCCGACGCCACGGTCCGGCGGACCCGCATCGGCCCGGGCACCAGATCGGCCAGCAGCGCGTGCCGTTCGGCGAACGGGAGGTCGAGCAGGTCCTGGCCGTCGACCAGCAGCACGTCGAAGAAGACGGGGGAGACGGGCAGCTCCCGGGCGGCCTTCGCCACATCGCTCCGGGAGCCGACCCGGCCGGCGGTCTCCTGGAAGGAGCGGGGCCGGCCGTCCGCGCCGAAGGAGATCACCTCGCCGTCCAGGATGAACCGCTCGCTCGCCAACCCCAGTGCGGCGGCGGTCACTTCGGGGAGCCTGTCGGTGATGTCGTCCAGCGTGCGGGTGTGGATCCGTACCGTGCTGCCCTCCCGGTGGACCTGCACGCGGATGCCGTCCAGCTTCTCCTCCACCGCGCACGCGCCCAGCTTCTCGACCGCCTCGGCGACCGAGGAGGCGCTGTGGGCCAGCATCGGCAGCACCGGGCGGCCGACGGTGAGCCGGAACCGGTCCAGGGACCCGGGCCCGTCGGCCAGCAGCGCCTGGGCCACCGACTGCAGCGATCCGGCGAGCATCACCGCCCGCCGTACGTCCGCCGGGTCCGCGCCGGTGGCCCGGGCGAGGCCCTCCACGGCGACCGCGTCGAGCGCGCCCTGCCGGACCTCGCCGGTGAGCAGGCCGAGCAGGAAGCGCTGCTCCCCCTCGGTGGCCGCGCCCATCAGCTCGCCGACGATCCGGGCGCGTTCCGCCTGGGAGCCGGGCCCCGACACCTTGCCCAGCTCACCGAGGAGCGCGTCGACCTCCCGCACGCTCAGGGAGGGCTCGGCGGCGGGCGGCACCGGGCGGCTCAGCACCTTCCAGCCCACGCCGAGCCGCCCCTGCGGGAGCCGTCCGGCCAGATAGGGGATGACGATCGGCACGTCGTCCGCCTCCGCGTCCCGGAAGAGCTCCGCGAGCAGGGCGGTCTTGCGGGACCTGGCCGACGTGGCGGCCACCTCCCGGGATACCTCCGCGAGCCGGGTCAGCAGCATGCAGTCAGGGTGACCCGGCGGCGCTCGGTCTACACCCGCACGGCCGCGTCGAGGCCGGCGAAAAGAAGTTCCGCGCCGCCTCCCACCACGACGACCTCGTACCTGTCGGTCATGTGACCACCGTCGCCGCCGACGGTCGCGCGGACGCTGCCGCGTTGACAAACGTCTTTGCCGATTCTGCAATGTGGGCATGAATACCGAACGCCCCGAGAGCACCGACGGCACAGACGACGTGCTGGCGGGCGTGGGCCCCCGGCTGCGGCGGATCCGAAAGGAGCGGGAGGTGACCCTGGCGGCGCTGTCCGAGGCGACCGGGATCTCCGTCAGCACCCTGTCCCGGCTGGAGTCCGGCCTGCGCCGACCCAGCCTGGAGCTGCTGCTGCCGATCGCCCAGGCCCATCAGGTTCCGCTGGACGAGCTGGTCGGCGCCCCGCCGGTCGGCGATCCCCGGGTGCGGGCGAAGCCCCTCGAACGCCACGGCCGCACCTTCTGGCCCCTGACCCGCCGGCCCGGCGGCCTCCAGGCCTTCAAGGTGCGCGAACCGCAGCGCAGACAGGAGCCGGAACCGCGCAGCCACGAGGGCTACGAGTGGCTGTACGTGCTCTCGGGGCGGCTGCGGCTGGTGCTGGGCGAGCACGACGTCGTGCTGTCGGCGGGGGAGGCGGCCGAGTTCGACACGCGGGTGCCGCACTGGTTCGGGTCGACGGGGGAGGGGCCCGCGGAGTTCCTGAGCCTGTTCGGGTCGCAGGGGGAACGGATGCACGTACGGGCGCGGCCGACGCGCACGTGACGCGATCGACTGTTCCCTGATTGGCAAGCGACCGCTTAGTATGCCGTTGGACCCGGTCAGACGAAGCAGTCCCGTGGAGGCCCCGCATGCAGGCATGGCAAGTGCACGAGAACGGCGAGCCGAGCCAGGTGATGCGCCTGGCGGAGGTGGAACGCCCCACGCCCGGCGACGGTCAGGTGCTGCTGCGCGTGCGCGCCGCCAACATCAACTTCCCGGACGCCCTGCTGTGCCGGGGCCAGTACCAGGTGCGGCCGCCGCTGCCGTTCACGCCGGGTGTGGAGATCTGCGCCGAGACCGAGGACGGCCGCCGGGTGATCGCCAACCCGGCACTGCCGTACGGCGGTTTCGCCGAGTACGCCGTCGCAGACGCCCGCGCCCTGCTGCCCGCGCCCGATTCGCTGGACGACGCCGAGGCCGCCGCGCTGCACATCGGTTATCAGACGGGCTGGTTCGGTCTGCACCGCCGAGCCCGCCTGGAAGCGGGGGAGACCCTGCTCGTGCACGCCGCCGCGGGTGGCGTCGGCAGCGCGGCCGTGCAGCTGGGCAAGGCGGCCGGAGCCACGGTGATCGGCGTGGTCGGCGGCGCGGACAAGGCCGGCGTCGCCCGGGATCTGGGCTGCGACGTGGTGGTCGACCGCCGCGCCGAGGACGTCGTCGCGGCCGTGAAGGAGGCCACCGGCGGCCGGGGTGCCGACGTGATCTACGACCCCGTCGGCGGCGAGGCCTACGCGCAGTCCGCCAAGCTGGTCGCCTTCGAGGGACGGATCGTGGTCGTCGGCTTCGCGAGCGGCACCATCCCGAGCCCCGCGCTCAACCACGCCCTGGTGAAGAACTACTCGATCCTCGGGCTCCACTGGGGCCTGTACAACACCAAGAACCCCGGGCTGGTCCTGCACTGCCACGAGCAGCTCACCGAGCTGGCCGCGCGGGGCGCGATCAAGCCGCTGGTGAGTGAGCGGGTGCCGCTGGACGGCGCGGCCGTCGCCGTGCAGCGGGTCGCCGACGGCGTGACCACCGGCCGGGTGGCCGTCGTCCTGGAGAAGGGAGCCGCCGCATGACCGACGCCGAGGAACTGCGCAGCCGCACACGCGAGTTGCTGGCCGCGCATCCGCCCGCCGACACCGACCGACTTCAGTTCCTGCGGGCCCGCTTCGACGCCGGCCTGGCCTGGGTGCACTACCCGGAGGGCCTCGGCGGACTCGGTGCCCCGCGCGTCCTCCAGGCCGTGGTGGACGCCGAACTGGAGGCCGCGGGCGCGCCCGACAACGACCCCCGGCGCATCGGCATCGGCCTCGGCATGGCCGCGCCGACGATCCTGAAGTACGGCACCGAGGAGCAGAAGCAGCGGTTCCTGCGGCCTCTGTGGACGGGCGAGGAGGTCTGGTGCCAGCTGTTCAGCGAGCCCGGCGCCGGCTCCGACCTGGCCGCTCTCGGCACCCGGGCCGCCCGTGAGGGCGACACCTGGGCGGTCAACGGGCAGAAGGTGTGGACGTCCAGCGCCCACATCGCCCGCTGGGCCATCCTCATCGCCCGCACCGCCCCCGACGTGCCCAAGCACGCGGGCATCACCTACTTCGTCTGCGACATGACCGACCCGGGTGTCGAGGTGCGGCCGCTGCGCCAGATCACCGGCGAGGCCGAGTTCAACGAGGTCTTCCTCACCGACGTCCGCATCCCCGACGCACGCCGTCTCGGCGAGGTCGGCGACGGCTGGCGGGTCGCCCAGACCACGCTCATGAACGAGCGCGTCTCCATCGGCGGCATGCGCCTGCCTCGCGAGGGCGGCATGATCGGCCCGGTCGCCAGGACCTGGCGGGAAAACCCCGAACTGCGCACCCACGACCTGCACCAGCGCCTGCTGAAGCTCTGGGTGGAGTCCGAGGTCTCCCGTCTCACCGCCGAACGCCTGCGCCAGCAGCTGGTCGCCGGCCAGCCCGGCTACGAGGGCTCCGGCATGAAGCTCGCCTTCGCCCGCCTCAATCAGGAGATCAGCGGCCTGGAAGTCGAACTGCGCGGTGAGGAGGGCCTGTTGTACGACGACTGGACCATGCGCCGCCCCGAGCTGGTGGACTTCACCGGCCGTGACGCCGGCTACCGCTACCTGCGCTCCAAGGGCAACAGCATCGAGGGCGGGACCAGCGAGGTCCTGCTGAACATCGTCGCCGAGCGCGTCCTGGGCCTGCCCGCCGAGCCGCGCACCGACAAGGACGTCGCCTGGAAGGACCTGGCCCGATGAGCACCCAGCCGGATCTCCTCTACTCCGAGGAGCAAGAGGCGCTGCGCGCAGCCGTCCGCGACCTGCTCACGGACCACTGCGCGGCGCCCGATGTGATCGTCCGCACCGAGTCGGACGCCCCGCACGACCTCGCCCTGTGGAAGTCCCTCGCCGAGGGCATGGGCCTCGCCGGGCTGCTGGTGCCCGAGGCGCAGGGCGGCCAGGGCGCCACCCACCGCGAAGTCGCGGTCGTACTGGAGGAGCTGGGCCGGGCAGTGGCTCCCGTGCCGTACCTCACCAGCGCGGTCGTGGCCACCGAGGCCCTGCTGGCCTGCGAGGACGAGGAGCTGCTGGGCCGGCTGGCCTCCGGGCGGACCATCGGCGCCCTCGCCGTCGGGCTGCACGTGTCCCCGGGCGCCGCCCCGAAGGCCGTACGGCTGGAGAACGGCACCCTGCACGGGGAGCTGTCCGGCATCGCGGACGCGGCCGCCGCCGACGTCCTGCTCGTCCCGGCCGACGACGGCGGGCTGTACGCCGTGGCCGCCGAGGCGGTGACCGTCACCCCGCAGATCTCTCTGGACCTGACCCGCCCGCTCGCCACCGTCACCCTCGACGGCGCGCCCGGCCGCCGCATCGGCGACGCGGAACCCGCCGTACGACGCGCCCTGCGCAGTGCCGCCGGGCTGCTCGCCTCCGAGCAACTCGGCCTCACCGACTGGGCGTTGACCGAAACCGTCCGGTACCTGAAGGAGCGCAAGCAGTTCAACCGGCCGGTCGGCGGTTTCCAGGCGCTCAAGCACCGGCTCGCCCAGCTGTGGCTGGAGGTCGTCAACCTCCGGGCCGCCGCCCGTGCCGCCGCCGACGCGCTGGCCTCCGGCGAGGACACCGACGTGTCGGTCGCCGTCGCCCAGGCGTACGCGGCGCCCGTCGCCGTCCACGCCGCCGAGGAGGCGCTGCAGCTCCACGCCGGTATCGGTATGACCTGGGAGCACCCGATCCACCTGTACCTGAAGCGGGCCAAGGCCGACTCGATCGCCTACGGGACCGCGGGCGCCCACCGGGAGGCACTGGCCGAACTGGTCGACATCCTGGGGCCCTGACCGACGCTCGTCGGCGGCGGGTGCGGTGGAGCCGGGCGCACGGTTCCCCGCACCCCCGAGCCGGCTGCCCCGCTCGCCGGCCACAAGTGAACAGAGGGCGAACTCCCGTCCGGATGGGGGCCGTTGGGTGTGTGTCGAACGCATACTCCCTTCGGTCCCATCCGGCACCCCAAGGGAGGCAGCGCATGGCCCTCACCACCCGTCGCAGAGCCCTCACCACCCTCGGCGCCGCCCTCGCGGGCGCGATCACCCTTCCCCCGGCCCAGGCCTGGGCGGGCGGGGGCCACCGCGGCCCGCGCCCGCTGTGGCACGCGCACGCCCACAACGACTACGAGCACCCGCGGCCCCTGTTCGACGCCCTCGACCACCGCTTCGGCAGCGTCGAGGCCGACATCTTCCTCGTCGGCGACCAGCTCCTCGTCGGCCACGACGCCTCCGAGCTGGATCCGACCCGCACCCTCGAATCCCTCTACCTCGACCCGCTCGCCGCCCGCGTCAGGGCCAACCAGGGCTCGGTGTACCGGGGTCAGCGCCGGCCGGTCCAGCTCCTCATCGACATCAAGACCGAGGGCTCCTCGACGTACCTCGAACTCGACCGGCACCTCAGGCGCCACCCGCACCTGTTCACCACCTACGCGCACGGCCGTGTCAACCCCGGTCCGGTCACCGCCGTCATCTCCGGCGACCGCGCCGCCCGCGTACCGATGGAGGCCCAGACCGAGCGCCGCGCCTTCTACGACGGCCGGCTCACCGACCTCGGCAGCGCGGCGCCCGCCTCCTTCATCCCGCTGATCAGCGACAACTGGACGCTGAACTTCACCTGGCAGGGCGAGGGCGCCTTCCCGGACGCCGAGCGGCAGAAGCTGCGCGGCATCACCGGCGCCGCCCACGCGCGCGGGCAGCGGATCCGGTTCTGGGCCACCCCGGACACGGCGGGCCCGGCCCGGGACGCCCTGTGGACGGAGCTGCTCGCCGCCGGCGTCGACCAGCTCAACACCGACGACCTCGCGGGTCTGGAGGCGTTCCTCGACGCACACCAGTCCGGATAAGACCACTCGATCGGCGGACACGTCAGCCGCCCGGACGAACCCTCCGCTACGTCACACTTGCGGCCGAACGCCGCTCATGGGGCGTGGCGGAGGAGGTTCCCGATGGCCGTTTCCATCTCTGTGGTGCTGCTGCTCCTGATCATTGCCGTGATCTTCATGCGCAACGGGGCGCTGAAGATCTCGCACGCCCTGGTGTGCATGCTGCTCGGCTTCTACCTGGCCAGCACCAGCATGGCGCCCACCATCCACAGCGGGCTGACCGCGACGGCCGACCTGGTGAGCAGTCTCAAACCCTGATCGGGCCGGGTCAGTACGAGAAGACGCCGACGCCGTTCGCCACGGGGCGCTCGGCGCCGCCGCTCGGATGGTTGCGGACCTCCACCGCGCTCGCCCCCGCAGCGCGGGTGACCATCTCGGTCGAGCCGCCGCCGTCGAGGTTGAACGCGGCGGACGCGCCGAGCTCGCGCATGGTGGCCGCCTCCTCGGCGATGGTCATGCCGGTGCGGTAGGCGGCGGCCCCGTCCAGCGCGAGCAGCAGCAACTGCCGTCCGCCGCCCTTGAAGCCCACCACGGTGCGTACGGCGGAGGTCGTGTCGTCAAGACCGGACAGCGGCCTGCCGTTCCGCAGGACCGGGTAGCCGCCGATCGCGAACGCGTACGGGACCTTCGCCGTGGCCGCCACCAGGGCGTGCGTGACGGACACCCGGTCGCCCGGCGACAACTTGCGCAGCTGCCGCGCGCCTTCCTCGCGGCCCACCAGAACGGTGGTGCCCGAGGCGATCGTGCCGCTGCCCGGGGTGTCGGAGGCGGCGACCACCCGGCCGCCCCGCACCGTCACCTCGTGGGTGTCCGCGCTGCACCCGGCCGCCCGGTCGGTGTCCGTGCCGCAGATGGCGCGCACCCGGGAGGCGCTGCCCCAGCGCCAGGTGAAGGCGCCGACGGAGTTCTGCGGCAGCGCGTACTGGTTGAGGCCCTTGAGCGGCAGCCGTCCCTGCGGCGTGCTGACGGTGCCGGTGAGGGTGAGGCGGTCCAGGTGGGCGCGCCGGTCGGCGCCCACGCCGAGGACGTCCCGCGTGCTGGTGCCGGGCGGCAGCGCGGGTCCGAACCGCTGGCCGTTCGGCACCGCCGCCTTGAGCACGTGCCCGTCCGCGATCGCCGGTCCCACGCTCGCGCCCGTGGCCTCGACGCCCGGGTGCTGGGTCTCGGTGATGTCGAAGAAGTCGCCGTTGACCCCGGCGACGGCGCCGGCCGCGTCGGCCAGCCTCGAGACGGTCGCGCGGGCCGCCACCGCTCCCGGGTACAGCAGGTCCAGACGGACGTGCGGGTTGGCCAGGTCGACGGTCAGCAGGTGGGCGTGCGCCTCCCCTGCGGCCGCGTGGATGTCGAACTGCCGGTAGGTGACGCCCGGCGCGATGCGATCGCCGAGCGGTACGGCACCGGCCGGTCCCGCCCCCGTCAGGGCCGCACCGGCCAGCACACCGAACGCCGTGAGAACCGTGAGAACCGATCTGCCCGCTGTCGTCTGCCGTCGATCGCGCGTCACTGTGCCCCCTGATGCCTCGTCAACTGTCCCAGTACTGGGGGGAAGTGCACCAGACGGCGATGGCCCGCGGGGTGGCTAGGCGTCGACTACGCGAGAACGGGTGAGAAAACGCACTCCCTCGGGTGCCTCCAGCGAGAAACCGCTCCCCCGTCCGGGTACCACGTCCACGATCAGCCGGGTGTGGCTCCAGGCCTCGTACTGGCTGCGGGACATCCAGAAGGTCACGGGCTCCTCGACGCCCTCCACGGCCAGCTCCGCGAGCAGCACGTCCGAGCCGCCGGTGCGGAACTCGCCGTCCGGGTAGCACATGGGCGCGCTGCCGTCGCAGCACCCGCCGGACTGGTGGAACATCAGGGGGCCGTGCTCCGCACGCAGCCGGCGCACCAGCTCGGCGGCCCGCGGGGTCAGTTCGACGCGGGGGACTACCTCTTCCATGGTCACCGTCCTGAAGAGCCGGGAGCGTAGGGCGCGACCCAGTCTCACGGACCGTCAGCGGTGCGTCCAGCGGGCGTCCTTGGACCGGGTCCGGGGTCAGCGGTGCCCGAGGACGTTGACCACCTTGCCGTCGGGGTCCCGGACGAAGAACCGTCGCACCCCCCACTCCTCGTCGGTGAGCGGGTACACGATCTCCGCGCCGCGCTCCCGCATCGCCGTGTGGACCGCGTCGACGTCCTCCACCTCGATGCTCAGATCGGGGGCGACGGGCGCGGTGCGGTCCTCGCGCATCAGGCTCAGCTGGACGGCCGGGTTCCCGGCGGACGCGAGGGTCACGATCCACCCGTGGTTCATGACCTCCTCGAAACCCATGACCCCGTAGAACTCCGCGCTCTCGGCCAGTTCGGTCGACCGGACGTTGGGCACGACTCGGCGTACGTACATCTCGCGGCTCCACTTGTCGGACGAACGGCGGACGAACGGCGGGCGGACGGTGCGGGCAGCCTATCCGGTGGCAGGAGCCGCCCGTAGGCGGACGGCCGCCCGGCGCGGCCGGGGCCGGCCCGGGGGGCCCGCGGACCCGGTGCGGCGGGCGTGCCATGATCCTGCGGTGCGGGAGATCGACGAGTTGACGCAGGTGGACGATCCGGCCTGGCCGGAGGTCCAGGAGATGCTCGCGGCCGCTGCGACACCGGTCCGTGTGCTGCCCGGTGCCCCCGAAGAGGGCCGCCGGTGCCTCCTGCAGATGCAGGTCACCGCGCGTTCGGCGCTCGGCGCGCTGGTGCTGCACTGCGGCGGACTCGTCCTGGACGACGGGTGGGTGCGGGTGTTCGGCGGCGGCTCGGTGGCGACCGGCGGTCTGCCGAGCCTGGGCCTGGTCAACCGGTTCCCGGCGGAGCTCGATCCCGCCTGGCACCCGGCGTCCGGGCTCGTCGTCGGACACGACGTGCTCGGCGGGGTGTTCGCGCTGAACGGCCACGACCCGGCCGCCGCGGGTCGCCCGGGCGCCCCCGGGCAGATGACCTACTTCGCCCCCGACACCCTGGAGTGGGAGGCCATGGACATGGGCCACTCCACCTGGGTGTGGTGGCTGCTGTCGGGCCCTACGACGGCCTGCGCCCGCCGGGGTGGCGCGAGGAGGCCGCCGCCCTGGACCTCTCGCAGGGGCTGTCCGTCTACCCGTTCCTGTGGTCCGAGGAGGCGCACGACGACCTCGCGGCCACCAGCAGGCGTGCCGTGGCGATGTATGAAGTCCTGGGCGTGGCAGCGGACTTCGCCCGGCAGATGGGACCTGCCGATCCCGGCTTCCTCGGCGACGTGTGAGACGTCGCGGCCGCCGCGGTCAGCCCGTCCCGCGTATCCCGCGCCGTGACACCGCGTACACGCCCGAGGCCACCACCAACCCCACGGGCAGGGCGAGGTCGACGCCGCCCAGGGCGGCGGCCACCGGCCCGGTGTACACGGTGTCGACGCACAGGGCGGAGGCGGCGACACCCGCCGCGAGGGCGAGCGCGCCGGACCAGTTGACCCCGCCGGAGTACCAGAAGGGGCTGCCCGGGGTCTCGTCGGCGAGGGCGATGCCGTCGTACCGGTTGCGGCGCAGCACGATGTCGGTGGCGTAGACGGCCATGCTGGGACCGAGCAGCACCACGGTCAGCTGCAGGACGTTCCCGACCGTGTCCAGGAAGTCGGACACGAGCAGCGCGTACAGGGTCAGCGAGACGGAGACGGCTCCGTCGACCAGGACGCTGAGCGAGCGCCGGACGCGGATGCCGACGGCCTGCAGGGCGGGGTCGGCGCTGTAGGCGGTCAGGGCGTTCAGGGCCACGGTGCCGAGGACCAGCGCGAGCAGGAACACCGGGCGGAACCAGCCGGGCAGCAGCCGCGCCAGCGCTCTCTGCGGGTCGCTCATGTCGACCGCGGTCGCCGCGAACGCCCCGAGACAGCAGACCGCGGTGCCGGGCAGGAACCCGCCGAGCGCGGTCCAGCCGGCCACCGCCTCCTTCTGCGGGACCGGGTCGCCGAGCAGGAGTCCGCCTGGCGCGGGCGACTGGAGGGCCTGGTCCGGGAGGGCGTCGCCGCGGGGGAGTTCCACACGGACGACCCGCTGGCGACCTGCGCGGCTGGGGCCTGGACCCCAACGCCTTCGGCGGCGAGCCGGTCGCCGCGGCCGCTCTCGGCCCGGTCCTCGACGGTGTTCCCGCCCTCGTCGATCTGTTCGACGGACATTCCGTACTGGCCAGTGGCCGCGCACTGGAACTGGCGGGCGTAGACGGCCCGCGGGAGTTCGCCCAGGGCTCCGAGATCGTCTGCGACGCCGACGGACGGCCCACCGGACTGCTGCTGGAGGACGCGGCATGCGAACTCGTCGAGTCCGTCGCGCCCCGCCCCACCGAGGCCGAGGTGCGGGCCCGTACCGCCGAGGTGCTGCGGGCCATGGCCGCGGCGGGCCTGACCGGCGGCCACGCCATGGACGCGAACGGCGCGAGCCAGTCGGTCTACGCCGCGCTGGAGGCCGCGGACGCGCTGCCCCTGCGGCTGCGGGTCGCCCCCTGGTGCCGGCCGGAGGACGACGACGAAGCCGTCGCCGGACTGGTCCGGCTGCAGGGCACCGGGGGCGCGCTGTGGCGGGTCGCCGGCGTGAAGCTGTTCATGGACGGCACCATCGACAACGGCACCGCCTGGCTGGAAGCCCCCGACTGCCACTGCGAGTCGGCCCACGCCCACTGGCCCGACCCGCAGCGCTACACCCAGGTCGTCGCCGCCCTCCACCGCGCCGGCGTGCCCACCGCCACCCACGCGATCGGTGACGCGGCGGTACGGCATGTGCTGGACTCGGTGGAGAAGGCCCACGCGGAGAGCCCGGCCCCGGTACGGCACCGGGTCGAGCACATCGAGACGGTCCCCGACGACACCGTACGGCGGTTCGCGCGGCTCGGCGTGGCCGCGTCCATGCAGCCCACCCACTGCTGCGAGTTCACCCGGGCCGACCACACCGACAACTGGTCGCGCCGGCTCGGCGAGGAGCGGGCGGCGCGCGCGTTCCGCTGCCGTGACCTGTGGGCGGCCGGAGCGCGCGTGGTCCTCGGCTCCGACTGGCCCATCGCTCCGTACCCGCCGCTCCAGGTCATGGCCGGCGCCCGGCACCGCCGCCCCGCCGACCTCTCCCTGCCCCCGCACGGACCCGCACAGGCCCTCACCGCACTGCAGGCGCTCCAGGGCATCACCCTCAACGCCGCCTGGGCGGCCGGCGAGGAGAACCTCGCCGGCCGGCTCGCCGTCGGTCACCGCGCCGACCTCACCGTCCTGGCCGAGAACCCGCTGGAGGTACCCGACGGCGAGCTGGCCCACCTTCCGGTCCTGCTCACGGTGGTGGCGGGCCGCCCCACGCACCGGGCCGCCGGCCTCTGAGCGGCCGGGCCCCGGCCGGGTCAGCTCTGGGGGGAGCGGGCCTTGTCCCGGGACGGGACCGCGGTGGCCCGCGGGGTCAGGACGTCCACGTCGCTCGCCCGGACGTAGGCGAGCCGGTGGTCGAACTGGATTTCGTAGTACGCCTCCTGACCCTGCACCACCGGGGCCGGCGAGTCGCCGAAGGACGACCGGTCGATGTAGGAACCGAGGACCCGGGACTGGGTCACGTACCGCTGGCCCGCGCGCAGGGAGTAGGGGAGCGGCGACTCGGGCTGCTCGTCGATGCCCTCCGGGTAGGCGTCCTCCTCCGGGAGGGCGCGGCCGTACACGGAGATCTCCTTCAGGCCGGCCTTCGGGGTGACCACCCGGCCGCGCTCACCGACGGCCGTCGGACGGGCCTTCGGGTTCTTGAACCACGCCTTGTGGCCCTGGAACCAGATCGCCGTCCAGTCACCGCTGCGCCCGGCGACCGCGAAGGTCTGACCCGCCGAGACCCGCGAGCCGAGGTCGTTGACGTCCTCCGTGGAGTCCTCGCCGCCCGGGCGCCGGCCCGGGTCCTGGATGAGCGGGGCGTTGTCGTCCGGGTCGCTGTGCAGCCGGACGGCGCTCGAGCCGTGCGGCGCGCACGGCACACCGGGCTTGGCACACCCCGTGAAACGCGGCTTGTGGCGGGCGTAGTCCGGCAGGATCATCACGATGTCGCTGTCCGGTCCGGCCGTTGCCTTCAGCGGCGCGCCGAGCAGGTCGAAGTAGTGCCGCCAGTCCCAGAAGGGGCCGGGATCGTCGTGCATGTCCGGGATGCTGTCCTCGGTCGGGGCCGGCACGTTGTCATGGCCGAAGATGTGCTGCCGGTCCATCGGAACCTGGTACTTCTTCGCCAGGTACCGCACCAACCGGGCCGAGGACCGGTACATCTGCTCCGTGTACCAGGCGTCGGGGTGCCGGAGGAAGCCCTCGTGCTCGACGCCGATCGAGCGGGCGTTGACGAACTGGCTCCCGGAGTGCCAGGCCGCGTCCTTGGTCTTGATGTGCTGGGTGACGTGCCCGTCGCTGGAGCGGATGGAGTAGTGCCACGACGCCTCCTCCGGATCCTGGATGGTCAGGAGCATCGACGCCAGGGGCGCCTCGGTGTCGTGGATGACGATGTAGTCGATCCGCTGGTCCTTGGGGCGGTCGGCCAGGTCGTGGTTGCCGTACGCCTCGTCGTCGATCCTCACGTAGGGCGCGCCGAGCCAGGAGCAGGACAGCTCGGGCGGGCACTCGACGTTCTTCGGCCGCGGCCCGCCCTGCGCAAGCGGAGCGCGCGGGCGAACGCCGGGGCTCGCGGGGAGGGTGACGTGCTGTCCCGTGTCGGTGACGCGTTCCGCGCCCTGCCGGATCACGTCGAAGACGTCGTTCGCGTAGGTCTGCGCGGAGCCGGGGTCGCTCGTGCCCGGGAAGCGAGTCACCGTGTCCCACCAGTCCGCCGGGTTGGCGCTGAGCGCCTTGCCGAGCTGCCGCTGGGTCGCCGCGAGGAGGGCCGCGCCGCCGCGCACGTTGGCGGCGGCGTCCGTGCGCAGCTGTGTGGCCGGAAGTCCGGTCAGGATCGCGGCCCGCTGCAGGTCCGCCGACTGTGCGGCGGGCCGGGCCGGTGGGCTCGTCTCGTGCGAGGCCGGTGGCCCCGCCGCCGCGGCGCTCGGCAGGGCGGACGACTGCGGGGACTTCCGTGCCGGGGACTTGCGGGCGTCCACCAGGTGCATCGGCCCGTAGCCGCCGACGACGCTCGGGGTGCCCTGATGGGAGTCCCACCGGGACTGCAGGTAGGACACTCCCATGAGGACGCTTCGGGGCACGTGGTACTCGTCCGCGGCGGCCGTGTAGTCGTCCTGCAGACGTTGGTCGGCCGGCACGCCGACGTCGGCCGAGCGGTCGATCAGGAACGGCACCAGCAGCGCCGCCGAAGCGGTCACGCAGATGATCCGCCGGTGTCCGCGTACGGCACGGGAGACGCGTGGGGCGACGCGTTTTTTCATGCGGGCTGCCTCCAACGGGTTCGGTGAGGCCAGGACAAATGCGACCAGGGCAATGGAGGTTGCCCTGCGCGTCACCCCTTGTACGTTTCCGTGCCTCGCGCGCCGCGTCGCGCCGAGCGTCACCGGCGTGGAGGAGCGGCCGGGCACAGGCCACCCGGTCGGCGGCAGGCCGTCCGTCCCCGCGGGGGAGGGATCAGTCCTCCTCGACCGGGTCCACCCGCCAGTCGGGACGGCCGGGCATGGGCGGGGTGTGCGGCCCGTACAGCCACGGGTTCAGAAAGGGCGTCAGATCCCGTCCGGCCACGTCGGACGCCAGTCTGACGAAGTCTCGGGTGCCGGCTGCGCGGCCCCGGTACGTCGTCACCCAGGACCGCTCGATCCGGGCGAAGGTGTCCTCGCCCACCTTCTGGCGCAGCGCGTAGAGCACCAGCGCGGAGCCGTCGTAGCGCATCTGGCGGAACAGGGTCCGCTCGGTGGGCTCGGCGGGCGCTCCGTCGTCGTGCCGCCACTGGTCGTGCTGTTCGTACGCGGCCCGCATCGCGTCCTCGAGGTCGGGGCCGCCGTGGCTGTCGGAGTAGAGGCGCTCGTAGAACCGGGCGTGGCCCTCGCTCAGCCACAGGTCGGACCACCGCCGGATCGCCACGCTGTCCCCCGTCCAGTGGTGGGTGAGTTCGTGGACGAGGTTGCGTTCGGCGTCGACCCGGTCGCCCAGCAGGTCGGCACTGGGCACGACGGACAGCGACTGCGTCTCCAGCGCCACCGGCAGGTCGCCGTTCCCGACCAGTACGCCGTAGCGGCGGAAGGGATACGGGCCGAGCCGCTGTTCCAGCCAGGCCAGGTGCTCGGGGGTGAGCGAGCGGTACTCCTCGGTGCCGTCGACCAGGTCCTGCGGGACCACGTCCCGGACGGGCAGTCCGCGCGGGCCGGTGCCGTGCACGACGGCGAACCTGCCGATGGCCAGCTGGACCAGCTGGGCCGCGACCGGATGCTCGGAGTCGTACGTCCACCGGATTCGTCCGTCGGGTCGCCGCACGCGCTCCACGAGCCTGCCGCCCGCCACCGCGGTGAGGCCCGGTGGGGTGGTGACGCGGAAGGTGAACGGCGCGCGCAGGCTGGGGTGGTCGTCGGCCGGGAAGATCATCCTGGCCCCGTTGGGCTGCGGCGACAGCAGGGTGCCGTCAGGGGTGGGCACCCAGCCGTAGTCCTGGATCGCGTCGTCGCGGTGCCGACGCTGCGTCGGGTCCGCGGTGTAGGCGACCCGGACGGAGAACGCGCGCCCGCGGGCGATCGGCTTCGCCGGGGTGATGACCAGCTCGTCGCCGTGGCGCACCGCCCGGGCCGGCGCGCCGTCGACGGTGACCGCGCGCAGCGTGTTGCCCGCGAAGTCGAGGTCGAAGCGGGACAGGGCCTGCGTGGCGGTGGCGCTGATCGTGGCGGTCGCGGGGAACGGCGTGGCGGGGGCCAGCCAGTCGAAGTCGAGGGTGTAGCGGCGAACCGTGTACCCGCCGTTGCCGTCGAGTGGCACGAGCGGATCGCCGATGCCCGGGGCCCCGGGCGACGGCACCTCGCCGCCCGGGCGGGCCGAGGCGCCCGCGGCCGGGTGCCCGGCGTGGGCCGGTGCGCCGCGTTCCCCGTAGGGGAGGACGAGGGTGAGGGCGGCGGCCCCGGCGATGCCGACGGCGCCGGTCAGGGTGAGGACCGCGCGGCGGGAACGGACGCCCGGCCGGGTGGACGGCGCCTTCACCGGACGATCCGGTGGGCGGGGCGGGGCCGACGGACCGGCCGGCCGCCGGCGGTCGCGTCGTCCATGGCGGCACTGTGCAGCAGGAGATCACTCATGCGGTGTCTGTCCCAACATCACAGTGGGGGCAAATCCGAAATAGTTGTCTATCGCTTGATATAAAGATCGCATGAAGGTGCGTTCGACCCGCGAGTGAACTCTGCGGGTGGGCCGCGCCTGTTGTCTGCGATTGGAGCTCCGAAGGAGTGGCATGCGGCCGTTCAGACTCGCGGCATCCCGAGAAGTATCCGTTCCCCTGCCGCGCCGGCCCGCCCACCCGGACGGCGCCCAGGCGCGCTGGTACGGACCCCTGTCGATCGGTGTGGACCTGGCCGGCGCGGCGCTGCCGGTCGCGGCGGCGATCGTGGACGTCCGCGAGCCCCACCCCCTGCGTCTGGCGGCCGCCGCCGCCCTGCTGTGGCCGCTGATCAGGGTGGTCGGCAAGCGGTACACCCACTCTGCCTGGGGCGACGGGGGCGTTCTGCGGGCCGTCACCAGGGACTGGCTGGTCCTGGTCGGAGCCCTGGCCGCGCTGCGGGTGGTGTGCGGCCTGGACAGTGCGCCGGCCGAAGCCTTCACGGCGCTGATCCCCGCGCTGATCCTCACGACGGTCTGTCAGAAGCTGATCCACCGTCATCTGCGTGCCGCCCGCCGGGCCGGCCGCGCGCTGCGCCACGTCCTGGTGGTCGGTGAGGGCCCGACGGTCGACGCCGTGGTCGCGCAGCTCGCCCAGCGCACCGACCACGCGTACGTGATCGTCGGATCCTGTCCGGTCGGGGAGGGAGAGGTGCTCTCCGGCGTGCCCGTGGACCTGCGGTTGCCCCGCGAGGCGCCCGAGACCCCCGATCAGGACGCCACGGTGGTGCTCGGGGCGGCCGACACCTTCGCGGCCGACCTGGTCTTCGTGGTGCCCGGCCCGCACCTGTCGGGGGAACGGCTGCGCCTGCTGTCCTGGACGCTGCACGACCGGGGGTGCCCGCTCGTCGTGCTGCCCGGCATCATCGACGTCGCCCGCCGGCGGGTCCGGCTCACCTCGGCGGCCGGACTCACCCTGCTGCACATCGTGCCGCCGCTGCGCCGGGGCACGCCGACGCTGCTCAAGGCCGCCGTGGACCGCGTGGGCGCTCTGCTGCTGATCATGCTGCTCTCGCCGCTGCTGCTCCTGCTGGCGCTGGCCGTCCGGCTGGGCTCACCCGGCCCGGCCCTGTACCGGCAGACGCGGGTGGGCCGGCACAACACCCGCTTCCTCATGTGGAAGTTCCGCACCATGGTGGTCGGCGCGGACCGGCTCAAGACCGAGCTGGAGGCGGCGAACGAGAACGACGGCCACATGTTCAAGATGCGCCGCGACCCCCGGATCACCTCCCTGGGACGTGTTCTGCGCCGCTACTCGCTCGACGAGCTGCCCCAGCTGTTCAACGTCCTCCTCGGCCACATGTCCCTGGTCGGGCCGCGCCCCCCGGTGCCCGAGGAAGTCGTCAAGTACAACCAGGTGGAGATGCGCCGGCTCAGCGTCAAGCCGGGCCTGACCGGGCTGTGGCAGGTGAGCGGACGCTCGGACCTGTCCTGGCACGAGACGGTGGCGCTCGACCTGCGCTACGTCGACAACTGGTCCCTTGCCGTGGACATGAACGTGATCGCCCGCACCGTACGCGCGGTCCTCAACGGGCAAGGCGCCTACTGAGCAAGGGTGTTCCCGGCCAGGGTGGCACCACCCGGCCGGTGCGTTCCGGGGGAACCGATCCGCCATCCGGGCAAGCCTGCCGCCAACACGCCGGAATCACGGGCCGTCGCCCCGCCCCCACGTGAAGGATCAGGGATGTGGACGCCTCGGCCCTCGGAAAAGGACACTCTCATGGCGCAGACCGCGGCCGCCCCGCCACCCGGTGACCCCGTGACGGGCCCGGCCCACCGGCCCGTCGTGGCCCGATCCCTGCGCGGCTTCACCGGAGCCGGATACGACAAGGGTCGCCCCCTGCTCGTCCAGGCCGCCTGGTTCGCCGCCCTCCATCTGCTCTTCGCCAAGTGGTGGTTCCCCGCCCGCTGGCGGCCGGCGCTGTTGCGTGCCTTCGGCGCCCGCGTCGGCCGGCGGGTGCTGATCCGACACGGCGTGCGGGTGCACTGGCCGTGGAAGCTGGACGTCGGCGACGACGTGTGGATCGGCGAGGGCGCCTGGATCCTCAACCTCGAGCCCGTCACCATCGGCAGCGACTGCTGCGTCTCCCAGAGCGCACTGCTGTGCACCGGCAGCCACCGCCGTCGTTCCGCCACCTTCGAGTTCGACAACGGCCCCATCCGGCTGGAGCCGGGCAGCTGGGTCGCGGCCCGTGCCGTGGTGCTGCGCGGGGTCACCGTCGGCCGGGGCGCGGTGGTGGGCGCCGGCGTGGTCGCCCACCAGGACGTCCCGGAGGACTCCGTCCTGACGGCTGGAGGTCGGGCATGAGACTGGTCCACGTGGTCACGCTGGTCAGCGACGACGGGGCCTTCGGCGGTCCGACGAGCGTGGCGGCCGCGCAGCTCGAGGAGTGCGCCGCCCGCGGTCACGACGTGACGCTGGTGTCGCTGTGGCGCGGCGCCGCACCGGCGCCCGGGCGCGTCGGAGCCGTGTCCTTCGTCTCCCGCCCGGCCTGGCGGGTCGTCCCCGGCCGGGGCTGCCTCGGGCTCATGCACCCCCTGCTGCTGCGGGACCTGTGGCGGGCCATGGGCCGCGCCGACGCCGTCCACGTGCACGCGGGCCGCGACCTGGTCTCCCTCGCCGCGCTCGCCGTGGCCCGGCTGAGGCGCGCGGACTTCGTGACACAGACCCACGGCATGGTCGAGCCGCGCACGGCTTTGGCCGCGCGCGTCTTCGACCGGCTGTTCGTGCCCCTGCTGCGCCGGGCCCGCGCCTGCCTGGTGCTCACCGACCGGGAACGCCGCGAACTGTCCGCGGTGCTCGGCCCGCGCGGCCCGGAACTGGTCCGCCTGCCCAACGGCCTGCGTGTGCCGGCCGACACGGCGGACCGGCCGCCGCGCGGCGAGCACGAGGTGGTCTTCCTGGCCCGGCTGCACCCGCGCAAACGTCCCGAGGCGTTCGTGGAGATGGCCGCCCTGGTCCACAAGGAACTGCCCGAGGCCCGCTTCACGCTCCACGGCGCCGACGAGGGCTCCCTCACGGGGGTGCGCCGGCTCATCGCGGAGCGCGGCCTGACCGACGTGGTCGCCTACGGCGGCGCGCTGGACCACTCCGCCGCGCTGGCGGCGTACCGCAGGGCCGCGGTGTACGTGCTGCCGAGCGTGCGCGAGCCGTTCCCGATGACGGTCCTGGAGGCGCTCGCCGAAGGTACGCCCGTGGTGTGCACGGACAGCAGCGGCATCGCCGCCGAACTGGCCCGCCGGGAAGCGGCCTCGGTGACCGACGGCAGCCCGGAGGCGCTGGCCGACGCTGTGGCCACGCTCCTCGCGGACGGAGAACTGCGCCGCAGAATGGCCGACGCGGGCCGCCGCGCGATCGACGAGGTGTTCTCGATCCGCGCGGTCGTGGACCGGCTGGAGGAGCTCTACCGGGGCCGGCCGCGCTGAGCTGCGAGGACGACGGCAGGGGGCCGGCCGCCGAGCGCAGCCGGCCCCCTGCCGTTCAGCGCAGCGGAGCCCGGCTCGCCGTGCGCAGGATGTCCTCGAAGCGGGACGCGCAGCCCTGCAGGGCGAACTCCCGCTCCGCCAGCGCGCGGCTCTCCTTGCCCAGCCGCTCGGCCCGGGCCGGGTCGGACAGGATCTCCTGGACCCACGCGGCCGCACCGTCCAGCGCCGGCTCCTCCGGCGGGAACACCGCCGACCCCGCCTGTGACAGCAGCCGCGCGGCAAGGTTGTCGCCGGGCATCAGACCGAGCACCGGCCGCCCTGCGCACAGGTAGGACAACGTCTTGGACGGGACCGAGAACTGCCCCGCGTCCGGGCCCAGGAGGACGACGAGGACGTCACCGGTGCCCAGCACCTCGGGCAGCCGCCCGTAGGGCTGGAAGGGCAGCAGGGCCAGATCGACCCCGCGGGCCGCGGCCGCCTCCCTGAGAACGGGCACGGCGGGGCCGTCGTTGACGACGACGAGCCGCACCGGAACACCCCGGTCACGCAGCCGCTCGGCCAACCGCACCAGCAGCTCCGGATTGTGTTTCAGCCCCAGGGTGCCCGAGTACAGCACCGTCCGCACGCCGTTCAGACCGTGCTCGTCCGACCAGGCGTTGGCCCGTGCCACCGGGACGATCTCGTCCAGCGGCGCCCAGTTGGGAATGACCGTGACCTTGTCGGCGGTGCCCCACGCCTCGTGGACCCGCACGAAGGAGTCGGCGATCACCACGACCGCCGAGGCCCGGCGCGCGGACCACTTCTCGGCCGCTTCGAAGACCCTGGCGGCGACGCCCATCGACTTCGCGACCCCGGCGGCGGCGAAGCTCTTCAGCGCGACCGCGGTCACGTCCTGGTGCCACAGCACCCACGGGATGCGCAGCCTGCCCAGCACGGCCGCGGTCACGGCCAGCGTCGGGATCGGCAGGTTGGACAGCAGCGCCACGTCGGGCCTCTCGCGGTGCACCTGACGCGCCAGTTCGAGGCCGAGCCGGGTCTCCTGGTGCAGCCGGTGGAAATAGGCCTCCTTCCTCAGCCTCGTGCCGTCCCCGATGGTCACGAAGCGCGGGCCGCCGGAGTCCGCGGCGAGGTTGCCCTTGCCGGAGACGTAGGCCGTACAGGTCGAGTGGACGACGTCGTGGCC
The DNA here is from genome assembly GCF_056434305.1 of Streptomyces sp. NPDC044061. Taxonomy (NCBI): domain Bacteria; kingdom Bacillati; phylum Actinomycetota; class Actinomycetes; order Kitasatosporales; family Streptomycetaceae; genus Streptomyces; species Streptomyces sp. NPDC044061. The sequence goes on along the minus strand of NZ_JBWKFL010000009.1, from coordinate 109,020 downwards.
CCGGCGCGCCAACTCCCGGCTCAACTGGGCCTGGAACGGGTGTCCGCTGTAGTCGTGGACGAAGACGCGCATCGGCTCTCCGTCTCCTCGCGCGTGGCCCGGCATCACTGCTGGGAGCGCTTGACCTGGTCGTAGACCCAGGCGTAGGTCCTCTCCAGGCCGTCGATCAGGGAGATCGACGGCTCCCAGCCGTGGATCTCGCGGATCAGGGTGTTGTCGGAGTTGCGGCCGCGCACGCCCTGCGGGGCGTCGAGCCGGTGGCTGCGCTCGCAGCGGATACCGGCGATCTCCTCGACGGTGTCGACGAGTTGGTTGATGGTCACCAGTTCCGAGGAGCCGAGGTTGACCGGTACGCCGCTGTCTCCGTTCATGATCATTCGAGTGCCGTGCAGGCAGTCGCCGATGTACATGAAGGAACGGGTCTGCAGGCCGTCGCCCCAGATCTCGATCCGGTGGTCTCCGCTGAGGACCGCCTCGGCCACCTTCCGGCACACCGCGGCCGGTGCCTTCTCCCGGCCGCCCGCCCATGTGCCGTGCGGGCCGTACACGTTGTGGTAGCGGGCCACGCGGGTGGTGAACCCGTAGTCCTCCGTGTAGTGGCGGCACATGCGCTCGGAGAAGAGCTTCTCCCAGCCGTAGCCGTCCTCCGGCTGCGCCGGATAGGCGTCCTCCTCCCGCAGCGCGGTCACGTTCGGGTCGGTCTGCCGGCCGGCGGCGTAGACGCAGGCGGAGGACGAGTAGAAGTAGCGCTCCACACCGCTCTCGTGCGCGGCCTGCAGCATGTGCGTGCTGGTCAGCACCGACATCATGCAGGCGGCCTTGTTGTTCTCGATGAAGCCCATGCCGCCCATGTCCGCGGCCAGCATGTACACCTGCCGTGCGCCCCGGACGCCCGCCCGCGCGTCGTCGAGGAGCGACAGGTCGGCGATCACGTTCTCCGCGGCGTCGTGGACCTGGTACCACTCGTGCCGCGGCTTGATGTCGATGCAGCGGACGGTCAGCCCCTCGGCCAGCAGGCCGCCCACTAGATGACCGCCGATGAATCCCCCGCCACCGGCTACGACGACGTCGACCTGCTTGCTCATGGGCAACTCCTCTGTCCGGAGATCTGATGTGCGGTCAGCGGCCCTCCCGCGCAATGTCACTTCGGTCCATCGCCGGTCCGCACGGTGACCTTTCAGCGAGTAGCAATACATATTTGTGGTGATTTGCGGTAAATGGCACGCCGCTCGACCTCCGGCAGTCACCCGATGACTGTGTTTCGCGGACGGCCGCGCGGAGTCACCGATTCGCGCGCGCCTGGGGTGATTCGCCAAGAAAGAGCGTTATAAAGCTGTCGATGATGTTTCAGCCGAAATGTCCGAGTAGCGGAGAAGTCGGGACGCGGGACGCCGGCGTGCGCAGTGTGGCCGCGGTCTCGCTGTGGACCGGGACGCTGGTCGTCCTGCTGCCGGGCCTGATCCTCCAGTCACGCGGCACGCACGTGTCGGCGGCGCTCGCTCTGCAGAGTGCCGTCGTCGTGCACACCGGGGTGGCGCTCACCCGTGTACTCACCGCGACCCGGGTGCGGCTCGTCGCCCTGGGCTTCTGGATCTTCGCCTACATCTGGTTCGGCCTGGCACCCCTGGCCATGCTCGCCACCGACGCCTACCCGTGGCCCTACCGGGCCGACGAGGGAACCTCCCTCACGGCCGTGGCCGTCGTCGAACTCGGGCTCCTCGCCCACAGCGCGGGCACGGCCGTCGCCGCCCGCCGGGAGCACGCGCGCGCCGCCCGCCCGGGTGCCACCTCACCCGGGCCGGTCGAGCGGCTGCTCTCCCGCCGCCTCTCACCCTGGCGCCTGGTGTCGCTGTGCGCACTCGCCCTCGCCCTCGCCGTGGTGCTGATCCCCGGCCAACCCGGCGGACTGCAGGCCTACTTCACGAGCCGTCAGGCACTGCGGGAAGCGGGTGCCATGGACAACTCGGACGACGCCTTCCTGCAGGCCCTGCGCAACTGGTCGCTGTCCGTGCCCGCGTTCTGGGCGCTGGTGGGTCTGCTGCGGCTGCCGACCCGGCCACGCGGCGACCGGCTGCTGCGCGGTGTCCGTGTGCTGCTGCTGCCGCTGCTGGTGGTGCTGAACGTCGTCGTCAACAACCCCGTGAGCAAGCCGCGGTTCTGGGCCGGCACGGTGCTGCTGACCCTGCTGTTCATCACGCCCCGGCTGTGCCGGCCCCGCGCCTTCCGCGTCATCGCGGCCACCGTCATGGCGGCCGTCCTCCTCGTCTTCCCGTACAGCGACTACTTCCGCTACAGCGAGCGGGAAGAGGTCGCCGTGGTCTCCCTCGCCGAGCAGTTCACCACCAACGGCGACTACGACGCCTTCCAGCAGGTGCAGACCGGCATCGACTACGCGCGGGAAAAGGGGTTCGAACCCCAGAGCGCGTTGGGTCCGCCGCTGTTCCCGGTCCCGCGCTCGGTGTGGCCGGACAAGCCGGAGGACACCGGCATCGCACTGGCCCGGTACGCGGGCTACGACTTCCTCAACCTCTCCGCGCCCCTGTGGATCGAGAGTTATCTGTGGGCCGGCCCGCCATCGGTGGCCCTGGTCTTCTTCCTGCTCGGCGCCGCCGGACGCCGCATGGACGACGTACGGCACCGGTTGCGCGGCCGGCCGGGGACCCTAGCGGCACTCCTGGTCCCGGCCTTCGCCTTCTACCAGTTGGTCTTCCTGCGCGGCAGCCTGCTCGGCATCGTGGGCCCGCTGACGCTGCTGGTGACCGTCCCGCTGCTCATCACCACCCGTACGGCCCGGGCATCCCGGTTCCCGTCGGCGATGCCCACCGCACCCACCCGCCACGCACCGATCCCCGGAACAGGAGGGCACTCGTGACCGGCCCCATCCACTTCGACGACCCGTACGACGAGCCGGAACAGCTACGCGACCAACTGCGCCGACTGCTGCGCCACCGCGCCCTGATCGCGCTGGGGATCGTCCTGGGACTGCTCGGCGGGGTGGCCCTCGCGATGGCCCGCGCCCACACCTACGCCTCCACGAGCGAGGTCCTCGTACGCTCCACCGCCGATCCCTTCGGCACGGTCAGCGTCGCCGCCGACAGCCAGGTCAGCATGGGCACCGAGCAGCAGATCGCCGCCAGTGCCGCGGTCGCCATCCGCGCGGGGCACGCCCTGGGGGAGCCCGAAAGCAGTGCCGCGGCGCTCGGGGACGATCTGCGCATCACCAACCCGGCGAAGTCCCAGGTGCTCCGCTTCGAGTTCACCGCCAGGACCCCCGAGCGCGCGGCACGTGGCGCCAACGCCTTCGCCGAGGCCTATCTGGCCGACCGCAAGGAGCGCAACGACGCCGCCCTGAAGCGGGCCACCCACGGTGTGGAGGAGCAGATGGCTGCGGTGGCCCGGCAGGCCAAGAAGACGGAGGAGGACGGCGGGGACCCCACCACCGCGCAGAGCGAGCTCGCCGCCCTCCACAAGCGCGTCTCCGACATCAACTCCCGTGACACCGAAGGAGGCGACATCGTCCGCAGGGGCGAGGCGCCCACCCTGCCGTCGGGGCCAGGCCGACCGGTCCTGCTCATGCTCGCACTGGCGGGCGGTCTCGCCTTCGGCATCCTGCTGGCCTGGCTGCGCTCCGCCTTCGACTCCCGGATCCGGTCGGCCGAGGAGGTCCGGACCGCGCTGCGCGCTCCGGTGCTCGGCATGCTGCCCCACGACAACGACGACAGCGACGCGAACGACGCGAACGACGGGGCCGCCGGCCTGCTGACGGTCGGCCGGAAGGGCGGCGACCGCACGGAGGCCTACCGCGCCCTCGCCTACCGGCTGCGCAGGACCGGGCTCCCGGCAGGCGCCGGGCGGGTACTCGTCGTGGCCCCCCGGCGAGGCGCCGCGGCCGGCGAGGTGGCCGTGAACCTGGCCGCCGCCCTGACCGAGTGTGGGGACGAGGTGCTGCTCGTGGACGCCGATCCCGACGCCCCCGGCCTCGCGCCCGGGCTGCCGCTGGTGCCGGACGGCGCCCGCGCGGCGCAGGAGGAGTCCCTGCCCGAAGGCGGCGTCCTCGTCGACGCCGGCACCGCCGGCCGGTTCGCCTGCTGCTCCAGCGGCGGCACCGGTGCGCACGTCCAGGCGGGCGTGGCCGCCGCGGTCCGCCGGATGCTGCCCGGCGCCGACTCCCGTACGGCGGTCGTCGTCACCCGGCCGCTCCTGGAGCACACCGACGCGCTGGCCGTCGCCCAGCACGTCGACGGGGTACTCCTGGTCGCCGGTCTCGGCGCCACCCGGCGGGACGACCTCAGACGGGCGTACGAGCTGATCGGCTGCTCGGGAGGGACCCTCCTCGGCGCCGTGCTCGACACCGGCCGTCCCCGCGGAAACCTGCGCGCCGTTCTGCGCCGCAGCCTCGCACGCCGTCCCGCGGACGAGGCTGCCGCGCAGCTCGTGGAACTCCCCGCGGACGACACGCTCACGGTCTCCCGCGGGTGACCGCGCCCGGCGAGACCGCGCCCACCCCCGCCCGGGCCACGGCCCCGAGCGGGGTCGCCGCCGCCGCACGGGGCGGGTGGTGGGGGGTGGCGGGTTCCGCGACGAACGCCGTCTTCGCCTTCCTCTTCGTCGGCCTCATCACCCGCGCCGTCGGAGCGGGCGGGGCGGGGGCGGTCTTCACGGGCGTGGGCCTGTTCACCATCCTCAGCAACACCTGCAAGCTCGGGGCCGACACCGGGCTCATCCGCTTCGTGTCCCGCGACCTCGCCGTGGGCGGTGGCCGCTCGGTCGGCGCCCTGCTGCGCACGGCCGTCGTACCGGCGGCCGTGGCCGCCACCGTGGCCGCCCTGCCCCTGCTGCTGTTCCCCGCGGTGGCGACCACGCTCCTGCCGCACCTGGGGTCCGCCGAGGCGGTCACCCTGGTCCGGCTCTTCGCGCTGTTCCTGCCGGCCGCCACCGTCGGACTGGTCCTGCTCGGCGCCACGCAGGGCCACGGCACGGTGGTGCCGTTCGTCGGCGTGGAGCAGATCGGCAAGCCCGTGCTGCGGGTGCTGATCGCCGTTCCCGTGGCGTACTACGCGCCCGGGATGCTGCCGCTGGCAGCGGCCTGGCTGCTGCCGGCCCTGGCCGGGACCGTCGCCGCGTGGCTGGCCCTGCGCCGCTGCCGTGCCGCACGGGGCACGACGGCGCCGCCGGCCGGGCAGGGAGCCGCGCCCTGGCGGGCCTTCTGGCGCTTCTCGACACCACGCGCGGTGTCCTCCGTCTTCGACATCAGCGCCGTATGGGTCGGCGTCATCCTGCTGTCGGCGCTGTCCACCAGCACCGAGGCGGGCGTCTACACCGCCATCGGCCGCGTCGTCACCGCGGGCACCCTGCTGCAACTCGCCATCAGGCTCGCCGTGGCACCCGAGATCAGCCGGCTGCTCGCCGTCGACGAGGTCGCCGAGGCCCGCCACCTGCACCACGTCTCGACCTGCTGGGTCGTGCTCTTCTCGTGGCCGCTGTTCGTCCTCATCGCCGGCTTCCCCCGGACCGTACTGTCGCTCTTCGGAGCGGAGTTCGCCCACGGCGCGCCCGCCCTTGTCGCGCTGTGCGTGGCCTCGATGGTCAACGTCGCGGTCGGCAACGCGCAGACCGTGCTGCTCATGGCGGGCAAGAGTTCCTGGCATCTGGCCATCACCGCAGCCGCGTTCACGGTGCAACTGGCCGTCGGACTGCTCGCGGTGCCGGCGTGGGGCGCCCTCGGCGCCGCCGTGTCCTGGGGTGCCGCCATCATCGTGGAGAACCTCGCGGCAGCCCTGCTCATCCGCCGGCGGCTCGGCTTCACGACCGTGGACCGCGGCTACACGACCGCCCTCGGTGTCGGGCTGGTCGTCTCGGTGGTGCTGGCGGCCGTCCGCACCTGGGCAGGTGACACTCCGTCAGGACTCGCCGTGGGAATGACTTTTGGAATGTGCACATTTGGTACTAATTTGTGGTGGTATCGGAAGTCGCTGGGAGTGAGTGAACTGGTCGGAGTGCTGCGCCGTCGTGCCGCATGAGTCCACGCGGGGTCACCGGCTCCTGGTCCGGGAAGCCCCCGCGCCATTCCCCGTGCGCCGCCCACATCACTGCTATCCGGGGTGTCCATTGCGCCTGAGAAAGCTCCCGACGAACGCGGCCGCCAAGGCTGTCGCCGCCTCCCTCCTATGCTCCGCCGCCCTGTCCAACGCCTCACTCGCCGCGGCCACCGACGCAGCACCCAGGACTTCGTTCACCGCCGATCCACTGGCCACCTGGCAGACGAACGGCATCGTCTGGTCGCTGGCCGCCGCGCGCGGTGTCGTCTACGTCGGGGGCACCTTCGACTCCGTGCGGCCGCCGGGCGCCGCTCCCGGCCAGGGGGAGGTCCGGCGCCGCAACTTCGCCGCGTTCGACGCCGCGACCGGCGCCCTGCTGCCCTGCGCGCCGACGTTCACCGGCGGCGACGACACCGTACGCGCCCTCAAGGCCTCGCCGGACGGCCGGGTGCTGTACGTGGGCGGCTCCTTCAGCCAGGTCGGAACCACCGGCGTGGCGAGCGCGGTCGCCCTGAACACGGCCGACTGCTCCCTGCGCAAGCACTTCAGGCCGGGGGTGTCCGCGACCGTACGGGCCATCGACGCGACGGGCGACACCGTGTATCTCGGCGGTGACTTCGACCGGATCAGCGGCCATGCCAGGAAGCATGTCGCGGCCCTCACCCCCACCGGCTCAGTGCTGCCGTTCACGGCGGACCTCGACCGCACGGTGCGCGCCCTGTCGGTCGTACCGTCGCACCACGAGGTCCTCGTCGGAGGCGACTTCGACACGGCCAACGGCCAGGGGAGCCACGCGCTGGCCGCCCTGAACCCGGGCACCGGTGCGACGGTGCGCTCCTTTCCCGGCTGGATCCCGTCCAACTCGACGGTGAGGACCATCACGCACGACGACACCCGCTTCTACCTGGGCGGTGACGGCCACGGTCCGGGTTCCTACGACGGCCGCATGGCGGGCCGTCTGGACGACGGCGGCATGGTGTGGAAGGACGACTGCCAGGGCGCCACCCAGGCCCTGCTCCTGCACCGCGGTGTTCTCTACAGCGGCTCGCACGCGCACAACTGCGCGGGGGCACCCGGCGGATTCCCCGAGCGGGGCGACCGGGGCTCGCACCGGCAGCACCTGCTGGCCCAGTCGGTCGACAACGGGGCGATCCTGCACTGGTTCCCCGACACCGACAACGGCCTGGGGGAGGCGCTGGGGCCCCGCGCCATGACGCTGGCGCACGACACCCTGTGGGTCGGCGGCGAGTTCACCGAGGTCAACGACCGACCGCAGCAGAGCATCACCCGCTTCGGGACCGGACCCGACACCGGGGCGCCGCGGGTTCCGTCCCTCGAGCTGGCCGCCGCGACCCCCGGCGAGGTCACAGTCCGCTGGCAGGCCTCGTGGGACCGGGACACCGCCGCGCTGACCTACCGGCTCTACCGGGACGGGCGGCCCGTCTCGAGCCAGCGCTCGGCGTCCACCTTCTGGAACCGTCCGTCGATGAGCTACACCGACTCGGTGCCCGCCGGTACAAGCCACGAGTACACGATCGAGGTGACGGACGGAACGAACACCTCACGGAAGTCCGCCCCCTTGAAGGTCGCCGTGCCCGGGAGGGCCACCGACGGTGCGGCGGGTGCCACGTGAGCCTGACACGCATCGGGTACACGCCCGGGGTCTGGGACCTCTTCCACATCGGGCACCTCAACATCCTGCGAGAGGCACGCCGGCACTGCGACCGCCTCGTCGTGGGAGTCACCTCCGACGATCTGGCCCGGCGGATGAAGGGCCGGTCCCCGGTCATTCCGCTCGCCGAGCGCCTGGAGATCGTCCGCAGCCTGCGCCACGTCGACGAGGCCGTCGTCGAGTCGGAGGACGACAAGTTCGAGAGGTGGGAGGAGATCGGTTTCCATGTCGTCTTCAAGGGCGACGACTGGCGGGGAACGGCCAAGTGGCAGGCCCTCGAACGCCGCTTCGCCCAGGTCGGCGTCGACGTCGTCTACTTTCCCTACACCATGCACACCTCCAGCACCCTGCTGCGCGGTGCCCTGGAACTGGTGTCCCCGGACGCGGGCGGCCGGCAGAGCGCGGCGGAGGCGAAGGAGGACGTGCTGGCTTCCCAGGAATAGGAACGCACCCGAAAGAAGGAGACGATGACGGAAACGGGTGGCGAAATGTCCTGTGTCAGCCGTCGGCATCTGCTGCGCGGCGGAGCGTCGGTGTTGGCCGCGACGTCCCTGTCCACCCCCGGCGCCTCCGCCCTCGGCACCCCGTCCGGGCGCGGACGCTCCCCGGCGCTGCCGGAATCCGTGGTCAACGTGGCCGACCTCGGGGCGGTCGGCGACGGGCGGACCGACGACACCGGAGCGTTCGAGATCGCCTACTCGTTCGCCGCCGCCCGCGTCTCCGGGAGGGTCGGACGCGTCGTCATCGAGATCCCGGCCGGCGAGTTCCTCATCACCCGTCCGCACGCGCTGCTGAACGGCACCGCTCCGCCGCGGCCCGCGAACGGCCTGCGCTTCTCCGGGGCGGGCAAGCGCATGACGACCCTCGTGTTCCGCCCGGACACCGGGCCCGGCTCCCATCTCTGCCGCAACGAGGACGTCTGGTCGAACCTCTCCTTCGAGCGCATGACGTTCCGCTCGGCCACGCCCGGCGCCTCCTTCTTCAACTCGTACTCGACCGGGCAGGCGCAGGACTACCGGTTCTCGGAGTGCGAGTGGTCCGGGGAATGGGAGTACGGGCTCGCCCTGGACGGCACGAACACCAATTCGGAGATGCGATGGGAGGCGTGCCGGGTCGGCGGGAGTTATCGCCGGGCGTTTCTCTACTCGGGGCTCACACGGCGCGGTCAGGAGGAACCGAACGACCAGGACCAGTTCCTCAACTACTGGTTCACCGACATGAAAGTCGAATACGAGTGGGGGAATTTCCTGGAATTCCCCTACGGCGGATCGATCGCCTGCCGGGGCGGCTCGTACATCATCACCGGCAAACGCCCGCAGAGCACCGAGGCCTACGGCACCACCAGCACCTTCTTCCGTTTCCCCGTCGCCCAGCACCATGACTCGGTGCAGCGGTTCCACGCCCAGGACATCCGTTTCGAGGTGCGCAATCCCGACGCGGTGGTCATCGACTGCGTGTGGAAGAGCGGGACGGTCCACTTCAGCGACTGCGACGACACCGCCCTCGGCTACCGGGACTTCTCCGCCGACGTCCGCCCGCATCGTTACACGGTGGGTCCGCGCGGACCGCTGATCCGTTACGACTCCTGCCAGTTGGTGGGCCGCCACGAGTACCGCACGGCCGCACCGAAGGACACCCCTCCGGCGGTCGCCCGCTACGACATGTGCCTGTTCCGCAGCCACCCGGCCCGTGACTTCGTGGTCGCGGACGGCGTCGACCGGCCCGGCTTCGTGCAGTTCGTCGACTGTATCGGGGCGCAGAGCGCGAGCGATGCGTCCCAGCCGACAGCCCCCGCCCTCCCGCCTCCGTGCCTCGGTCCGAGCCGGTCCACGCACGAGTCGCCGAGCCCGGCCGAGTCCCCGAGCCCGACGCCCGCCACGGCGTCCGTGCCGAGCCCCGCGGCGGCCTCGGCCGCCCCGGGCACGCCGAAGCAGCCCGTCGGCGGCCAGGCCGACTGCTCGCCCGAGCGGTAGATCCATGGCCGCCCGTGGACGCTCAGTCGATTCCGGAAGTGACGCTGCCCCAACTGCCATGACGACCGGTCACTCGTAGGAGGGGATTTCCGACGCCGGTGCACCGGTGGTCGGCGAGTCGAGCCCAGGATCATTTTCGTGAACCCTTTGTCCAGCCGCGCCGCAGTATTCGCGTCGCCACGGAATAGCCCGTCAGCTGGATGGCGGGGTCCGACTGGTCATCGTTTCAAGGGGCGCGCTCAATACTCATTGAGCGCACCTGTCGTTCGCATTCGGTCGCACCATTCCCGTCACGCATCATGCGGCCGTCAGACACGGTAGAAAGGCATCACATGTCACGCTTGGCGCATTCGGCGCTGCGTCGCGTCCGTCCGGGCGTAGCCGCGGGCACCGCCGCAGCCGCTCTTCTCATCGCCGTCCAGCCGCCGGCGACCGCGGCCCCATCGGCGACGGGCCCCGGGACAGAGGCCCGAGCGGTCGTCGGCGGCTCGCCGTCGGGCGTGTCCACCCTCTCCGACAAGTGGACCAGGCCCTGGGCCATCTCCTTCCTGCCGAGCGGCAGGGCAGCACTGGTGACCGAGCGTCACACGTCCCAGGTCTATCTGCAGGAGCGGGACGGCACCAAGAAGCTGGTGGGGACGGTGCCCTACACGGCCATCGGGACCGGCGGCCCCGGGGTGGGCGTCGGCGGGCTGCTGGGGGTCGCGCCCTCACCGACCTGGAACGGCACGACGGACCAGGACGTGTTCTTCGTCCACACGGCCGCCAACGACACCCGTGTCGTGAAGATGCGCTTCAACGGCTCCACGCTCAGCGGCTACTCCGTCCTGGTCGACGGAATCAAGCGGGGTGGGGACCACAACGGCGGCAAGATCGCCTTCGGACCCGACGGATATCTGTACGTGACCACCGGCGATGCCCTGACCGGGAATCTGGCACAGGACCCGAACTCCCTCAACGGGAAGATCCTGCGCATCACCAGGACCGGTGCGGCGGCGCCCGGCAACCCGTTCGGCAATCGTGTCTACAGCCTCGGTCACCGCAACCCCCAGGGCTTGGCGTGGGATGCGCGCGGCAGGCTGTGGGAGGACGAGATCGGCGAGGCCACCTGGGACGAACTGAACCAGATCGAGCCGGGCAGGAACTACGGCTGGCCCGCCTGCGAGGGCCCGTGCTCCGCCAAGGGCATGACGAATCCCAAGTTCGTCTGGAATCCGGCCCAGGGCGGAGTACCCGGCCAGATCGCCATCGTCAACGACGTCATCTACGCGACGGCCCTGCGCGGGGAGCGGCTGTGGTCGCTGCCGATCGACTCCTCCGGTCGGAACATCGGACCGGCGACGTCGTACTACACCAATGTCTACGGGCGGCTGCGCGGAATTGCCAAGGTACCCGGCGCCGACCAGCTCTGGCTGGGCACGAGCGACCGCGGCCCCGGTATGGACCTCGTCCTCCAGGTGACCCTCAAGTGAAGACCCCCCTCCCGACCAGGGAGGGTCAACTCACCCTTGCCGAAAGGAAGGTACGCACCATGAACGAAGCCATCGAGCAGGTCGAGCAGGCGGCCGGGACCGCGGAGGAGACCGAGCAGACCGCGTGGCAGACGCCCGGGTACGCGATCGTCGACACCGCGCTCGAGGTCACCGCCTACTCGCTCAGCGTCCGCTAGCCGCCGGCATGCTGCTGCAGGTGCTGGGCACCGCGGCCGGCGGCGGCATCCCCCAGTGGAACTGCGCGTGCCCCGGGTGCTCCGGGGCACGCGCCCACTCAGGTCGGCGCCGCAGACACGCCTCGCTTGCCGTCCGTGCCGACGAGGGCCGGTGGTACCTCGTCAACGCCACCCCCGACATCGGCGACCAGATCGAGGCCCACCCGGTCCTCACCCCGGGGCCCCGGCCCCGGCAGACGCCGATCGCCGGAGTCGTCCTCACCGACGCCGAACTCGACCACACCCTGGGCATCTGGCGGCTGCGCGAGGCCGACGGCCTGGAGATCCTCGCCACCGCCCCGGTCCGCCAGGCCCTCGACGACCGACTGCGCCTGAGCCGGGTGCTCACCCCCTACACCGACCTGACCTGGCGGGAACTGGACTGCCGGGGCGCGCGGCCGCTGACCGCCGACGCGCACGCATCCGGCGTACGGATCAGCGCGGTGCCCGTCTCGGGCAAGCGCCCGCGCTACGCCGCCGACGCCCCCGGGCACGACGCCTGGGTCGTCGCGCTGCACCTGTACGACCCGGCCACCGGCGGATCCGCCCTCTACGCACCCGCCGTGGCCGAATGGTCCGAGGCGCTGCGGCAGGCCGCCGCCGAGGCCGACTGCGTCATCGTCGACGGCACCTTCTGGGACGACGCGGAGCCCCGCCACACCGGCATCTCCACCCGCACCGCCACGGGCATGGGCCACCTGCCCATCGACGGACCGGGCGGCACCGCGCGCATCCTCGCCACGCTGTCCGCCCGCTGTCTCTACACGCACCTCAACAACACGAATCCCCTCGTCGACCCCGCCGCACCGCAGCACAAGCGGCTCGCCCGGCTGGGCCTCGAGGTGGCCGAAGACGGAATGGTGATCGAGCTGTGACCACGACACTTGTCCCGCCGACGGAGCCCTGGAGCCCCGCCGAGTTCGAGGCCCGCCTGCGCGAGGTGGGCCAGGGGCGCTACCACGACCGCCATCCCTTCAACGTCCGCATGCACCAGGGCGATCTCACCCCGGCCGAGCTGCGCCGCTGGATCACCAACCGCTTCCACTACCAGCGTCATATTCCGGTCAAGGACGCGCTGATCGTCGCCAAGCTGGACTCGTCGCGGCTGCGGCGCAAGTGGGTGCGGCGGATCGAGGACCACGACGGGCGCGGCGAGGCCGAGGGCGGCATCGAGCGCTGGCTGCGACTCGGCGAGGCGGCCGGCCTGGACCGCCGGACCCTGCTGTCGGGCGAGGAGGTACTGCCGGGCGTACGGCTGGCCGTCGAGGGCTACGTCAACTTCTGCCGCCTGCGCTCACCCCTGGAGGCCGTCGCCGCCTCGCTCACCGAGCTGACCGCTCCCGACCTGATGCGCCTGCGCATCGAGGCGTTCGAGCGCCACTACTCCTGGATCGCCCAGGACGGGCTCGCCTACTTCCGCACCCGCGTCGACCAGGGCCGGCGCGACAGCGCCGAGGCGCTGGAACTCGTCCTCGAGTGGGCCCGCACCCGCCGGGACCAGCAACGGGCCGTGGCCGCGCTCTCCTTCAAGTGCGACGTGCTGTGGGCCCTGCTCGACGCCGTGCAGCACGCCGGCCGGCCCGAGCCCGACGGGCAGGACGAGCGAGCCGGCCGGCCCGAGCAGGCCGGACCGCAGCACCGGGACGACCGGCGGGAGCGCGTGTGATGCCCGAGCCCGACAACCAGTGGTGCCCCGCCCTCGCCCCCGCGCTGGCGCTGCGGCACGACGCCGTACGCGGCGCCGACCTGCTGGTCATGCCGGAACGCGTGGTCGTCCTGGAAGGACACGCCGGCACCGTCGTCGGCCTGTGCGACGGGACCCGTACCGTGCACGGGATCGTCGGTGAGCTGGCCGGGCGCTTCCCCGGCGCACCGGTGGCCGCCACCGTCCCCTCATTCCTGGACCGCATGCGGCAGGAGGGCTGGCTCAGGTGACCGACGTGAAGGCCGTCTCCGCCGGGAACCCCGCACGCCCCTGGGCGCTGCTCGCCGAACTCACCCACGCCTGCCCGCTGCACTGCCCCTACTGTTCGAACCCGCTCGAACTGGCCCGTCGCTCCACGGAACTGACCACCGACCAGTGGACCGACGTGCTGCGCCAGGCCGGTGAGCTGGGCATCGTGCACACGCATCTGTCCGGCGGCGAGCCGCTGCTGCGGGACGACCTCGAGCGGATCGTCGCCGCCGCCGAAGCCGCCGGGATCTACACCCAGTTGGTCACCAGCGGCACCGGCCTGGACGAGGCCCGGCTGGCCGCGCTCACCGGGGCCGGGCTGCGCAGCGTCCAACTCTCCGTGCAGCACGCCGAGTCCGGCGCCAACGACCGCATCGCCGGACGCCCCTCCTCCTTCGCCGCGAAAGAACGGGCCGCGGCTCTGGTCCGCCGGGCCGGGCTCCCGCTCGGCCTCAACGTCGTACTGCACCGCGACAACCTCGACGCCGTCGACGCGCTCATCGAGCTGGGCATGGCCTGGGGAGTGGACCGCATCGAGCTGGCCAACACGCAGTTCTACGGCTGGGGCCTGCTCAACCGCGCCGCGCTGCTGCCCACCCGCGACCAGCTCGCCCGCGCCCGGGAGACCGTCGAACGCCGCCGGGACCAACTCGCCGGGCGCATCGACCTGGTGTGGGTCGTCCCCGACTACTTCGACGGCGTCGCCAAGCCCTGCATGGGCGGCTGGGGCGCGGTCTCGCTCACCGTCGCACCGGACGGCACCGCGCTGCCCTGCCCGGCCGCCGCCTCCCTGCCTGACCTCGAACCGCCCAATGTGCGCGACCGTCCGCTCGCCTGGATCTGGGAGCGGTCCCCGGCCTTCAACCGCTTCCGCGGCACCGGCTGGATGACGGGCCCCTGCGGCGAGTGCCCCCGCCGCGAGGAGGACTTCGGCGGCTGCCGCTGCCAGGCGTTCGCGCTCACCGGCGACGCCACCCGCACCGACCCGGCGTGCGCGCTGTCCCCCGACCATCACCTCGTCCGCGACCTGGCCGACGGGGGCCGGCCCGAGGCACCGCCGTACGTCTACCGCCGGCCCGGGGCGGTACCGGCACCGTCCCACACCGTCACCGCCGCGGACAGCCAGGAGGCCAGGACATGACCGGGGTGCACGCGCCGGCAGGGCCGTACGGGCGTTTCCGTTTGACTTCGAGCGCGCTCCAATTCGTAGCGTTCCGGTCATGACCACTGCACAGCACAAGATCGGCTCGGGGTTCGGCGCCGAGAGCACCGCCGACGAGGTCCTCCGGGGCATCGACCTCACCGGAAAGCTCGCGATCGTCACCGGCGGCTACTCCGGACTCGGCCTGGAGACCACCCGGGCGCTGACCAGGGCGGGCGCCGAGGTCGTCGTGCCGGCCCGCCGTCCGGACGCCGCCCGGGAGGCGCTGGCGGGCGTGGGCGGCGTCGAACTGGACGAGCTCGACCTGGGGGACCTGGAGAGCGTGCGGGCGTTCGCCGAGCGGTTCCTCGCCTCCGGCCGCACCGTCGACATCATGATCGACAACGCCGGGATCATGGCGTGCCCGGAGACCCGGGTCGGGCCCGGCTGGGAGGCCCAGTTCGCCACCAACCACCTGGGGCACTTCGCCCTGGTGAACCGGCTCTGGCCGGCGATCGAACCCGGCGGCGCCCGGGTGGTCGCCGTCTCCTCCCGCGGCCACCACTTCTCCGGCATCCGCTGGGACGACGTCCACTGGCAGCGCGGCTACGACAAGTGGGAGGCCTACGGCCAGGCCAAGACGGCGAACGTCCTCTTCGCCGTCCAGCTCGACAGGCTCGGCAAGGAGCACGGCGTGCGCGCCTTCTCGCTCCACCCGGGCGGCATCATCACCCCGCTCCAGCGGCACCTGCCCAAGGAGGAGATGGTGGAGCGCGGCTGGATCGACGAGCAGGGCAACGTGCTCAACCCCGAGGGCTTCAAGTCCCCGCAGCAGGGCGCGGCCACCCAGGTGTGGGCGGCGACCTCGCCCCAGCTGGAGGGCACGGGCGGCGTCTACCTCGAGGACTGCGACATCGCCGAGCCCGCGTCCGAGGGCGACGAGCGCTTCGGCGTCAAGGCCTGGGCGACGGACCCCGAACAGGCGGCGCGGCTGTGGGCGCTGTCCGCGGAGCTGACGGGCGTCGACGCCTTCGGCGCCTCCTAAGACCGGAGCGGACCGGAGCGGACCAGCGGCGCGGAGCCCTTGTCGGCTCCGCGCCGTGGCCCGAGGGAGGCGCCGCTACCGTCTCGGCCGGCGGCTCGGCGCCCGCGAGCCGGCCTTGTTCTTCTCGGACGTGGTGCTCACCTGTTCGGAGTCGAGTATGTGATCGCCGTACAGGTCCTGCAGCCAGTTGCTCTGGTAGATGGTGTCGAGGTACCGCTCGCCGAGGTCGGGTGCGATGGCCACCGCGGTGAGGCCGTGCGTGTCGTGCTGGGCCAGCCAGTCCGTCGCGCCGCTGACCACCGTCCCCGTGGAGCCGCCGAACAGGAAGCCCCGTCTGGCCATGCGGTGACAGGTACGGATGGTGTCCGCCTCCTCCACCTGGATGACCTCGTCCACGAAGGACTCGTCGAGCAGCGGGGGAACCATGCTCATCCCCAGGCCGGGGATCATCCGGCGGCCCGGCTCGCCGCCGAACGCCACCGAGCCCACGCTGTCGATGGCGACGATCCGCACGGGCCGGTGCCACTCCCGGAAGTAGCGCGCGCAGCCCATCAGGGTCCCGGCGGTGCCCGCGCCGATGAACAGCACGTCCAGCCGCGGGAAGTGAGCGGCGATCTCCGGCGCCGTCGTGCGGTAGTGCGCCCGCCAGTTGCCCGAGTTGGTGTACTGGCTGAGCCACACGTACCGCTCGTCGGACGCGCACAGCGAGCGGACGTACTCGATCCGGGTGCCGAGGAACCCGCCGTTCTCGTCCAGGTCGGCCACGACGTGCACCTGGCTGCCGAGCGCCTCCATCAGCAGTCTGGTCGACAGGTTGCAACGGGAGTCCGTCACGCACAGGAACCGGTAGCCCTTGCTCGCGGCGATCATGCTGAGCGCCACGCCCAGGTTCCCGGAGGAGGATTCGACGAGGATGGAATCCGGCGTCAGGACCCCGTCCCGCTCGGCGCTCTCCACCATCTCGTTCGCGGCCTTCAACTTGATGGAGCCGGCGAAGTTGAAACCCTCGCACTTCAGGTAGAGGGGGTGTCCGAAGATCGACTCGAGGTCGACGAAGAGCCGGCCTTCGTTGAAATCATGGGGAGCGGAAATTACGGGCACGGTGGGCCTCCTGGTGCCAGGGCCGAGGGCGACAGCCTCAGCCGTACCGGCGCAGGTCGTGGAAGAAGTCGTCGATGAGGCGGAGGTTGCCCGCCCCTGCTGCTTCGTCGTAGACGTACTTGCCGACGGCGAGGTCGAGGACGCCGAGTCCGAACGGCGAGAAGATCACCGGGCGGTCGGTGGGCGGGGCGGCACGGCCGAGCATCACGTCGTTGAGGGTGCCGTTCAGGAAGTCGCGGTTGCCGGTGCGCTGCTCGACCAGGTGGGGCGACGTGTCGGCCTTCAGGCAGTGCTCGACGTCGTCGACGAAGTTGGCCGAGCCCAGCAGGACCTCGGGCGCGAGGTCGCGCAGCGAGATGTGCAGGACCAGCGGGTTGTGGGCGAACCAGGCCGGGTCCGTGACATGGGGCGCACCGGCCACGGTGGCGAAGACCACGAGGTCGCTGGAGCGGACGAGGTCCTCGGCGCGTTCGTGGACGGTGACCTTCGCGGCGGTCCCGGCCTGGTCCAGATAGCCGCGGAAGCCGGCCGTGCTGTCGGCGGACACGTCGTGCACGAAGATGGTGTCGAAGGTCCAGCCGGTGCCGGCCAGGAAGGTGTGGATGTAGCGGGCGATCAGGCCCGTGCCGAAGAACCCGATCCGCCTCGGGCGGGGCCGGGAGCGGCTGAACCAGTCCGCGGCCAGCGCGGCGGACGCCGCCGTCCTGGTCGCGCTGATGATGGAGCTCTCCAGGCAGGCGAAGGGGTAGCCCGTCTCGGGGTCGTTGAGGATGAGGACCGCGGAGGCCCGGGGCAGCCCGGCACCCACGTTGTCCGGAAAGCTGGAGATCCACTTCAGGCCGTCCACGTGGACCGACCCGCCGATGGAGGCCGGCAGCGCGATGATCCGTGCGCTGGGACGGTCCGGGAAGCGCAGGAAGTACGACGGGGGGTTCACCGAGTCCCCGGCGCCGTGCAGCCGGTAGGTGGCCTCGACCAGCTCCACGATCTCCTTCTCGCGCCCGCTGAGCGCCTCCTGCACCTGCGTACCGGAGATGACCGCGAACGTCGGCACCGAGGCCGCGTGCGGCGTGGCCGACCGGGCGGCCGCTGACATCGAGTGGGTCATCGCCGGCTCGCCTCCGGGGTGGGGCAGCCGTCGGCCAGGCGGCGGGGCTCGGCCATGCCGACCAGCACCTGCCGCTCACCGGTGAAGGCCTCCCGGCTGTGCGCGGTGCGGATGTTGTCGACGAGCATCAGGTCACCGGCCTGCCAGGGCTCGCGCCGGGTGTGCGCTTCGTAGGCGGTGTTGAGCAGCCGTACGACGTCCTCGCCGATCGGGCTGCCGTCTCCGTAGCGGGTGTTGAAGGGCAGCCCGTCCTCGCCGTAGACGTCCACCATGTACTCGCGGACCTCCGGGTCCAGCGTCCACTGGTTGAGGAAGGCGACCTGGTTGAACCAGCAGCGCCGGCCCGTGAGCGGGTGCCGTACGACGGCGCTGCGGCGCTGCTCGGTGTGCAGGGAGCCGTTGGGCGTCCAGGTGAAGTCGATGGCGTTGGCGGCGCAGTAGCGCTCGATCTCGGCGCGGTCGTCGGTGCCGAACGACTCCGCCAGGGACGCCCCGATCTCGTCGTTGTAGCTGCGGGTCAGCAGCCAGCCCTCACGCTCGAACCGCTCCGTCAGCCCCGTGGGCAGGGCCTGGAGCACCTCTTCGGCGTCGGCCACGGCGGTCGCCCCGCCCTGAGTGGGCGCGGAGAGACACGCGAACAGCATGAGGCCGGGGACCTCCAGCGTGTAGCTCAGTTCGTGGTGCATGCACATCGGCTGGTTGGCCGGCCACGTCGTGGAGGCGTACAGGCCAGGGCCGTACGCCTCACGTGGGGCGAAGGCCTCCCGCTCCCGCATGAGACCACCGGTGAGCCCCTCGAAGACGGCGCCGACCTGGGAGGTCTCGCGCAGCTCCAGGCCGCGCACGAGCAGCGCCCCGTGCTCGGCGACCTGCGCGCGCACCGACTCGCGGTGCGCGGCCGCCCAACTCGGCGCGTCCGGTGGACCCTCGACATGCAGGATCGCGGGTCTGTCCGGCCGCAGCTCCACGTCGAGGGGTGCTGCCAAGGGTGAGGACGACATCTCGGTATCCCTTCGGTTGCGTCTCAGGAGGAGGCCAGCGGTGCCACGACACCCAGGACGGCCTGTGCTGCCTCGGCCGGGCGGGTGCGGGTGAAGTAGTGGCCGCCGTCGGGGAGTTCGTGCAGGTCCACGTGCTCGGCCAGGAGCAGCCAGTCCCGGTGGTGCCGGGCGTGGCCGGAGGTGTGCGGGTCGTCGGCGGCGACCACCACCGAGACCGGCAGGGGCAGCTTCGCCGGCCGGCCGCTGTCCAGGACCTCGCAGAAGTAGCGGTGCGCGGAGACGCAGTCGTGCCGGTAGGCGGCGCCGATGTGCTCGGCGTGCCGCTCGTTCAGCTCCGCGAGTTCGGTGTAGCCGCTGTCCGCGGCGAGCCGAGCGGCGATCTCGGCGTCGCCGAGGCTCGTCAGTTCGCCGACGGCGGCGCGCCGGTCGGGGGCGGTACCGAGCAGCTGCGCACCGAGGAACACCCGTGTCACGTCCACCCCGCGCTCCAGGAGTCTCCTGGCCGTCTCCAGGGCCGGCGCGGTGCCCGACGAGTGACCCCACAGCAGGACCCGGGTCAGGCCACGCGCGGTGATCTCGTCGGCCACCCGCTCCGCCACCTGCTCGATCGACGCGAACGGCTCGTGGTGGGCGGCCAGGTCGTGACCGGGCAGGTCCACAGCGAGGACCGCCATGCCGCTGCCCGCCAACGCGCTCGCCATCGGCTGGTAGTTGACGGCATTGCCACCCGCGTAGGGGAAGCAGACCAGCGCGCACTCCGGCGCACCGCCCGCCGGGGACAGCGGCTGGAGCAGCTCCGGATGCTGCCGGGCCGCGCCGTCGAGGAGGGCGGCCAGGTCGGCGAGGACGGGGTGCCGGGTGATGTCCTTGAGCGACACCGCGCGGTCGAGCGCGATGGTGAGTCTGACGGCCGTCAGGGAGGTGCCGCCGGAGTCGAAGAAGTGGTCCTGCCGGCCGATCCGGTGCTCGGGCACGCCCAGCAGACCGGCCCAGGTCGCCGCCAGCTTCCGCTCGGTCGGCGTGCGCGGCGCGCGGTCGTGCCCGAGGGGCGCGTCGCCCTCGGCGGCCGGTGCTTCCGTCCGTTCGGCCAGCGCGGTCAGGGCCTTGCGGTCGGTCTTGCCGTTGGCGGTCAGCGGGAGGCTCTCCTGCCAGTGGAAGGCGGAGGGGACCATGTAGGCGGGCAGCACCGTGCCGAGCGCCTCGCGGAGCTCGTCCGGTTGCCGGCGGCCGCCCGTGTAGAAGGCGATCAGGTGCTTGCTCCCGTCGGCCCGCTCGGTGCAGACGACCGCGCCGTCCCGCACCCCGGCCACTCGCAGCAGGGCGTTCTCGATCTCGCCGATCTCGATGCGGAAGCCCCGGATCTTGACCTGGTTGTCCCGCCGTCCGAGGAACTCCAGCTTGCCGCCGGGCTGCCAGCGTCCCCAGTCGCCCCCGAGGTAGAGCCGTTCGCCGGGCCGGTACGGGTCCTTCCGGTAGGCCTCACGGGTCCGCTCGGGGTCGTTGACGTAGCCCCGGCCCACACAGACACCCGAGAACGCGATCAGTCCCGGGGCACCCAGCGGCACCAGTGACAGGTGTTCGTCCACGACGTGGACGCGGACGTTGTTGACCGCGCGCCCCAGCAGTACGCGCTCGGGCACCTCGTCCATGACCTCGTGGTTGGTGTCGTCCGACGTCTCGGTCAGCCCGTAGGCGTTGACCAGCCTGATCCCCGGCTGGATCGCGAACCAGCGCTGGACCAGCTCCCGCTTCAGCGCCTCGCCGGTCACCGACACGCACCGCAGGTCCGGAAGGGCGCGGGGACGCTGCTCCAGGTACGCGACGACGACCTCCAGATAGGAGGGCACGAGCTGCGCCACAGCGACCCGGCCGCGCACCAGGGTGTCGACGAACCGCTCCACGTCCACGATCACGTCCTGCCCGACCAGCAGCGTCCGGCCGCCCACCAGCAGCGACGACACCAGCTGCCACAGCGAGATGTCGAAACACTGCGGGGCGGTCTGCGCCACCACGGACCCCTCGCCGATCCCCAGGTCGTCGATCTTGGCGAAGAGGTGGTTGAGCATGCCCGCGTGCTCGCACATCGCGCCCTTCGGCTCACCGGTGGAGCCGGACGTGAAGTAGATGTAGGCCAGCTGGCCGGCGTCGACCCTCACCCCGGGGGCACTGTCGGCGTGCGGTTCGGCGTACGCGTCGTCGATCAGCAGCCGCCGGGTCCCCGGCAGCGTGGCCAGTGCCTCGTCGAGTGTCCGGGTGCTGCCGGACTCGGTCAGGACCAGCCGGCAATCGGCCCGCGACAGGGTCGCCGCGATGCGACCGGCCGGGAAGTGCGGCTCGATCGGCAGGTACGCGCCGCCCGCCTTGAAGACGGCCAGGGTCGCGGCCAGCCAGTCGAGATGGCGTTCGGTCACCACCGCGACCACGTCCTCGCGGCCCAGTCCCCGCGCCAGCAGCGCACGTGCCAGCCGGTTGGCGCGCGCGTCGAGTTCGCCGTAGGTCCACTCCCGTTCGCCGTGCACGGCCGCCACCGTGTCCGGGTGCGCCCGCGCACGCTGCTCGAACAGTTCGTGCGCCCGCGCGTCCGGCAGCGGCCGGTGGGGCCCGGCCAGCCCTTCCAGCTGCTCGCGCACCTCCTCGGGCGACAGCAGGCTCTGCCGGGTGTGGTCGGCGTCCACGTCGGCCGTCATCAGCCGGAGCGCCGAGAGGTGGTAGCCGGCGATCCGGGCCGCGGCCTCGGCGTCCAGGAGGTCCGTGCGGTACCGCAGCCGGAGCCTGAGCCGTCCCTCCCGGTCGGCCCAGCGCACGTGCAGGACGCCGTGGTCGACCAGGGCGTCCTCGGCCTCCATCGGGCCGCACACCACCTCGTACGACGGCTCCGCCGCACCCAGCTCCCGCCACAGTTCGTCCACCGGGAACTCCCGGTGCGCGAGCACCTCGGCCTCGGCGTGGTGAGCGGCCGACACCAGTGCGCGCCAGGACCCGGGGGGAACCACCAGACGGCACGGCAGCGGCTCGCCCCGCACCCCGGCGGCGTACCCCGTCACCACCTCGGGCTCACCGGACAGCGCGGCCAGCACCTTGGCGTGCGCGGCCAGCAGCAGCGCACTGACCGGCACTCCCGACCGCTGGACCAGTCCACGCGCCTCGTCCGCCACGCCGTCCGGCACGACCGCCTCGTACTCGGCCGCTCCCGGAACCGGCTCCCGCACCCATCGCGGCACCGTGGTGGCACCGCCGGCGGTCAGCACCCGGCTCCAGAACTCCCGGTCCGCTTCCACGTGCGTTCCCATCGAATGGCCTTCCTCAACTCGCGGTCGTCGCGGCGGCGTCGGCCGAAGACGGTGGTGTCGCCGGGACGGTGCCGCAGGACTGCTCGGCGGCATCCGGCATGTCCACGGCGGGGTTGCCGCCCCACCGGGCGTGCGGGGGAACTTCCTCGCCCTTCATGAGGAAGGAGTCGGGCGCCAGCACCGCGCCGTCGCCGATCGTGACGCCGTAGTGCACGTGGGCGCCGACGCCCAGCGTGCAGCCGGCACCGAGCGTGATGACGTCGGACTTGAAGGTGCCGTCCTCCTGCGAGTGGCACTGGATCTTGCTGCCGGCGTTGAGGGTGCAGTCGTCCCCGATGGTGGCGAGGGTCCGCTCGGTCAGATAGCAGCCGTCGTCGAAGACCCGGCGGCCGATGCGCACCCCCAGCAGCCGCCAGACGAGGCTCTTGAACGGCGTTCCGTTGAGGATGACGAGGTGCCGGTCCGGAACCTTCCACAGGCGCTCGTGCCACCAGAAGTACGGGTCGTAGATGGAACACAACCGGGGCCGCAGCGCGCGGAACCAGTTGATGCAGCGTTCCACCAGGACGTAGTACGCGAGGGAGAAGGCGAGCGTCACCGCCAGATACAGGGCGATCACCACGTGTCCGACCACGCCGTACATGTCCACGGAGACGAGCGCGAAGAGCGTGAGCACGAAGGTGTGCACCCAGCGGGCGAACAGCATCAGGATCATAGAGCGGAGGTTGTAGCGGTTCTTCGCGGCGAGACGACGGCGCAGTGTGTCGCCTGTCCTGAGGTCGTCGAACCGTGAGTCGCGCTCCACCGACCGGGGGATCTCGAAGCTGGGCGAACCGAGGAGCCCCACGCCTTCCCTGACCTCGCCGTCGAGGGGAACCATCACCTTCGTCGCGAGCAGGCAGTTCTCGCCCGTCCTGGCGCCCGTGGGATAGGCGATGTTGTTGCCCAGGAAGTTGTGCGGACCGATCGACGCCCGGGACACCCGGAAGGACGTGCTGGAGTAGTCCGCGTTCATGATGGAGAGTCCGTCGGCCACCATCGTCCCGCTGCCGACGGAGACCAGCAGGGGGTTCTCGTGCTGCACCTCGGTGCCGAAGTTCGACCCGGTCTGCTCGACGTGCGACAGGTCGTACCCGATCGCTCTCAGGTAGTACACGATGTAGGAGCTGTCACCGAAGAGCCAGGTGAAGAACCTGATGTTCGTCATGCGGGCCATCGCCCGGTGCACCGCGTAGTGGAATCCGTACAGCGGATACACGCGGTCCGGCTTGACGGCGAGACTCAGCAGCCGCGGAACGGTGCGCAGCGCGACGAGGCCCAGCACCAGGAAGCCGAAGAACAGCACGAGGGACAGGATCAGCGCGTCGTCGATCAGCTCCGGCCGCGACAGCGCGGCCGTCTGCGGGTCGAGGCGCCTGCCGATCGCCGGCACGCCGGTGAACAGCATGTACAGCCCGCCGACGGTCAGCGGTATGTACAGCAGGAACAGCTGGAGCAGCGTGCCGAGGCCGAACCAGAACCGGCGCCCGGTGCCGCAGGCGGCCGGGGCGACCCGCAGGTAGTCGGTCTCCGTCGGCTGCGCCGGCGACCCGTGCCAGCGCTGACCGTCCGGGACCGCCTGGCCCCGGTGCAGGGCGGACGCGTGCCCGAGCTGTGCGCCGTCGCCCATCGAGGTGTCGATGTCCAGGACGGTCTTCTCGCCGATGAACGCGTCGCGGCCGATTGTGATGCGGCCGGTCTGGATGCGCCCCGCGTGCGCCCGGTAGCCGAGGAGGAAGGAGTCCTTGCGGATCACGGTGCCGGCACCGATCGTGACCAGGTCGGTGCAGACCGGGACGGAGTGGGACAGGATGGCGACACCCTTGCCGACCCGTGCGCCGAGCGCCCGGAGGTACAGCACGTACAGCGGAGTCCCGACGAGGAGAATCATCGGATTCGCGTGCAGCAGTACCTTGACCAGCCAGAAGCGCAGATACGACAGGCCCCAGAGGGGGAACTCCCCGGGTTTCCAGCGGCCGACGAGCAGCCATTTGGCGATGATCGGGAAGAGACAGAGAGCGATGAAGCCGAGGCCGCCGAACAGGAACGACCGCAGGTAGATGCCGGCCAGGCCCGAACCGGAGGCCACCCACTCGTATCCTGCGGCGGTGATGAACCCGGCGACCAGGGAGTAGGTCAGGAACGCCAGCAGCTGGAACGTTCCGCAGAGGGCATGGGTCCACCGGCTCGCCCGCGTCACCGGAGCCGGCGACTGCTCCGGCGTCGACGGTGCGGCGGGGGCCGGTGACGCGGCCGGATGCGGGGCGGCCGTCGCGAGGGCTGCCGCCAGGCTCCGGATCGTGGGGTGCCGGTAGATGTCCTTCATGGACGGCGACGGCAGGTCCACTCTCTTCCTGACGCGCGCGCAGAACTGGGCCATCACCAGGGAGTTGGCACCGAGATCCTGGAAGAAGTGGCTGTCGACCGCGACGCGGTCGGCGCACACGACGGCGGCCAGGGCGTCCGCGAGGGCGCTCTCGACGCCCGTCCCTGCCGTGCCGGCGTCATTCCGCCTGGTGACGATGCCTTCGTCCGGCCCGGCTATATGGACCTCGGAGGACTGCTCCACCATTCGAACTCCTGGAGAACGTCTGGGTCGCCGAGGGCCGCCGGTGGCGGGGTGCGGGGCCCTCGAGCACAGAGGAAAACGGCTCACCGAGCCATGGAAAAGCTCGAGGCGCGTGCTCTTTTCCTGATCACGAACCGCCAAATTCAGTCTCGGCCCGGCATCGGCACGCTGCCACTTCGAATCGACCACCGGTCGAGCCCGGAACGCTCGACAGGCCCGTGTTCCCCGGCTCCTCGCGGCACCGGGGCCGCACCGTGGATCACCCGAATGGTGGGCCTTCCAGCGGGTCAGGACAGGGATCCCGGTGCCGTCGAGGCGGGTCATATGCCATGAAACGGCCCTTCGGCGGGCAGGGGCGGGAGCTGAGCGTCCACGAGGCCGGGCATATGCCACGGCGGCGCCGACCAGCACCCCGATCGACGCCGCCGGACGTCGGCGCCGCCGCCTCCGGTGCGGGTGCCCACCGCGTGGTCGGGCCGTCTCCCGGTGCGGGCGCCCGCCGCGCGCTCGCGACGTCGGCGGGGGAGGGGAGCAAGGGCATGGGCGGCCTGAGGAGGCTGCCGCGGGTGGTCGGCGGATCTTCGAAGGGGTCGGCCGACGGGGCGGTCGATCTTCGAGACGGTCGGCCGGCGGCGCGGCCGAGCGCGGTTACCGGCGGGTTCGATCCGTCGGTGATCGCGCCCCTGCCGTGCGCGGGCGCTCACGCGGACTGGCGTACGACCAGCGCGGGGCGCAGGACCACCTGCGGTTCCCTCACTTCCTCGTTGTCGAGGCGGGCGATCACGAGGCGGTCCATCTCCCGGTCCATCTCCTCCAGCGGCTGCCGCACGGAAGTCAGCGGTGGGTCGGAGTCGGCGGCCACGGGGGAGTCGTCGAAGCCGGCCACGGCCACGTCACCGGGCACCCGGCGCCCCGCCTGCCGCAACGCGTGCAGTCGCATGACCGGGGGTCTCCGCGCCGGTCGCCCCCGGCAGCTGCCCCAGGACGACCCGCCGCGGCGCCGCCCGGCCGTCGAGCGGGCCGGCCGGACCCTGGGTCGGCGTCCTGTCGGCGGCCTGGAGGAGGGGCTGGAGGAGGGGCTGGAGGAGGGGCTGGAGGAGGGGCTGTGCCACACCATCGACCGCTTCCGGGCGGGGTCGAGGAACTGCGCTCCGCGGACCTCACCGTCGCCGGTCAGCCCCGGCCCGAACGGCCGGGGCCGGGACGCCGCCGAGGTGCTGGACGACACGGTCATGCCCCGTCTTCGAGCACCTCGGCGAGCCGGCATCCGTCTAGGCGAAGCGCCCGTGGTCGGCGAGGACCTCGTCGACCACGCGCCGGTTGACGGCGGCCGAGGTCTCATCGGTGTCGATGCACTCGGACAGGACCAGCATCGCCTTCCACAGGGCCCAGCCGCGGGCCCGGGCCCACATGCCGGCGTCCTGGCCGACCGTGCGCCGGAACGCGTCTCTGCTGTCGCCCGAGAACATCGTCCACGCGATCACCAGATCGCAGGCGGGGTCGCCGACCCCCGAGGTGCCGAAGTCGATGACGGCCGTCAACTTACCGTCCGTCACCAGCAGATTGCCGCCGGCGATGTCCCCGTGGAACCACACGGGCGTACCCCGCCATTCGGCGGCGAGGGCGGCCCCCCAGACCTCGGCGGCCCGTTCTGTGTCGATACGGCCCTCGAGGGCGGCCAGGCAGCGGCGGGTCTCGTCGTCGTAGTGGGCCGGCGACGCCCCGCGGTACCAGCTGTGCGCCCCGGCGAGGGGGCCGCCGGTGGTGTCGCAGCGCTGGAGGGCCAGGAGGAAGTCCGCGACGGCGACCGCGAACTGCGCCATGTCGGTGATGCGTTCCGGGGCGGAGGCCCTCCCGTCCAGCCAGCCGCGTACGGACCAGGGGAAGGGGTATCCCTCGTCCGGGGCTCCCTTGGCCAGGACCGTGGGAATGGCGAGGGGCAGGGACGGCGCCAGGTGTGGCAGCCACGTGCACTCCTTGTCCACCGCGGGGACGTAGCCGGCCGCGGTGGGCAGCCGGACCGACATGTCGTCACCGAGGCGGTAGGTGCGGTTGTCCCAGCCGTCGACCTCCACGGGGACCACGGACAACCCGGCCCACTGCGGGAACTGAGCGGCGATCAGGCGTCGTACCAGCGCGGCGTCGATGCCCGCGCGGCCGTCGGCCGGTGTGATGACCATGCGTGGATGATTGCCCGAGACGGCGGCGCCCTCGCCCTCCTGTATTTGCCAGTTCATCGGGGGGGGTGCCAAGTGGTCTGCGCAAAGGAGTTGCCGATCGGAGACAAATAGTTGCCAAGCTCTGTCGGCGCCCGATACAGGGGATGTCACTTCGGGGCCGTGCGCGCCTGACCTGCCGCACGGTGGCCCCCAAGAACCAGACACCGCAGATCGTCGGGGACGAGGGCGCCGTCCACCTCGGAGTGCTGGGCCTACGGTGCCGAAGTGGTCCTGCGTGCGTGGGCTCTGTGGCCACCGCGCGCCGGCACCTGAATGATCAGCACCGTGTGGCACCGGACTTTCGACGAAAGACGAGGCAGGGAAAAATGGCTTCTCCGACAACCGCCACCTTCGTCATGCCGCACTACGCGGACTCGGCGGGAGCGGACGCGTATCTGACGCAGAGCTTGGAGAGTCTGCACCGGCAGACCGACCAGGACTGGCAATTGGTCATCGTCGACGACGCCTCGCCACGGGCGGAGGACCGGGAACGGCTGCGGGCGTTACAGGACCGCCACCCGGACCGGACGACCGTCCTGCAGCAGGACGTGAACCGCGGACAGGGATTCTGCCGCAATGTGGGCGTCCAGTGGGCCTGGGAGCACGGCTCGCCCTTCGTTTTGTTCCAGGACGCGGACGACATCGCGCATCACCGGCGTCTGGAGGTGACCCGCCGGACCTTCGACGAGCGCGCCGATGTGGACTTCGTGTATTCGACGTTCTCCGTCATCGACGAGGCCGGCGCCCTCGTCCCGCCCGCACGGCTCACGCCTTCGCTGCTGGAAATCATCGAGTCACACCGCGACGACCCGGTCGAGGGGCCGGGCGCGTGGATCCGCATGGGCGTCGACACGGGGTACACCACGCTCACGTCGACGGTCGCGGTGCGCACCGAACTGGCCCTCAGCCACGGCTTCCCGCACGTGCGCGCCTCCGAGGACGCACACGCCTGGTTCCGTATGTCCGCGGGAGGCACGTCGGTTGCCTATCTGCCGTCCGTTCCCTGTCTCTACCGGGTGCCGCAGGGGGTGGCCGGCTCCTCCGACCGCAGCCGCATCGGAGCGGACTACTACCGGCGCAAGGCCGAGGTCGACACCGACGGATTCCTCGAAGCGATCTCCATAGCCCTTCAGCGGCAGACCATCGACCCCGATGAGGAGGACGCCCTGAAGAACGCGTTCCTGCGGCGTCTGGCCCTCACCATGGAGCGGGAGGGCCAGCACGGCGTGGCTCAGGAGGTACTGAGCACCATCGACCAGGTCGGCGTCCGGTAGCCACCGGCCTCGTCATGACACCGCCGTCGTCACCCGCCCAGGCTCTCGGCCGTGCCCGCCGGTCGGTCGCGGACTGCTTCTTCTTCGTGAATAGTGTCGCCTTCTCCCCCGTGAACCGGCCACCGGCCACCGGCCGCGCGGGCCGGAAACGGCCCACGTCACAGGCATGACCGTCCTCCTGGAGCGGGCTCGCCGCCGTCGGCCGAAGGGTGACAGGATGACGGGATGCAGTGGGAGTCAGAGACGGTCGTGCGGGTCGTACGGCACAGTCGTGTCATCGAGGTCACGGTTCGCGGCGAAATGGACTACGACGAGTGTGATCTGCTCGCGGCGGCCTGGACCGAGGCGGACGAGTGCGGTCTGCCGGCCACGGTGGTCGATCTCACAGGCTTGACCTTCGGCGACAGCCAACTGCTCCGCTCCCTCCTCGACGCGCACCAGCGGCACCACGCCGGCGGCCGTGCGTTCGTCCTTTGCGGCCCGCTCCAGGACAGCGTCGCCCGGCTGCTCACGATCAGCGGTACCTACGACCACTTCACGATCACCGACTCCCGCGACGCGGCGCTGCGCACCGCGGGTGGCTGATGAGCGAGGCGGGTGGGACATCCGCTCGAACCCCGGAGGAATGCGCAGCGCGGAGCCGGGTACGCGGGCGTCGTCAACAGGTCGTCGGCGTGGATGCCGTACGGATGCGGGAGGGGAATACCTTGACCAGGGCGAGCATGGTGAAGACGGACGCGCGGACGGCACCCGATGTGGCCGAGTTGCCCGAACTGACGGACCCTTCCGCTGTGGCTCCCCAGGACGCCCGCGCGTTGTCCCGGGTGTTCTTCGACCAGTTGGCGGTGCTGGAGGAGGGTACGCCCGAATACCAGTACGCCCGGAACACGCTCATCGAGATGAACATGTCCCTGGTCCGCTTCGCGGCGGCCCGGTTCCGCAGCCGGGGGCCGGAGGAGCGGGAGGACATCGTCCAGGTCGGCATGATCGGCCTGATCAAGGCGATCGACCGGTTCGAGCTGTCCCGTGAGGTGGAGTTCACCTCATTCGCCGTGCCGTACATCGTGGGAGAGATCAAGCGGTTCTTCCGGGACACCTCCTGGGCCGTGCACGTCCCCCGGCGCCTGCAGGAGGCCCGGGTCCAACTGGCGCGGGCGACCGAGGAGCTGCGCAGCCGGCTGGGCCGTACGCCGACGGTGAAGGAGCTGGCGGAGCTGATGAGCCTGAGCGAGGAGGAGGTCATCGAGGCCCGGCTGGCGTCCAACGGCTACAACTCGGCCTCCCTGGACGCCACGATCGGCAGCAGCGAGGACGGCGAGACCGCACTGGCGGACTTCATCGGGGCCGAGGACGCGGCGCTGGAACTGGTGGAGGACTTCCACGCCCTGGCCCCGTTGATCGCCGAACTGGGCGAGCGGGACCGGCTGATCCTGCATCTGCGCTTCGTCGACGAGCTCACACAGGCCCAGATCGGGGAACGCCTCGGCGTCTCCCAGATGCATGTGTCGCGTCTGCTCTCCCGTACGCTCAAGCGGCTCAGGGAAGGGATGCTAACGACCCGCTGACCGCCCCGTCCTCGAACACCATCCGAGCCATGGAGCCGGAGAAGGCGGGTACAGGCGGCCACGTGAACGTGGTGAAGTCGGCTTCCGCGGGTTCCGCGGCCCGCGCGCACGGCTCGTGGGCCATGGCCCACGAGCCGGTACGGGCCACCGCGGCGTTCGACGGAGGCGTCGGCTGTATCGCCGAGGCACGACGCCGGGCCGTGCTGTTCCTGACGCACGCGCAGACCGAACACGGCGTCGCGGTCCCGGCCCGGGCGCTCGACCTGACGCAGCTGGTCGTCAGCGAAATGGTCACCAACGCCTGCAAGTACGCGCCGGGACCGATCCTGATGGACCTGCGGATCGTCGGCCGCCGGGTCGAGGTGTCGGTCTGGGACTCCGATCCCGTGCTGCCGGTGGCCCGGGCTGCCGAACCCGGCCGGGTCGGCCAACACGGCCTGGAGATCGTCCTGGCCGTCGCCGAGGGCTTCGAGGTGCAGCGCGAGCCGGTGGGCAAGAGGGTCACCGTCCGCATCGCTCTCACCGAAGGCAAAGGTGCGTGAACTCGATTCGCATACGCGGGCGACCGGTCCCTTGGCAGGGTCACCTCCCCGGCCCGTCGGTATCGACCGTGTGAAGCGGCTTGCGCCTGACAGCCGGATGCGGAACTGTTGCCGTAAGGCATCTATTTCCGAGCGCAGGAAGGTGGTGGGGTGCGCACGACGCGTGCCCCTGCTTGTGTGCGCTTTCCGCGGCTCTCCGGCCCGCCCGCGCGACGCCGCCGCCAGTGTCGGTGTGACGTGGGGCGAGGCCCCCTGTCCCGTACTGGTCGTAGACCGGCACGGCGGTCTGGTGCAGCTCAACCGGGCCGCCGGCGCGCTGCTGCCGGACGCGTCGGGTGGTGACCGGCTCCACGACATCGTCCCGGCCTGGCTGTCCGACGCGCACCGAAGCGTCGTCGACGCGGGGACGGGCTCCACACCCGCCCCGCTGACGGGCGCCATCGAGGAGCGCGTCTTCGAGGCGCACCCCTCTCCGTCCGCCGGTGGGGACGTGGTGTGGTGGCTGGTCGACGAAACCGACCGCCGCCTGGCCGAAGGGGCTCTGCACAGTGCGCAGCAGCGGTCCCGCGTCCTGGCGGAGGTCTCCAGCACGTTCCTGTCCACCCTGAACCCACCGCGCTGTATGGAGGCGGTCGCCTCCATGGCCGCCGAACATCTGGCCGAGGCGGCCGTGTTCGTCGCTCCCGCGCACGGCCGGCGCCACCCCCTGACGTACGCACGGCGCGGCGGGCCCGTGACGCAGGTGACCCGGAAGATCGATCCGCGCGGCGTTCCCGGCCTCGGCGAGGCACTACGGGGCTTCCCGCCCGTTCCGGCGCGGTGGATCAACCCCGACGACATCCCGGACTGGCTGCTTCCCGAAGGATTCTCGGGGGCGGTGGGTTCCGTCATCATCGCCCCGTTGCCCGGACACGGGGTGCCCGCGGGAGCGTTGGTCCTGCTGCGTTCCAGCACCGAGAGGTCCTTCTCCGGCGGTGAGGAGGTCTTCGTCCGGCTGTTCGCCGCACGGGCGGGCGCCGCCCTCTCGGCGGCCCGGCTGTACTCCGAACAGGCCGCCGTCACCTCCACGTTGTTGCGGGAACTGCTCCCCCCGGCCCTGCATCGGGTGCACGGAGTGGATTACGCGGCCGGATACCGTCCGGCCAAGGACCACGAACGCGTCGGCGGGGACTTCTACGACTTCCACCCGGGCGCCGATCCCGTGCGGGAAACCTTCGTCGTCCTCGGTGACGTGGCGGGCAAGGGCCTGGACGCGGCCGTGCTGACCGGCAAGATCCGCAACACCCTGCACGCGCTGCTGCCGCTCGCGGCGGACCACCAGCAGGTCCTGACTCTGCTCAACGGCGCCCTGCTGACCTCCCATCACACGCGGTTCGCCACGCTGGTGCTTGCCTCGGTGAGCCGTCGAGGAGGTCGCGTGCGGGTGCGGCTGACGAGCGCAGGGCACCCGCCGCCCCTGATCGTCCGCAACAACGGCGAGGTGCAGCACGTCCCCACCCGGGGCACCCTCGTCGGTGCGCTGCCCGCGGCGACCGCCCGAACGGTCGAGACCACGCTCGCGCCGGGGGAGACGTGCCTGCTCTACACCGACGGGATCACCGAGGCGCGTGGCGGGCCGCTCGGTGACGAGTTCTTCGGCGAGCACCGGCTGCGGCGCGCGCTGGCGGAGTGCGCGGGCATGCCGGCGGAGGCCGTGGTGGAACGCGTCCAGATGCTCGCTGCCCAGTGGCTCGGAACGGGCCGTCACGACGACATGGCGGTCCTCGCCGTCAGCGCCCCAAGGACCGGCCCCCTGTCGGCCGTCGACGGCGACGCCCGGCATCCGCGTCCCAGGAGTGGCGGATGACCCACCCCGCCGAGGGGGTCGCGCTCCGCGACCGGCGGGGAAAGGCCGTCGCGGCCGGTGACGAGTACGACGCCGTGGCCGTCGTCCGGGACGCCCCGGCCGACGGGACCGACGAGCAAACGCTGCTGCTCGACACGGCCCGCCAGGCAGTCGGGATCCCGGCCGTGGCCGGGGGCCGGGCCCTCGGTCCCGACGGCAGCCCCCCCGAGCCCTGGGAGCCGATCGACGGCCCCCGATGCGCGCCGCGCGGCGGACGTGCCGGCGCGCTCCCGGCCGGCGGGCCCGGACGTCCTGGCCGAACAACCGCGTGACCATTCCAGCGCGTTGAGCCTGCTCCGAGACGGAACCCGTACGATACGCAGCCGCCCCACCGACCCCGCCCCCGGACCGACCGCCGACGCATGACCGAGCACGCGCCCACCGAGTTCCACGTCGAGATCACCGGCCAACCCACCCTGTGGACCGCGCACATCGCGGGCGAGCTGGACTGCGGCACCGGCGACGACTTGGTGGACACGGTCGTCCGGCATCTCCAGCGCCATCCGCGACCCAGCGAGGTCCGGCTGGACTTCCGCGGCCTGACCTGGATCGACTCCTCGGGCCCCGCCGCCCTGCTCATGATCCCCCGGCACATCGGCGACGCGGGCCCCGCCCTCTGTGGCGTCACCTGAACGGAGCTGACCCAGGGCTCGGCCGAGAGGTGCACCACAGTCACCGCGCATAGGCCGCCGCACGGGGTAACCGGAGTTCTGAGAGGGCCGCAGAGCGTCCACCGAGGATCACCGGGCGCACACTGTTGCCGTTTGACAACTATGGTCGGGAGACAACAAAGTAACCGTGTCAGATGTGCACGGGGAAGGATCCGAGATGCTCCGGTCGGCGGAGGTCGCTCCGTGTGCGGGCCACGGGGCCGGGGAAACGGCCGTGGCCGGCCGGGAGGTTCAGGCCGTCCTTCTCCCGGACCCGTGCGAGTCGCCGTGCATCTGCGCGGCGGCCACGGCACAGAACGCTTCCAGCCCCTCCCGCAGTGCCGTCCGTTTCGACGCCGGCATCAGGTCGAGGACCGTCCTCAGTTCCGCTTCCCGGCGCGCTCGCAGGTCGGCGAGGAAGGCGCGCCCCCGGCCGCTCAGGCGGAGCCGCACCTCGCGCCGGTCCTCGGGGCTGTTCTCGCGCTCCACGAAGCCGGCGGCCTGCAGTCGGTCGACCAGCCGACTGGTCGACGGCGGCGTCGAGGCCAGGGACTCGGCGAGACTGCGCATGTTGATGCCGTCGTTGTGCTCGAGGATATGCAGCAGGCGCAGCTGGGAGGCGGAGGCCGGCGCGGTGGAGGCGCGGCCCCACAGGACTTCCAGCAGCACCGCGGCCGTGGAGGTCACGTGTGCGATCTCTTCGGGCTCCGGGCGGCGGTGGAAGGCAGTCACAGTCACACTTTCGCAGGCACTGGGGTGCCCGCCAGCGTACTAGGTACGGGTGGGCGGCAGAGGCCCCGCACGACCGGAGCGCGTCAGAGGCCCTGCACGAGCGGCGCGCGGCCCGGGGGAACATCGCCTCGTCGGTCGAGGCTCACACCATGTCCGGCAAGAGATTGGTTCATCGCTCATCGTGAAGAGATTCGTCGTCGCTGAACGCGCCCTGCGCACAGCGGCTCCCCACGAGTTGCACGACGAAGTCCGCCGCGTACTCCTCGAGCAGTATGCGTCGGAGGCCGTCGAGCTGTTCATGGCCGACTACAGCCTGACCGTGCTGCAGCCGGTGTCCGTGCTGCCCCATACACGTGCCCCCGTGTCGGTGCACAACAGCCCGGAGGGGCGTGCGTTCGGCTCGCAGCAGTGCTACGCCGAGAGCCTCCCGGACGGCCGCGTGCGCCTGCACCTGCCGGTCACCGTGCGGGGCGACCGGATCGGGGTGCTGTCCGTGACCCTGCCCGACAGCGACCACGCCCGCCGCCACCAGGACGAACTCCGCGAGATCGCCGAGGTGCTGGGACGCGAGGTGTTCGTGGCCGAACGCGACACGGACCTGTTTCTGCAGGCGCGGCGCAAGGACCGGCTCACCCTCGCCGCCGAGATGCAGTGGCAGCTTCTGCCCGGCCGCTCGTGCTCACGCCACGAGTACGACCTGGCCGCTCAACTGGAGCCCGCCTACGCCATCTTCGGCGACAACTACGACTGGTCGGCCACCGCCGACCACCTGACGCTGTACGTCACCAACGGCATGGGCGAGGGTATAGAGGCGTCCCTGCTGACGAATCTCGCCATCAACGCCCTGCGCAACGCGCGGCGGGCCGGCATCTCCATCGCCGACCAGGCCGCCCTGGCCGATCAGGCCGTCTACGCCCACTACCGGGGGCGCTGCTATCTGTCCGTGCTGATGTTCGACTTCGATCTGGTCACCGGGCGGGCGCGTGTGGTGGACGCCGGTTCCCCGCAACTGCTGCGCCTGCGACGCGGCACGGTGGAGCGCGTCGCCTTCGAGGCCCAGCTGCCGCTGGGCATGTTCGAGGAGACCGACTACGTGGCGCAGGAGTTCCAGGTCGAGCCCGGCGATCGGCTCGTCTTCGTCAGCGACGGTGTGCACGGGGTGGCCTCGCCGAAGGGCGAGACCTATGGAGACGCCGCTCTCGCCCGGGCGATCCAGTCCACCCGGCTGCTGCCCGCCGCCGAAGTGCCGCGCTCCATCCTGCGCGAGCTGACGGGCCATCGGGGCGAGGCCGTTCCGGAGGACGACGCGCTCGTGGTCTGCCTGGACTGGCGCGGCCGCCCGGCGGACCAGTGACCGCGACGGGCTGACACACGGCGGCGTCTGGGTGCGGCTCCGGTACGGGACCGGACCGGCGCCGTCGCGCACTCGTCCGTCACCGCGGGGTGTCCGCCGTCCGTCACTCCTCGCTCGCGCCGGAGCCGTCGCCCTGGCCGGCCCCGTGTCGCTGGGCCCTGAGGAACGCCAGCATGCCCCGCACCAGTGCCGCACGTTCGACGGTCGGCATCGTCGCCAGGACGGCGGCGAGCGCCCGCGCCCGCCGTGCGGCCACCTCGGCGAGTACGTTCCGGCCATGGCCCGTGAGGGTCAGCCGCACTTCGCGCCGCTTGTGAGGATGCAGTACCCGCTCCAGCAGACCGGCCGCCTCCAGGCGGTCGCACAGCCGGCTGGCCGTGGGGAGGCCGATGTCCATGCGCTCCGCGAGGGCGGTGAGGTTCAGCCCCGGCACGGCCTCCAGGATCCGCAGGCCCCGCAACTGATGAGGCGACAGGACGATGCTCGCCCTCTGTGGGGCGGCCGACCACAGGTCGGACAGACTCTCCACGGCCTCGGCGAGCTCCAGCGCGGCGGCTTCCGGGCCGTCGCCGCCCGCGGATGCCTGGCCGTCTCCGGCATCACCGAGCCGCGTCACGAACAGATCACTTTCAGGAACCCCTGAACCGGACGGAAATCAACTCACGCAAACGCTGTACCCACCCATTCGTAGGACAAGCAGTGCGCTGCCCCCCCCGCTCGGTCGCTCCCTACTCCCTCGGAGGCTTGACGGCGATGTCGAGGTAGAAGGTGTCGATGCTGCGGACCGCCGCCTCGAACTCTTCGAGGTTGACCGGTTTGGTGACGTAGGCGTTGGCGTGGTGGCGGTAGGCGCCGGTGACGTCGTCGGGTGCGGAGGACGTGGTCAGTACGGGCTGCCCGAGGTCGTCGGCGACACCACCCAACTGGGCATGCTCCGGCAGAACCTGTTGTCGAACGCCATCAAGTTCCGCAGTCCCGACCGGCCGCCGCGCACCACTTCAGCGCCACCCCGGCCGACGGGATGTGGGAGTTCGCGGTCGGCGACACATAGGCATCGCGCCCGAGTCCCAGGAGAAGGTCTTCGTCCTCTTCCAGCTGCTGCACACCAAGGACGCCTATCCGGGCACCGGCATCGGCCTTGCGATGTCCGCGCTCCCGACCCCGGTACCCACCTCGACCAGCTCGTCGCGAGAACCCGCACTCTCAACGCCGACCGGCACACCGACGACCTCGCCGTCCTGCGCCTGGACTGGAACCTCGACGCGACCCGGCGCACCCCAGGGCCCGCGCGGGCCGTCACCGTCGTTCACGACGCCGGCTAGTCGCGCACGGGAGACCGGCGCCGAGCCGGGTCAGCGCGGCGAGCGGCTGCGCGGCACCCGGGCCACCGGGCTCACCAGTCCGTACAGCTGGTTGATCGCGTCGCGCAGCACCGGGCGGTCCGGTGCCGCGGACGTGAGCAGGGTCTGTTCCAGAAGCTGCCGACGGCGCTGACGCGTCGCTTCGAGCACGCACTTTCCGGCTCCGGTGAGCCGGAACTCGCCGGACGGAGCGCGCCGTACCAGCGTGCGCCGCTCCAGCCGGCCGAACAGCTCCGTCGCCGAAGCCGGGTCCACACCGAGGTCCCTGGCGATTCCGGCCGGATACCCCGGGTCGTTCTCCAGCACGAGCAGACCGCGCATCTGCTCGGCCGAAATCGTCGGCGCGACGTCCTCGTGGGCCCGCTGCCACAACTCGATCATCGATTCGGCCACATGCTCCGCGGCGAGCGAAGCTTCGGCAGGTTCGGGATCCACTGTCATGGTTCTCCCCTTCCTCGATGCCGTCGAGTAGACGCGCTTACCCGGCCGGCGGCGGTTCACCCCCGATGCTCTGTTCGAAAGCGCCCTGAACCGGACATTCAGCAGCGTGCCGAGCGCCGCCGATGGGCCGCCCGGGTGACGGCCGCAGGAGTACGCCCGAAAGGGCGCCTGACGGGAGTGCTCCCAGGCCAGGCGCCCCTTCCAGCGGCCTAGAAGAAGCCCAGCTTCTTCGGGGAGTACGACACCAGGAGGTTCTTGGTCTGCTGGTAGTGCTCCAGCATCATCTTGTGCGTCTCGCGGCCGATGCCGGACTGCTTGTAGCCGCCGAACGCCGCGTGTGCCGGATAGGCGTGGTAGCAGTTCGTCCAGACGCGGCCCGCCTGGATCGCGCGGCCCGCGCGGTAGGCGGTGTTGATGTCCCGGGTCCACACGCCCGCACCCAGGCCGTACAGCGTGTCGTTCGCGATCTTGATCGCGTCGTCGAAGTCGTCGAACGACGCCACCGACACCACGGGGCCGAAGATCTCCTCCTGGAAGATCCGCATGCGGTTGTCGCCCTCGAAGATGGTCGGCTGGACGTAGTAGCCGCCCTTCAGCTCGCCGTCGTACTCGACGCGTTCGCCGCCGGTGAGGACCTTGGCGCCCTCCTGCCGGCCGATGTCCAGGTAGGAGAGGATCTTCTCCAGCTGGTCGTTGGAGGCCTGGGCGCCGATCATCGTGTCGGTGTCGAGCGGGTGCCCCGGCTTGATCTGCCGGGTGCGGGCCACGGCCGCCTCGAGGAACTCGGCGTAGTTGCCGCGCTGGACGAGCGCCCGGGACGGGCAGGTGCACACCTCGCCCTGGTTGAGCGCGAACATCGTGAAGCCCTCGAGGGCCTTGTCCCGGAAGTCGTCGTCGTGCGCCCAGACGTCGTCGAAGAAGATGTTGGGCGACTTGCCGCCGAGCTCCAGCGTCACCGGCTTGATGTTCTCCGAGGCGTACTGCATGATCAGCCGCCCGGTCGTGGTCTCTCCGGTGAACGCGACCTTCGCCACGCGTGGGCTGGAGGCCAGAGGCTTTCCGGCCTCCACTCCGAAGCCGTTGACGATGTTGAGCACGCCCGGCGGCAGCAGGTCCGCGATCAGGCTCATCCAGTAGTGGATGGAGGCCGGGGTCTGCTCCGCCGGCTTCAGGATGACCGCGTTGCCCGCGGCCAGCGCCGGCGCGAGCTTCCAGGCGGCCATCAGGATGGGGAAGTTCCACGGGATGATCTGCGCGACGACCCCCAGCGGCTCATGGAAGTGGTACGCCACCGTGTCGTCGTCGATCTCGCCCAGCGAGCCCTCCTGCGCACGGATGGCGCCCGCGAAGTAGCGGAAGTGGTCGATGGCGAGCGGGATGTCGGCCGCCAGCGTCTCGCGCACCGGCTTGCCGTTCTCCCAGCTCTCTGCCACCGCGAGGGACTCGAGGTTGGCCTCCATGCGGTCCGCGATCTTCCGCAGGATGTCGGAGCGCTCCGTCACCGACGTGCGGGCCCACCCGGGCGCGGCCTCGTGCGCCGCGTCCAGCGCCCGTTCGACGTCCTCCGCCGTACCGCGCGCGATCTCGGTGAACGGCTGCCCGTTGACCGGCGACGGATTCTCGAAGTACTGCCCCCGCACGGGCGGCACGTACTCACCGCCGATGAAGTGGTCGTAGCGCGCCTGGTAGGAGACGATCGCGCCCTCGGTGCCGGGCGCCGCGTAACGGGTCATGCTGGTCTGCCTCCCGGAGAAGCGCTGCCCGCCGTTGGGCAGCTCTCGGCGCGAGGCTAGGCGGGCGGACGTTGCAGGTACGTTGCGCCGCGGGACGGCACGGTGGTCCGGCGGGCCGGGGCGGCCAGCTCGGCCTCCAGTGCCGCGAGCCGCGCCCGCACCGGCGCCGTGGGCCGCACCGCCGCGAGCGCCCGCCACACATCGAGGTCGTCCTCACCCCACGTCGCGTGCGCCCAGTCGGCGAGCAGATCGGGGTCGCGGTGGGCGACGAGCGCCATCCGCAGGCCGTCGGCCAGGCGACGCCGGAGCCGTACGACCGCCGGAGCCTGAGAACCCGGCAGCAGCGGGCCGGAGTACGCCTCCACCGCCGACGTGAGCGCGCCCGTCTCGAGCCGCCGCTCCACCACGGTGGCGTCCGACTCGACCGCCGCCGTCAGCCGGTACGGCCGTGACGCGAGCAGCCCCGGCCCCACCAGGCGCCTCAGCCGGGCCAGTTCGGCACGGAGCGTCACCGGTGTCACCGACTCGTCGGCGTACAGCGCGCACAGCAGTTCGTCCCCGGTCAGCCCCTCGGGATGCCGGGCGAGCAGGACGAGGATCTCGCTGTGCCGGCGGCTGAGCCTGATCGCGCGGCCGTCCACGCGGAGTTCGGCCTCGTCACGGCCGAGTGCGCTCAGCAGGGCGCCGTCCTCGGCAGGCGGAGGCGGTGCGAGCAGCGCGAGCTGCGACTCGGCGGCCCGCGCCACCGCCTGGACGAAGCCGAGACTGTGCGGATGCGCCAGCCCGTCACCACCAGTTATGTCGACGGCGCCGAGCACCCGGCCGGTGTGCGGATCGTGGACCGGCGCGGCCGCGCAGGTCCACGGCTGCACCCGGCGTATGAAGTGCTCCGCCGCGAACACCTGCACCGGCCGGTCGAGGGCGACCGCGGTACCCGGCGCGTTGGTGCCCACCGCCGTCTCCGACCAGCGTGCCCCCGGCACGAAGTTCATTCCGTCCGCCCTGCGCCGGGTCGCCGAGTGCCCCTCCACCCACAGCAGCCTGCCGTAGGCGTCGCACACCGCGAGCAGGTGCTCCCCGTCGGCGGCGAACGTACCCATCAGTTCCCGGAACAGCGGCATCACCCGGGCCAGGGGGTGCTCGGCCCGGTAGGCGCCGAGATCGCCGTCGGTCAGCTCCACGCTCGCGGAGCCGTCCGGCCCCACGCCGGCCCGTGCGCTGCGCCGCCACGACTCGGCCACCACCGACCGCACCGGGCGCGGCACGGTGCCCGCCGTGGTGAACGTCTCGTGCGCCCGGCGCAGCACCCGGACTCGCTCGGCGGGGTCGGCCCCCGGCTCCAGGGCCACCCACGGATCGGTCAACTCGTCCTCCCCGGACGGTGAAACGGCTGGGACCATCGTCACGCGCCGTGTTCGCGCCGACAACCGGTTCGACGTCCTCCTAGACGAAATTGACCAGTCTGATGTAGCGGACCCAGTCCCAGTACAGTCCCGGATCGGTGTGGTCGGAGCCCGGCACCTCGTAGTGGCCGATGATGTGCTCCCTGTCCTTGGGGATGCCGTACTGGGCGCAGATCGCCGCCGTCAGCTGCGCGGACTGCTCGTAGAGGGCGTCGGTGAAGTAGTCGGGCCGGTCCACCCAGCCCTCGTGCTCGATGCCGATGCTGCGGGTGTTGTAGTCCCAGTTGCCGGCATGCCAGGCGACGTCGGCCTCCCGCACGCACTGGGCCACGTGCCCGTCCGCCGAGCGGACCACATAGTGCGCGGACACCTTCTTCTGCGGGTTCTGGAAGATGGCCAGGGTGTCCGGGTAGGTCTCCTGGGTGACGTGGATGATCACCCGGTCGACGGCGTAGGCGCCGGGGCGGTCGGAGGAGGTGTAGTTGCCGGTGCTCGCCGGCTGCCACTCGGCCTTGGGATAGTCGACGGCTCCCTGTGCGCCCGCACGGGCGTCGGGGAGCAATGTGTAGGGGACGGCGGCGAGTGCCGCGCCCCTCAGGACGCGTCGTCTGCTGAGCTGCGGTCCGGACCGGTCGGTGTCCATCGGCGGCCGCCTTTCGGAAGCGGGTGTGGGGGGAGAGACGTCACATGCCAGGGTGGCTGATGCGGCGTCAGATACGGAGCGTCCGGGCCGTCTCCCGCAGCCGCGCGTGCAGGCCGCGGTAGGTCTCCCGTGCGGGCAGCCACTCCTTGCGGAGCTTGGCCACGCACGTGTAGTTGGTGTCGCACACGTTGGCCAACGGCGCTTCGACCGCCTGGGTCGCGAACTGGTAGGCGTCCAGCTCGCCGAACCCGTAGTCGCGTACCAGCCACTGCACCAGGTCAAGCTGCGATATCCGGAACGCGTCCTCCAGTGGGCGCGCCGAGCCGGTCGAGATCAGATGCGTGTCCGATTCCAGCCGGGGCCAGGGAGTGGCGACGCCCTTGAGCAGGTCGACGATCACCACTGTGTTCATCGCGCACTCCACGGCCACCCCGCAGGTCTCGCCCTCGCCCTGCCGCGCGTGGCCGTCACCGAGGCTGAGCAGGGCACCTTCGACATTGACCCCCAGATAGCAGGTGACCCCGGCCCGCATCTCGGGCGTGTCCATGTTCCCGCCGTGCGCGTCCGGGACCAGGGCCGAGCGCACCTCGAGGTTGGCGGGAGCCACGCCCACGGTGCCGTGCATCGGGTCCAGGGGCAGTTCCAGCTCGATGTCGCTGTCCTGTGCCCGGAAGAGGGCGGTGCGCCGGGTTCGGTCGAGCTGCCAGATCCAGACCCGCTCCGGGAGCGGGGGCTGCAGGGTGGCCGTGGCGTGGGTCGAGGTGAGGGCGCCGAAGAGGGGGACGGTGGTCGACGCGGCCCAGTCCCGGGCCGGTTCGACGGACACGAAGTGCACGGCGACGGTGTCCCCGGGCTCGGCACCCTCGATGTGGAAGGGTCCGGTCTGCGGGTTGAGGAAGGGAAACTCGCAGACCTCGGAGACGAGGTCCTTCTCGGACCGCACACGGCCCGCGAAGCAGTCCTCCGTGTAGAGGTCGAGCACCGTTCCGGGCTCGATCCGGGCCACCGGGGGAGCACCGCCGAACGTCCAGGCGTACTCGTCCGGTTCCGGGCGCACGGTCAGGATCCGGGGGTCGGTCATCGCGGCATCGGTCCTTTCTGCTGGGTCGGTCATCGGTGCGGAAACCGTCGAGGAGCAGTCGTGGAGGGGCGCCTCGGTTCCTTCCGCCGAGAAGGAGCGGAGGAGTGGCGGGCGGGGCCGGCTGACGTGCTCCGCTGCGGCGCGATGGCGGTGGAGCTGCCTGACGGCGTGCCGCCGCGCTGTCGGCCGCACAGCCGTCGCGCGCCGGCGTCGGCCACGGCTCGGGTCCCTCCGGGGCGTCCCCGATCCGTCGCCCGCGGTTCAGCGGGACGCGGTCCCGTCCCGGGCGCTGCCGACCGCGTCGGGTTCCTCGACGTGCACCCGCGCGGTCGCGGCTATCCGCTCGGGGTGACGCCGTATCAGCACCAGGAGCACCAGCGCGCCGGCCGCCATCCAGAGGCCGACCACCGGACCCGCGTACGACACCGGAGCCGAGAGCTCGGTCACGAAGTCGAACACCGGGATCCCGGCGGCCGTCAGCAGTGCCGGGACGAACGCGGCGATGCCCAGCAGCGGGAACAGCAGATGCCGTAGCGGCTTGAACGACTCCCGGCCGCACCGGAGGAAGTAGCCCGCGCAGGCCAGGTTCACGACGATGTAGACACCGACGACGACGGTGACGATCACCGTGGCCAGGAGCAGAAACGCGGTCACCGGGTCGTAGGCGAGACCGAGCCCCAGCACCGCGCCGACCGCGACGACGGTCTGGACCGCGACCCCCACCACGGGGGAGCGGTGCCGGGGATGCAGCGTGGCGAGCAGACGGGGCAGCACCCGGATGCGGGCGAGGGCGAAGGCGGTGCGGGTCGAGACGTTGGAACACGCGTTGGCGTTGGCGATCGTCGAGTTGACCACCGCCAGGAACACCAGCACCCAGAAGAAACCGAACGAGGCCCGGGCCACGCCCTCCCAGGAGGCGGCGCCCGACGCGCCGAACCCGGCGAAGCGGTCGGGGCCGAAGTACACGGTCATCGCGTACGTCGTGACCACGTAGAACACACCGATGCCCAGGGCCGCTCCGAGGACCGCGCGGTGCATCGTCCGGCGGGGGTCGCGGGTCTCCTCGGCGAGCGGCGCCGCGGCTTCGAACCCGGCGAACGCGAGGACGGTGTACACGGACCCGGCGAAGACCCCGCCGACCCCGGAGTATCCGTCGGCGGTGTGTGACGTGCCGAAGACGGACAGCGTGTTGGCGTCACCCGCCTTGCCGATCAGCAAGCCGGCGAACACCAGCAGGACGAGGATCTCGAAGATGCCGAGGACGGTGCCGAAGCGGGCCGAGGCGCGGACGCCGAGGTATCCGGCGGCCGCGATCACTACGGCGCCCGCCAGCGACCAAGGCCACCACAGGTCCGCCGGATACGAGGACCATTCCTCGTGCAGGGTGTCCGCCGTGGTGAAGCCCAGCTGCAGGAACAGCAGTGGCGGGACCAGCATCTCCACGAAGACGTAACCCCAGCCGACGAGGAAGCCGACGGCCGGATGGAGACCCCGGGCAGCGTAGGTGGCCACCGATCCCGCAGCGGGTAACTCGCGTGCCAGCTCGGCCACGCAGGACGCGGTGAACAGGCAGGCCACCAGGGCGATCAGCACGGCCAGGGGCAGACTGCCGCCGGCGAGGCGGCTCCCGACGGAATCGAGGCGGCCACCGCGGCGGCCGGCGCCATCGCCGTGATGCTCTGGAACAGAACCTCGCGCAGCCCGATGGCGTCCCGCCGCAGTGCCCCGGTCGTCTCCCCGCGCATGTGTCCCCCCGATGTGTGCCGGCGGACGCCGACTCGACGCGTGTGTCCTCTCGTCCCGCGAGCGCTGCGCCGCGAAGTCCCGGCGGCCGCGCCTCGTGCGAATCACGGTACGGCGCGGGCGAGTTGGGCAGAAGAGTGCGCCGCGGTTCCGTGGACAACGCGCGAGCTGTGGACAACTCGGCCACCCGATGGAGTGAGACCAGGCCGTCAGGGCCGTTCCGCCACCGCCGCCGGATCGTCGAGGACGGCCCGGACGACGGAGTGGGCGGCGCCCAGCAGCGGACCTTCGGGGCCCAGCTCGGACACCGACACCGGGCAGGCCGGTCCCGCCGTGCGGCCCGTCAGCTCGTCCTCCAGCGACGGCAGCAGCCAGGGGGAGAGGCCGGCGAGTGCCCCGCCGAGGACGACCGTCTCGGGGTCGAGCAGATTGACCGCCCCGGTCAGGGCTATGCCGAGCGCCGTACCGGCGTCCCGCAGCGCCCGCCGCACGTCTTCGTCACCCTTCTCCGCACGTCCGGCGAGCAGGCCGACCACGTCCTCGTGCGGCTCCAGCCCGGCCGCTCGCAGCACCGCCTCCTCACCGGCGTACTGCTCCAGACACCCGCGCCCGCCGCACGGGCAGGGGGGGCCGTCGGGGTGGACGGGCACATGGCCCAGCTCGCCCGCGAACCCTCTCGTGCCGCGCAGCAGTCGTCCGTCCACGACGACCGCGGCGCCGATGCCGATCTCTGCCGACACATGCAGGAAGTCGCGCGGTGTGCCGCCCCCGAGCCACAGTTCGGCCAGCGCGCCGAAGTTGGCCTCGTTGTCGACGGTCAGGGGCAGTCCGGCGGGCAGCAGGGGGCCGAGGTCCGTGTTGCTCCAGGCGAGGTTCGGGGCGCGCACGACCGTACGGCCGTCCCGCGCCACGAGTCCCGGCACGGCGACCGCGAGACCGGCGGGCCACAGCCCGTCCCGGTCCGCCTCGGCCACGACGGTGCGGA
The DNA here is from genome assembly GCF_056434305.1 of Streptomyces sp. NPDC044061. NCBI lineage: Bacteria > Bacillati > Actinomycetota > Actinomycetes > Kitasatosporales > Streptomycetaceae > Streptomyces > Streptomyces sp. NPDC044061. The sequence goes on along the minus strand of NZ_JBWKFL010000009.1, from coordinate 64,770 downwards.
CCAGCGCCGTCAGCTCCTCGATCACCGGCTCCGGGGCGCGGCCCCGGTTCGCTGCGTGCCGCACGGCCCGGGCCCGGACGGTGCCACGCAGGTCGACCGCGCACACCGCGAGATGGTCGACGCCGACCTCAGCACCTATTCCGGCCGGACCGCGCCCGCTCACCGCGAGCGCCGATCCGGGGCGGCCCACCCGGCCCGGCCGTTCGGGGCCCAGTTCCTCCAGCAGCCCCCAGCGGATCAGCTCGTCCACGAGGGTCGACACCGCGGCACGTGTCAGGCCGATGCGCGAGGCGACCGCGGCCCGGGACAGCGGGCCCTGGGCGCTGACGGCGTGCATCACCCGGGCCAGGTTGCGCCGGCGCATGCCCTGCTGGGTGTCGGGCAGGGCGCGTCCGGTACCGGGCGGGCGGCCCTCGTGCAGCGGTGCTGTCATGCCTGCGTCGATCCTCGTCCCGGGCGGGCTCGGCTTCGTGGTTACGCCGGGCTCAGCTCGATTCGGTCCCCCGCTCCAGCAGCGGGGCCGCGTCGGAGAGTACCCCGCTGATCCGCGCCAGCGTCGCCTCGTCCCGTTCCACGGCCTCCAGCACCGGCCCCGCGGCCGTGTTCCAGCGGCGGGCCACCGCCGCCGGGTCCTCGCCGGTCAGCAGGCCGGCGGCCTGCGCAGCGGCACCGAGGGCGACCAGTTCCCCGGCCTCCGGGACCTGGACCGGCCGCCCCGACAGCCGCCGCACCGTCTGCTGCCAGGCGGTGCCCCGGGCTCCGCCGCCGATCAGCAGGAGAGGGGTGCTGCGGTCCGCTTCCGCGTCGAGCACCAGATCGAGCGCGCCGAGCAGCGCGTGCACGGCGCCGTCGTAGGCCGCCTGCAGCAACTGGCCGGGCGTCGTGTCGTGCCGCAGGCCGTGCAGCAGGCCGGAGGCCTTCGGCAGGTTCGGGGTGCGCTCGCCGTCCAGGTACGGCAACAGGGTGACGGAGGTTCCCGGCTCGACGGCCTCCCGGTCCAGGCCCAGCAGGGCCGCGATCCGGTCCACGGCGAGCGTGCAGTTCAGGGTGCAGGCCAGTGGCAGCCAGTCCCCGTGCGCGTCGGCGAAGCCCGCCACCGTGCCCGTGGGATCGGCGGGGCGGTGCTTGGAGACGGCGTAGACGGTGCCCGAGGTGCCGAGGCTCAGCACCGGGGCGCCCGGCCGCAGCCCGAGGCCCAGCGCGGCGGCCGCGTTGTCACCGGTGCCCGGCCCCACCAGGGTGCCCTTGGAGAACGGCAGGTCGTGGTGCTCGCGCACGGTGCCGGCCACCTCGCCCGGACGCACCACCCTGGGCAGCAGCGCGGGATCGAGCCCCACGTGCGCCAGCGTCTCCTCGTCGTACGCCTCCGTGCCGGACGCCCACCAGCCGGTGCCGGAGGCGTCGCCACGGTCCGTGGTGCCCTGACCGGTCAGACGCTCGGTGAGGTAGTCGTGGGGGAGCCGCACCGCACTCGTGGCGCGAACCGCTTCCGGCTCGTGCTCGGCCAGCCACGCCCACTTGGTCACCGTGAACGACGCTCCGGGCACGCTGCCGGTGCGCTCCGCCCAGCCCTTCGGGCCGCCCAGCTCCTCGACGAGCCGGCGGGCCTGCGGCGCCGAGCGGACGTCGTTCCAGAGCAGCGCCGGGCGAACCGGCTCACCCCGCTCGTCCAGGGTGACCAGGCCGTGCTGCTGGCCGCCGATCGACACCGCGGCCGCCTCGTGCGCGGGCTCACCGCACTGGCGCAGCGCCTCGCGCAGGGCGGCCCACCACTGGCGCGGATCACTCTCCCGGCCCGCACCGGAGGTCACGGTGTGCGGCGCCTGGCCGCTCGCCACGATTTCCCCGGTGGCTGCGTCCACGACCAGCGCCTTCGTGGACTGGGTGGACGTGTCCACGCCGACGACGAGCGGACCCTCGGCTGCTGACATCGGGCTCTCCTCTTCCGCGGATCTGCGGGATGTGCTGTGAGCTGGCTGAGACATCTGTCGACGGCATCCGCCGACGATGGTCGAAGACGCCGTGTCGTCAAAGACACGTTGTCTCTTCCCAGAGGTGCGTCTGCATACTAATTTGTAAACGGCCATGACGAAATAGTCGTACCCAGCAAGGAGCCGCGGCATGAGCTACCAGCCCACCCCCGAGGACAGGTTCACCTTCGGCCTGTGGACCGTCGGCTGGCAGGGAAGGGACCCGTTCGGCGACGCCACCCGCCGTGCCCTCGACCCGGTCGAGACGGTGCAGCGCCTGGCCGAGCTCGGCGCCCACGGGGTGACCTTCCACGACGACGACCTGATCCCCTTCGGGTCCTCCGACACCGAGCGCGAGTCGCACATCAAGCGGTTCCGGCAGGCCCTGGACGCGACCGGCATGACCGTCCCGATGGCCACCACGAACCTCTTCACGCACCCCGTCTTCAAGGACGGCGCGTTCACCGCCAACGACCGGGACGTCCGCCGCTACGCACTGCGCAAGACGATCCGGAACATCGATCTCGCCGCCGAACTGGGCGCGCACACGTACGTCGCCTGGGGCGGTCGTGAGGGCGCCGAGTCCGGCGCCGCCAAGGACGTCCGCGCCGCCCTCGACCGCATGAAGGAGGCCTTCGACCTCCTCGGTGAGTACGTCACCGCCCAGGGCTACGACCTCCGCTTCGCCATCGAGCCCAAGCCGAACGAGCCGCGCGGCGACATCCTGCTGCCCACGGTCGGCCACGCGCTGGCGTTCATCGAGCGCCTGGAGCGCCCGGAGCTGTACGGCGTCAACCCGGAGGTGGGGCACGAGCAGATGGCCGGGCTCAACTTCCCGCACGGGATCGCGCAGGCCCTGTGGGCGGGCAAGCTCTTCCACATCGACCTCAACGGGCAGTCCGGCATCAAGTACGACCAGGACCTGCGGTTCGGTGCGGGTGACCTGCGGGCCGCGTTCTGGCTCGTCGACCTCCTGGAGAGCGCCGGTTACGAAGGGCCCCGCCACTTCGACTTCAAGCCGCCGCGGACCGAGGACCTCGACGGCGTGTGGGCGTCGGCGGCCGGCTGCATGCGCAACTACCTCGTGCTGAAGGAGCGTGCGGCCGCCTTCCGCGCCGATCCGGAGGTCCAGGACGCGCTGCGCGCCTCGCGTCTGGACCAGCTGGCGCTGCCGACCGCGGCCGACGGTCTGCAGGCCCTGCTCGGCGACCGCACGGCCTTCGAGGACTTCGACGTGGAGGCGGCCGCCGCGCGCGGGATGGCCTTCGAACGTCTCGACCAGCTGGCGATGGACCACCTGCTGGGCGCGCGGGGCTGACTGCGCACGCGCGCGGGGGGAGGCCTTTTCGAGCCGGCCGCGCGCGTGCCTGCGGCCTTCGGGAGTTTCAGCAGGACGTCCGGCTGACAGCTCTCCGCGCGGGGTGCCGCGGAATCGTGCGGTCCACGGCATGAGCCGGTATCAGCTTCCGCGCGCGGGTGGCCCCGTGACCGGGCGGTGGGGACTCTGGACGGTATGTCCCTGCCGCCCGTACCTCCCGTGCCGCCCGAACCGCCGGGCGGCGGCACCCCGCCCCCGCCCGATGGCTTCGGACCGCCGCACGGCGGCTACGGCCCGCCCCCGTCGGGCGGGCCGGACCGATTCCTGCCTCCCCAGCCCGCCCGGCGGCGCCGTGGCCCGCTGTTCGCCCTGCTGGCCCTTCTGGTGGTCGCCGCAGCCGTCCTCACCGTGGTGCTGACGGCCTCCCGGCACCACGGCTCGCAGGACGAGAAGGGGCCGGACGGGAGCGGCACGGGCACGAGCCGCGCTCCCCGGCCCTCCTTCAGCCTGCCCACCGAGCTGCCCAGCAGGCTGCCGTCGCGGCTGCCGAGCGGACTGCCCTCGGGACTGCCCAGCACCCTCCCGAGCGGACTGCCGTCGGGACTGCCGAGCACACTCCCGAGCGATTTCGAGTCCCTTCTGCCCTCTCTCTCGGACGAACTCCCCTGACGTGCCTCACCGGCTCCCGGGCAGCCGGACGTACGTCACGGTCGTCCTGATGCCGCTGTCGACCAGGCGGCCCTGGGCGTCGAACGCGCCCGCGCCGTCGGTCATGCCGAAGTCGTTGTCGTTGATGAGGGCGAGCGTGTGGTCGTCCACGCGCGCGATGCCCTCGATCTTCCCCGGCACGCCGCTCACCTTGCCGAGGTCCACCACGAGCCGCTTGGCCAGTACGGAGACGCCCGCGGCTGCCGGGTCGTCCAGCTGCTCGAGCGACGGAGACGTCGTGTCGTCGTCCCAGGGGCCGCCGAGGATGTCGGCCCGGTGTCCCAGCCTGACCAGCTGCAGCCGGGCCGCCTTGTCGGTGCGCTCCTCCACCAGGAGCCGGTCACCGCCTACGGCCACCACCGAGGAGATCTTCAGCTCGGACGTGTCGTCCTCAGAGGGATCGACGACGTTCACCGGGTCGAAGCGGTAGGCGTACTCCGCGGTGACGGCCTTCTTCCGCGGCGAGAAGCGCAGCAGCCGGGTCGTGCGCGAGGCGTCCCCGGAGTCCGCGTCGGGCAGCGAGAGCGGGCTCTGCAGAGCCATCACCAGGTCGCCACCGGGAAGCTGTGCCAGCCCCTCGAAGCCGCGGTTGATCTTCCGGTGCAACAGGATGGCCGGCAGGGCCTCCACCACCGGGTAGTCGGCTCCGGCGAGGTTCAGCCCCTTGGGCACGTAGCGGGCGAGCACCTTCCCGCGCGCCGAGACGTGGACGAGCGAGGGTCCGTACTCGTCCACCAGCCAGAAGGTCCCGTCCGCGGCCCGCACGATGCCCTCGGTGTCCAGACCGTTCGGGTCGTACGAGAGCGGGGTCGTGGCGTCGTAGGTGTACGGCGCCTCGTCGCGGCTCTTCCGGTCGGGCAGCCCGGTGACGGCCTTCCCCGAGGACGTGGTGATCGGAATCGCGTCGATCACCTCGACGGTGTTCCCGGAGACCCGGATCTTCACGATGGCCGGGTCGAATCCCGGCACCGGGAACGTCCGGCGCTTCTTGCCGTCCACCTTGATCTGGCCGTTCGGGCCGCGGTCGGTGACGGTCCAGTACTCACCCTTGCGGCCCGCCGGGTAGATGTCGCTGCCGATGCCGCCGAGATCCACTCCGTGGTCGTCGTCGACGGTACCCGGCAGCAGCGCGTTGCTGAACGCGCCGAGCGGGATCTCCCCGAGGGTCGCCGTGCGGATGACACGGGCGTCCCCGGACGGCGTCGCCGTGGCCGTCCCCGCGGCCACGAGGGCGGCGGCCAGGGCCGTGGGCAGGCCCACGGTGAGGGAACGGCGGACACGGCGCCGGCCGGTGGCGTACGGGGACATCGGGCCTCCTGGGAGCAAGTGCGTTGACTGCGGCCAGATTTGGGCCTCCGGAGGAACGCCGTACGACCCGGGGATGAACTAGCGGCGTCCACCGCTCGTCGGGTCGTTCCCGCAGACCGCCGGATGGCTGACATGGTCAAATTTGACCACCCGCCCGGAGGTGCCGGACCGCAGCACACCGGACTGTCGGACCGCGGCACTCCGGACGCTCACGCCGAAGGCTTACCCTGTGACCTGAGCCACTAGGGGGCGCGTCTCAGGGATGTCTCAGGGTCGGGATCCGGAACCGCGGGGAGCGCGGGGCCGTTCTCGGAGTAGAGAGCGGCAGTGGCCGTGAAGGAGGCGACGCTGATGTCCAAGAACGCGAAGATCGCCGCAGGGGGTGTGGCGGTCGGTCTCATCCTGCTGATATGGCTTCCCTGGTGGGTGGCGTTCCTGATCGTGGTGGGGGTTCCGGCCGCCGCCTACCTGACGCTGGACCCCTCGCAGCGGCGCAGGCTCCGCCGGGTCGCACGCAAGGAGATCGGCCGCTGAGGGACGGGCCGAGGGGCCTGATCCGTTCGCCGACGAGACCGAGGACGCGCCCGGCGCCGTCGGGGACCGCGCTTCCGTGAGAGGCGCGGTCCCGGAGCGGTCAGTTCGGCCGCACGGCCATCTTGTCGAGCGCCTCCAGCAGGCTGGGCAGTTCGGGGCCCCGGCCCACCGGCAGGACCTCCCCGGGCTCCTCGTCGAGCAGGACGAACGCGATGTCGTCGGTGCGGGCCACGATCGACCACCCGGGACCGTCGGCGCGCAGCGTCCGGGCGTCCCCGGGGGCGAACGACGAGCGCACGCGGCCGAGCGGCGGCGGCGAGTCGATGTAGGCACGCGCCTCCGTCAGCACGCGCCGGACGCCCTGGTGGCCGCCCTCCGGCAGGCCCTCCTCGCTGTCCGCGGCGGTCTCCGTCGGCTCGGCCGGCTCGTCGGGCGTCTCGGCCGGTTTGTCGGACGAGCGGAAGTGGTCGTCACCGATCTGCTCCCGCCAGACCGCCCACTGCAGCGCGATCTCGTCGGCGCCCAGCCGCCGCTGGGCCGGCCCCCAGGTACTGGTGTCCGGCGGAGTCAGGGCGGGCCCGTCCGCGACCTCGGGCGAGGGATCGTGCGGCGCGGGCACCCCGGGCGCGGCGACGGCGACCGCCAGCGGCCAGCCCGGCAGGGCGGCCACGACGGTCCTCTCGTCCGGCGACAGTTCGTACTCCATGCCGCAGTCCCAGGACGCGATCGCCACGGCGACCAGCGAGACGTCGTCGATCGCCACCGTCCAGCGGGCACCGTCACCGCCCTGGCCGAGCACCAGGCCGTACCCGTCGGCGCGTGGCGCGAGGCCCAGCGCCGCACAGGCCTCCGGGTAGTCGTCGCCCAGCACGCTCGGAAACTGCGCAGGCGTCAGCAGCACCGCCGTGAGCACATACAGCGCCTCGTCCGCGGCGGCGACGGCCTCATCGTCGGTTCCGGCCATCCCTGCCTCCCAGTCGTTCGTCCATCGGCGCGCACCCTAGTGCGAGCGGAAGGCCCTTGTCACGACTCCGCACACCACGCGGAGCTGCAGGTTTCCACCTGGACGGGGGCGAAATGCCCGCCGATCGGAAGCGTTCGTCTCAGGCCGCCGGAAGCCCGAGGAGGTCGCGCGCCACCGCCCCGGGCGACTCGTCACGCTCCCGGGCGATCGCGAGGACGGCCCGGCACGCCAACTCGTTCACTCCGAACGACAGCGCCTCCGGCGACACCCAGGTCGCCGCCTCGTCGATGCGGTCCTGGTCGTCCTCCGCGCAGGCCGCCACATAGGCGGCCGCGGCTTCGAACAAGTTGTGTGCACGCCGTTCCCGAGCGCCCGCGGCCCCGGCGTGCGAGGAGATACGGAATCTGGCGGTGTACTTGCGTATCGCGTCGAACACGTGCCCCACCTTCCCCCTGAACGGGGTTGCCGTCGATCGTCCATCTGCTGCAGTTCAACGTAGAGTTGGAGTTCCGGCGACAGAAGGGGGACGGCGCGGTGAAGCGCTTCGAGCGGCTCGAGCGGATCCGTCGGATGGACCCGGTGGCGGACGCCGTCGAGATCTACCGGCTCAGCGTGGCGTTCGAATTTCCCTGGGACTACGCCCGGGCCCTGGAGCTGGCCCTGTACCGCACCTACGCCGTTCCTAGCATCGGTCGGCTGCTCGCGCGGACGGCGGAGCTGACCGAGCGCACCCAGAAGCGGTACGACGACACCGTGCTGCTCCTCGACGCCGTCGTGGAGCACGGCTTCACCGCCGAGGAGGGCCGTACCGCGATCCGCCGCATCAACCAGATGCACCGGAGCTACGACATCAGCGACGACGACATGCGCTACGTCCTCTCCACCTTCGTCGTGATGCCCAGGCGCTGGATCGACGCCTACGGCTGGCGCCGCCTGTCCCGGCACGAGATCGTCGCCACCACCGAGTACTACCGCACTCTCGGCCGGCACATGGGCATCCCCGCGGTTCCCGCGACCTACGAGGAGTTCGAAGAGCTCCTCGACGCCTACGAGGAGGAGAACTTCGCCTGGGACGAGCGGGCCCGGCGGGTCTCGGACGCCACGCTCGACCTGATGGCGTCCTGGTACCCGAGCCCGCTGGCACCCCTGCTGCGCACGGCCACGCTCGCCCTGCTCGACGAGCCGCTCCTGCGTGCCTTCCGCTACGAGCCGCCGAGCCCGGCCACGTCCTCGCTCGTGCGCCGCGCGGTCCGGGCGCGGGGCCGCCTGGTCCGGCTGCTGCCGCCCCGCCGCGCACCGCACTTCGCGCGGCAGAACTGGGAGGTCAAGGGCTATCCGAACGGCTACCGACCGGCCGACCTGGGCACCCGCCCGGTGCCGGGGATGGGCGGCTGCCCGGTGAGACACCTGGACACCTCAGCGGCCGACGCCCTCGAGTGACGCCAGGGTGTCACGCAGCCAGGCGAGTTCGGCCCGGCTCGTGGCCCGCGCGATGGTGAGGACACCGCGCCGGAACGGGTCGTCCAGTTCCTCCGCGGCCAGCGGCCGGTCACCGTCGTAGAAGAAACTCGCCGGCTCCTGCAGGAAGGCCAGCCGGCGTCGCAGCACGGCCGCCTGGGCCGCGGGGTCGTCCAGGTGCCGCAGGAAAGCGAGCAGGGCGAACCACTGGTTCTCGTCGGTGATCTCGCGCTGAACCGGGTCGGCGAGCCGGCGCCGCAGCTCCCGTCTGCCCTCCTCGGTGAGCGTCAGGACATGACGCGGCGCGGCCACGGCGCCGGGCTCCGTGGCCCGCACCAGCAGCCCCGCCTTCTCCAGCCGTTTGATCGCCGGGTACAGCGTGCTCTCGGCGACGGGGCGTACGTGGCCGGTGAGCGCGGCGATGTGCCGGCGCAGGACGTAGCCGTGCAGCGGGGCGTCGTACAGGAAGCCCAGGATGGCGAGTTCCAGCATGAGCACATTCTCTCGCAGAGCCGCTGTACACCGTGCCCGCGATATTGCGACACCGCTATACATCGATCACGAGGTATGGTGAGTGACACGCCATCGCAGTCATCAGGGAGGGGCACGGTGAAGCAGGCCGCATTCGACAGTCGGGGTAGCCGGATCCGATGGACGGAGGTGCCCGGGGAGGAACCCGCGCGGGTGTACCTGCACGGACTCGGGTCGGTCTCCAGCGTGTACCACGCGCACATCGCGGCCCGCCCCGAACTCGCGGGCAGGCGCAGTCTCTTCGTGGACCTGCCCGGACACGGCATCATCGACCGGCCCGAGCACTTCGGTTACACACTGGAGGAGAACGCGGACGCCGTCGCGGCCGCACTGGACGACGCTGCTGTGGGCGGCGCCGAGCTGATCGCGCACAGCATGGGAGGTGCCGTCGCCATTGTGCTCGCCCACCGACGACCCGACCTCGTCTCCCGGCTGGTCCTCGCCGAGGCCAATCTGGACGCCTTCCCGCCCCGGACGGCCGGCAGCAGCGGAATCGCCTCCTTCGGGGAGGACGAGTTCGTCGAGGAGCAGTACGCGCGCGTGCTGGAAGCCGTAGGCCCCCTGTGGGCGGCCACCATGCGGCTCGCCGATCCCCGCGCGCTGCACCGCAGCGCCGTCGGCCTCCGGCGCGGTTCGGACCCCGTGATGCGCACGATCCTGGAAGGTCTGGCGATCGACCGCGTCTACCTTCAGGGTGAACAGAGCGGTGAACTCGCGGGCCGGCAGGGCCTGGAGGACGCCGGAGTCCGCGTGGTGACGGTGCCGGGCGCCGGGCACAACGTCATGTTCGACAACCCCGACGGCTTCGCGGCGGCCGTGGCGGGACGGGACTGACCCACCCCGGCCCTCAGCCCTCGCGGACCGCCACTGCGAGGAACCGGGCGTCCTCGTCGACGTACGAGGTCATGCGCCACCCGGAATCGGTCAGCAGAGGGCCGAGATTGACCTCCGCCCGCAGATCGTCGGGGGTGATCTGCCGCCCCTGCCGGGCCGCCAGGGCCGCCCGGCCGATGGGATGGAACAGCGCGAGCGTGCCGCCCGGTCGCACCACGCGGACCAACTCCCGCAGGTTCTCGGCGGGCTTCGGCAGGTGCGTTATCAGGCCCGCCGCGAACACGGCGTCCAGGGACCCCGACCGCAGCGGCAGCGTGGCGACGTCCGCGAGGAGCAGGCGCCCCTCCCGGTTCCGGCCGGCCCGTACGGCGGCCTGGAGCATCGCCGCGGTCAGATCGACCCCGGCCACCACGCCGGTGGGCCCCACGGCGGCACGCAAGGGCGCAAGGGCGCGCCCGGTGCCGCAGCCGGCGTCCAGTACCCGATCACCCGTGCGCAGACCCAATTCCGCGACCGCGGCCGCGTAGGCGGGGCCGTCGTCGGGGAACCTGCTGTCCCAGTCGGCCGCGCGGGCGGTGAAGAACTCCCGGACATGCGTGTGGTCGTAGCTCATGTTCCGCATGATTCCTCACCGGCACGGGGGACATTCCTGCGCGCATGTTCGAGCTGGACGCGATCGTTCCTTCACCTCTCTGTGTCATATTCCAACACCTTTCGAAATGCGCCCCCTTTGTGCGCCCCTGCCCCCGCTAGCGTCCCGGGGCCATGGGACACCTGGACCACGCCGCCTTCGGCTGGCTGACCCCCGTGCTGTCGTACCTGATGGCCTGTATAGGCGCCGCACTGGGCCTGCGCTGCACGATGCGCGCGCTCGCCACCACCGGCCGCTCGCGCCGCAACTGGCTCGTCACCGCCGCCTCCGCGATCGGGACGGGCATCTGGACCATGCACTTCGTGGCCATGCTCGGCTTCCGCGTCAGCGGCACCGACATCCGCTACGACGTGCCGCTGACCATCCTCAGTCTCGTCGTCGCCATGGTCGTCGTCTGCGGCGGCGTCTTCGCCGTCGGCTACAGCCGGGACCGCAACCGTGCCCTGCTCCTCGGCGGGCTCACCACCGGGGTGGGCGTCGCCAGCATGCACTACCTGGGCATGGCGGCGGTACGGCTGCACGGCGACGTGACCTACGACCCCGTGCTCGTCGGGCTCTCGGTCCTGATCGCCGTCGTGGCGGCGACCGCGGCCCTGTGGGCGGGGCTCAACATCAAGTCGCCCCTCGCGGTCACGCTCGCCTCCCTCGTCATGGGGGCGGCCGTCAGCAGCATGCACTACACCGGGATGTTCGCGGTGAGAGTGCGCGTCATCCCCTCCGGCGACGCACTGCCCGGGGCCACGGCGATGCAGTTCATCTTCCCCCTCGCCGTGGGCCTCGGGTCCTATCTGTTCCTCACCTCGGCCTTCGTCGCCCTCTCGCCCACGGCCGACGAGCGCGAGGCGTCCGCCTCGGCCCAGCGCCCCGTCCAGAGCGCCGCCCGCTAGCGGGAGCCCGGCCCCGGAGCCCACGACCCACGTCCCGAGCGAGGAGGCCATGCGCCCACCCCGTAGCACCCCCGAAGCCGGCACCCCGGCGCAGTCCCCGCCCACGCCGCGCGGCCGTCGCGCACATGCCGGACCACCGGCAGACGAGGCCGCGGACCGGCCCCTCCACACGCTGCCCGACAACGCGCCACCGCGCGCGGGTCGTTGGCGCGCACGCCCCCGCACGGTGCGCGCCAAGGTGGTCTGCCTGCTGATGGTGCCCGTCGTCTCCCTGCTCGCCCTGTGGGCGTACGCCACCGTCAGCACCGCCCAGGACGTCGCCCGGCTCCGCGAGTCCCAGCGGGTCGACGCCGAGCTGCGGGCCCCGATCGCCGCCGCCGTCACCGCCCTGCAGACCGAACGCGCCGCCGCCGTGCGCCATGTCGCCGACCCGGGGTCCGGAAGCGGCGACGATCTCGAAGGGCTCGCCGCCCGTACCGACCGCGCGGTGGCCAAGCTGCGGCTCGGCGACGACAACACCGTCGCCGACAGCCAGGAACTGCCCTCCGGAGTCGCCGGACGCCTCGAGGCCTTCGTCACCGCTGCCGAGCATCTGCGCGCGCTGCGGACCGCCGTAAGCGACCACGAGGCCGGCTGGAGCGAGGTGTACGCGCAGTACACGAACGCCATCGGTACTGCCTTCAGCGTGGACGGCGCACTGACCGGCATCCAGCAGGCCGACGTCGGCGCCGACGCACGCGTGCTGTTCGAGTTCTCCCGTGCCGGCGAGGCGCTGGCCCAGGAGGACGCCGTCCTCGGCAGCGCGCGCCCGGCCGCCGGCCTCCAGGGCGAACGGCTGCGGCTGTTCGGCGCGGCCGCCGCCACCCGCCGCACCCTCACCGAGGCGGCCGTCGCCGACCTGCCCGGCGCTCAGCGCGCCGCCTGGCGCGACCTGGCCGGCGCCGGCGCCTACACCTCGCTCACCTCCACCGAGGACAGGATCCTCGCCGCCGGTTCCGGCGCGAAGGCGGTCGACACGGCACCGGCGACCGCCTGGAACACCGCCCACGCGCGCGTGCAGGACGGCATGCGGGCCATCGCGGCGGACACGGGCCGTGCCGTCGCGGGCCGCGCCGACCCGTTCGCACGCGGTCTGCTGAGCCCGGCGGGCGCCGCCGTCCTCTTCGGCCTGGTCGCCGTCGTCGCGTCGCTCGTGATCTCCGTCCGCATCGGACGGGCCCTCGTGGTCGAGTTGGTGAGCCTGCGCAACGACGCCCTGGAGATCGCGCGGCGCAAGCTCCCCGCGGCGATGCGGAAACTGCGCGCCGGCGAGGAGATCTACATCCAGGCCGAGGCCCCCGCCGGACCGCCCGCCGAGGACGAGGCCGGACAGGTGGCCGAAGCCCTGACCACCGTGCACCGCGCCGCACTGCACGCGGCCGTGGAGCGCGCCGAACTCGCCAGCGGCATCTCCGGGGTCTTCGTCAATCTGGCCCGCCGCAGCCAGGTGCTGGTCCACCGTCAGCTCAGCCTCCTGGACAGCATGGAACGACGCTCCGACGATCCCAACGAGCTGAGCGACCTCTTCCGGCTCGACCACCTCACCACCCGGATGCGGCGCCACGCCGAGAGCCTGATCATTCTCTCCGGAGCCGCACCCGGCCGGGCCTGGCGCATGCCCGTGTCCCTGACGAACGTCGTACGTGCGGCCGTCTCCGAAGTGGAGGACTACGCGCGCGTGGAGGTACGCCAGCTCCCGGAGGCCGCCGTCATAGGCGGGGCCGTGGCCGACCTCACCCACCTGCTCGCCGAACTCGTTGAGAACGCCGCCCAGTTCTCGCCGCCCCACACGCGCGTGCGCGTCACCGGCGAGCCCGTCGGCAACGGATACGCCGTCGAGGTCGAGGACCGGGGTCTCGGCATGGGCGCCGACACTCTCGCGGACGCCAACCGGCGCATCGAGCAGTCCGAGGCGCTGGACCTGTTCGACAGCGACCGCCTGGGACTGTTCGTGGTGAGCAGGCTCGCCTCCCGGCACGGCATCAAGGTGCACCTGCGCACCTCGCCCTACGGAGGCACCACGGCGGTCGTGCTGCTGCCCACCGCGCTGCTGCACACCGGTTCCGCGGAGCGCCGGAACCACGAAGAGGCGCCGGTACGGCCGGAGCCGCCACGCGAGTACGCGCGCGTGCCCGACGCGCCCCCGCCCCCCGCGGCGGTCACCGCGCAGAGCGGCCGACCCGCCCTCGCGGTCGACCCACCGGCTCCCTCGACCCCCGCGCACGAACCCCCGCCCCCCGGAGTCGCCACCTTGAGGCTGCACCGCCCACCGGCCGACTCCGAACCCTCCGACAACCTCCCGCGCCGAGTGCGCCAGGCGAGCCTCGCCCCCCAACTCCGCCATCAGCGCGCCGAAGAGCCGGCGCCCGACCCCGCACCGCGCGCCGACGACCGGCGCACCCCCGAACTCGTCCGGGACCGTATGGCGGCCTACCGCGACGGCTGGGTACGGGGCGGCGGCAGGCAACCTGGCCGCGGCTCCGCCCCGGAACCCGGAACGGGCAGTGACAGTACTGAAGGAGACCCGGCATGATCCAGGACCCGAACCTGAGGGCCGCCCAGCGATCCGGCGAACTCGACTGGCTGCTGGACGACCTGGTGATGCGGGTGAGCGAGGTACGGCACGCCGTCGTGCTGTCCAACGACGGCCTGGCCGTCGGCGCCTCCACCGGTCTCGCACGGGAGGACGCGGAACATCTGGCCGCCGTGGCCTCCGGCTTCAACAGCCTCGCCAAGGGCGCGGGAAGGCACTTCGGAGCGGGCGGCGTACGCCAGACCATGGTGGAGATGGACGACGCCTTCCTCTTCGTGGCCGCCGCCGGCGAAGGCTCCTGCCTCGCCGTCCTCACCGCCGTCACCGCCGACATCGGCCTGGTCGCCTACGAGATGGCGCGACTGGTCAAGCGGGTCGGCGAGCATCTCTACACCGCGCCGCGCGTCGCCGCCCAGCCGCCCGCTGCCGGATGAGCCGGAAGGGCGGCACCGATGACCGAGACACCGAACGGCGGCCCGAGCGAGCAGGGCAGCCAGTGGTACGACGGCGAGGCCGGGCCCCTGGTCCGCCCCTACGCCATGACCGGCGGCCGCACCCAGGCCGGCCCCACCGGTGTGCGCTTCGACCTGATCGCCCTCGTCACCCTCGACCCCGCCGCACCGGCGGTGGACGACGACACCGCGCTCGGCCCCGAACACCGGGCGCTGATCGACCTGTGCCGCACGGAGACCCAGTCCGTCGCCGAACTCGCGGCCGACGCGGACCTCCCGGTGGGTGTGATCAGGGTGCTCCTCGGTGACCTTCTGGAACTGGGCTGCGTCACCATCAGCCGCCCGGTACCCCCGGCCCACCTGCCGGACGAGCGCATCCTGCGTGAGGTGATCGAGGGACTGCGGGCGCTGTAGATGAACGTTCCCAGCCCGGCGGGCACCGTGCCGCATCCCATTCCGTACACGTTCCGGAACCAACCGGGCGCGAACCGGTCACATCAGGTTCATTTCGGTCTGTTTTCCCGGAGATCTGCCGCAGTTGTCATGATGCTGACTTCCCGTTCCGAGTACCTCGACACCAACCGCAGCCGGCCCTCCCGAGAGAAGTGATCATGGTCTCCGAGCACCCCGACGCCGCCGGCGACATCTCCGCCCTGGCGCTGAAGATACTCGTCGCCGGCGGTTTCGGTGTCGGCAAGACGACCCTCGTCGGGGCCGTCAGCGAGATTCGCCCGCTGCGCACCGAGGAACTGCTCAGCGAAGCGGGCCAGTTGGTGGACGACACCGACGGCGTGGACCAGAAGGTCACCACGACCGTCGCGATGGACTTCGGGCGCATCACCATCCGCTCCGGCCTCTCGCTGTACCTCTTCGGCACACCGGGCCAGGACCGCTTCTGGTTCCTGTGGGACGAACTCTCCCAGGGGGCCCTCGGCGCCGTGGTCCTCGCCGACACCCGCCGGCTGGAGGACTGCTTCCCGGCGGTCGACTATTTCGAGCACCGGCGCATCCCGTTCGTGGTGGCCGTCAACTGCTTCGCCGGAGCGCGCGGCTACGGCGCCCACGACGTCTCCCGGGCCCTCGATCTGGACCGGGGCACTCCGGTGGTCCTTTGCGACGCGCGGGACCGGGACTCGGGCAAGGAGGTGCTGATCCGACTCGTCGAGTACGCCGGGCGGATGCACACCGCCCGGCTCCTCGACTCGGTGGGCTGAGCCTCAGGCGGCCAGGTCCTTGACCGCCACCACTTTGTCCACGGTGACCCGGACGAGCAGCTCGCCCGGGACGCCGTTGCGGGCCCCGTACTCCTCCGCGCGCTCCTCGCCCATGTACCGGGCGGCGATGCGGGTGGCCCACAGGCGCACCTCGTCCAGTTCCTCCGACAGCCGGGCGCGACCGCTCAGCACCACGAAGTGGAACGGGGGCCGGTCGTCGTCCACGCACAGGGCGACACGTCCGTCACGGGCGAGATTGCGCCCTTTCACGGTCTCCTTGCCGGTGTTGAAGACCAGTTCGTCCCCGTCCAGCAGGTACCAGATCGGGGCCACATGCGGGCTCCCATCGGCGCTGACGGTGGACAGCTTGCCGGTTCGGGTCCCGTACGAGACGAACGCCCGCCATTCCTCATCGGTCATCTTCTGTGCCATACGCCCATCCTGCTTGCCCGGACGCCGGTCGTGGGGAAGGCTGGCCAACAGATCCTCCGGCCAGGGGGAGACGTCACACGGGGAGACGGAGACATGGCGCAGAACCAGGGACTCGGCTGGCTCCTGGACGATCTGACCGAGCGGGTGGACCATGTGCGGCACGCGCTGGTCCTGTCCAACGACGGGCTGGTCACCGGAGCGAGCACGGGCCTTCGCCGGGAGGACGCCGAGCACCTGGCCGCCGTCGCGTCCGGGCTGCACAGCCTGGCCAAGGGTTCGGGACGCCACTTCGGCGCGGGCACGGTGCGTCAGACGATGATCGAGTACGACGACGCCGTGCTGTTCGTGACCGCCGCCGGCACCGGCAGCTGCCTGTGCGTGCTCAGCGGTGCGGAGGCCGACATCGGCCAGATCGCCTACGAGATGACCTTGCTCGTCAACCGCGTCGGCGAACACCTCGGGGTGGATGCCCGACGACCCGAACGGACACCCCTGACCGACCTCTGACCTGCGTGTTCCGCGTGCCCGCAGAGTTATCCACAGGCTTGCCACGGACTGCGCCGAACCGGCTACGGTGTGTGCACGGCGAACGCACAGGGCGTGAGCCACACGCTCCACGGGGGAGTACGACCATGTCGGGCAGCACGTTCGTTCCATCCCGCTCCGTCACCTGCGCACCGAGCCGGGCGGCTCGCGAACTGGGTCTCAAGCGCAGCGAGTTCGAACTCGCCGTCCACCTCGGGCGCATCCGTACCGTGCCCGACGACGGTGGCGGAGGACCCCGGATCGAGCGGGACGAGATCGACCGGCTGCGCTCCCAGCCCGGCTTCCCGGAAGCCCTCCGCGAGCGCGTGCACGTCGTGGGCACGGCCGAGGGAGCCGCGCTCATGAAGATCCCCGCCGGCCGGTTCACCCGGCTCGCCCGCCTGGGCCTCCTGGTGCCGGTGCGCTTCTATCTCAACCGCTACCGAGCCGTGGTCTGGCTCTATCTGGCCGAGGAACTACGGCAGTTCGCGGCCGGCAGCGAGAACGCCCATCTGCTCAAGGGCCGTACGCCCGAGACCCTCCGCGGCCAACTGGCGGCAGGGGTGGACCTGCGAACCCGCAACTGGCGGGGACGGCATCTCGGATTCCTGCTGCGCACCGCCGAGGACCCTTGGGCGCGCGCCGGCACCCTGGCGGCCTTCCTCCCCCTCGTCGACGTCGCGGACGTCGTCAGGGATCCGTACGAGCGTGCCCGGCTGAACCGCTTCCGGCCGGCTCCGCCCGACCACGGAGCGCCGGGATCGGCCTCGTCCCTTCTCGCCGAGGAGCTCATGACGGCCCAGGACGCGGACGAGATCGGCTGGTTGCGCAGCGAGCTGGCGCGCGCGGTGGAACAGGCACGCGCCGGCGCACCGGCCCCGCGCCCGGCCGCACGGCAGGGCGAGACCGCGGGGCGACCGCCCGTACGACGTCCCCGGCCCGTGGTACGCACTGCCCAGCGCCACACCGCACACGCCGACGGCCCGGCGGCACCGCACACCGCGCCCGTCGCGGCCCCGAGCCCGGCCGGAAACCACGCGTGCCGATCGACGGCATCGCGGACCCCTCGCGGGCTGCGAGCCTGGCTACGACGCAGAAACCCACGGCCCGCAGGCGTCTGAGCCCCCCACTACAGGGTCCTGAACAGGCCCTCCTGGACGACCGAGACGAGCAGCCGCCCTCGCAGGTCGTAGATGCGCCCGCGGGCAAGACCCCGCCCTCCGGTGGCGATCGGGGACTCCTGGTCGTACAGGAACCACTCGTCCGCGCGGAAGGGGCGGTGGAACCACATGGCGTGGTCCAGCGACGCCATGTCGAAGTTCCGCGGACCCCACAGGGGTTCGATCGGGATGCGGACAGCGTCCAGGAGAGTCATGTCGCTGGCGTAGGTCAGCGCGCACGTGTGCACCAGCGGGTCGTCGCCGAGCGGACCGACAGCACGCATCCACACGGCGCTGCGCGGCTCGGCACCCTCGATCTCCTCGGCGTTCCAGCGCAGCCGGTCGACGTAACGGATGTCGAAGGGCTGGCGACGCGCCATGCGCTCCAACTGCTCAGGCAGCGCGCCCAGATGCTTGCGTATCTCCTCGGTCACCGTCGGCAGGGACTCCGGGTCCGGCACCTCACGCGCCGGCGGCAGCTGGTGCTCGAACGGTCCTTCCTCAGGCTTGTGAAAGGAGGCGGTCAGATTGAAGATCGTGCGGCCCTGCTGCACGGCCGTGACCCGGCGCGTCGTGAACGTTCGCCCGTCGCGGACCCGCTCCACCTGGTACACGATCGGCACGCCCGGCCGGCCCGGGCGCAGGAAGTACGCGTGCAGCGAGTGCACCGGGCGCTCGCCGTCCGTGGTGCGCCCGGCGGCGACCAGTGCCTGGCCCGCCACCTGGCCGCCGAAGACCCGCTGCAGGGACTCCTGCGGGCTGCGGCCACGGAAGATGTTGACCTCGATCTGCTCCAGGTCGAGCAGGTCGACCAGTCTCTCGGCCGGGTTCGTCATCGCTGGGAATCTCCTGTGCTCACAGCTGACCGACATCGGTGACGCGCACGACCGCCCGGCCCTCGGCGTCGGAGGCCGCGAGGTCGATCTCCGCGCTGATGCCCCAGTCGTGGTCGCCGTTCGGGTCGTCGAAGATCTGCCGGACACGCCAGAGGCCGTTCTCCGGCTCCTCCTTGATGACCAGCAGCTTGGGGCCGCGGGCGTCGGGACCCGTGCCGAGGTCGTCGTACTCGTCCCAGTACTTGTCCATCGCCTCGCCCCACGCCTCGGCGTCCCAGCCGGACTCGGCGTCCAGCTCGCCCAGTTCGCCGACCTGGTCGAGGGCGGCCAGCTCCACGCGGCGGAACAGCGCGTTGCGGACGAGGACCCGGAAGGCGCGCGCGTTGGCGGTGACGGGCTTGACCTCGTCGGCCTTCTCCTGGGCCTCCTCGGCGGTCATCTCCTCCGGGTTGGCCAGCTGCTCCCACTCGTCCAGCAGGCTGGAGTCGACCTGGCGGACCATCTCGCCGAGCCACTCGATCAAGTCCTGCAGGTCCTCGGACTTCAGGTCGTCCGGGATGGTGTGGTCGAGGGTCTTGTAGGCGCTGGCGAGGTAGCGCAGCACGATGCCCTCGGTGCGGGCCAGCTCGTAGAAGGACACCAGTTCCGTGAAGGACAGTGCCCGTTCGTACATGTCCCGGATCACCGACTTCGGGGACAGCGGGTGGTCACCGACCCAGGGGTGGCTCTTGCGGTAGGTGTTGTACGCGTGGAAGAGCAGCTCTTCCAGCGGCTTCGGGTACGTGACGTCCTGGAGGCGCTCCATGCGTTCCTCGTACTCGACGCCGTCGGCCTTCATCGCGGCCACGGCCTCGCCACGCGCCTTGTTCTGCTGGGCGACGAGGATCTGCCGCGGGTCGTCCAGGGTGGACTCGACCACGGACACCATGTCGAGGGCGTAGGAGGGCGACTCCGGGTCGAGCAGTTCGAACGCGGCGAGCGCGAACGTGGACAGCGGCTGGTTGAGCGCGAAGTCCTGCTGCAGATCGACCGTGAGCCGGACGATGCGGCCTTCGGCGTCCGGCTTGTCGAGCTTCTCCACGATCCCGCCGTCCAGCAGCGAGCGGTAGATCGCGATCGCCCGCCGGATGTGCCGGAGCTGCTGCCTGCGCGGCTCGTGGTTGTCCTCGAGGAGGTGGCGCATCGCCTCGAAGGCGTTGCCGGGACGTGCGATCACCGACAGCAGCATCGTGTGCGTCACCCGGAACCGCGAGGTGAGCGGCTCGGGGTCCGACGCGATCAGCTTCTCGAAGGTGTTCTCCGTCCAGCCGACGAAACCCTCCGGCGCCTTCTTGCGCACCACCTTGCGGCGCTTCTTCGGATCGTCGCCCGCCTTGGCGAGGGCCTTCTCGTTCTCGATGACGTGCTCGGGCGCCTGCGCCACGACGAGTCCTGCCGTGTCGAAGCCGGCCCGGCCGGCCCGGCCCGCGATCTGGTGGAACTCGCGGGCGCGCAGCGTGCGCACCCGGCTGCCGTCGTACTTGGTCAGCGCGGTGAACAGCACGGTCCGAATGGGCACGTTGACGCCCACGCCGAGGGTGTCGGTGCCGCAGATGACCTTCAGCAGACCGGCCTGGGCGAGCTTCTCCACCAGGCGGCGGTACTTGGGCAGCATGCCGGCGTGGTGGACGCCGATGCCGTGCCGGACGTAACGGGAGAGGTTGCGGCCGAACTTGGTGGTGAAGCGGAAGTTGCCGATCAGCTCGGCGATCTGGTCCTTCTCCTCGCGCGAGCACATGTTGATGCTCATCAGCGCCTGCGCGCGCTCCACGGCCTGCGCCTGGGTGAAGTGCACGATGTACACCGGGGCCTGCTTGCTCTCCAGCAGGTCGGTGAGCGTCTCGGTGAGCGGGGTGAGCTGGTACTCGTAGGAGAGGGGCACCGGACGGGTGGCCGAGCGGACCACCGCGGTGGGGCGGCCGGTGCGGCGGGTGAGGTCCTTCTCGAAGAAGGACACATCACCCAGGGTCGCCGACATCAGAATGAACTGCGCCTGGGGGAGTTCCAGCAGCGGGATCTGCCAGGCCCAGCCCCGGTCACCCTCCGCGTAGAAGTGGAACTCGTCCATCACGACCTGGCCGACGTCGGCGTCCTTCCCGTCGCGCAGCGCGATGGACGCCAGCACCTCGGCGGTGCAGCAGATCACGGGCGCGTCGGCGTTCACCGAGGCGTCGCCGGTGAGCATGCCGACGTTCTCGGTGCCGAAGAGCTTGCACAGCTCGAAGAACTTCTCCGACACCAGCGCCTTGATCGGCGCCGTGTAGAAGGTGACCTCGTCCCGGGCCAGCGCGGCGAAGTGCGCGCCCGCCGCGATCATGCTCTTGCCGGACCCGGTGGGCGTCGAGACGATCACGTTCGCCCCGGAGACCACCTCGATCAGCGCCTCCTCCTGGTGGGGGTAGAGGGTGAGACCGCGCTCCTGTGCCCACGACTCGAAGGCTTCGTACAGGGCGTCGGGGTCGGCGGTCGGCGGCAGCTGATCGATGAGGGTCACGCCCCCATCTTGCCTGGCCTTCCTCCCGAGGGGGGAATCGGCTGCGGACACGAAGATCATGGCCGCTACGCTGTGTCGCCGACGAGACGTCGGTGCACCAGGTCAACTGGACAGCGGCACACGAGGAATGGGGCGGGAAGCGGCCATGATGGGACCAGCACACTCACTGTCGGGGGCCGCGGCCTGGCTCGGCGTCGGAGCGGCGGCCGCAGCGGCCGGGCACCCGATGCCCTGGCCGGTCCTGCTCGTCGGGGCGCTGATCTGCGCGGGCGCGGCGCTCGCCCCGGACCTCGACCACAAGGCGGCCACCATCTCGCGGGCCTTCGGACCGATCTCGCGGTGGATGTGCGAGATCGTGGACAAGCTGTCGTACGCCGTCTACAAGGCGAGCAGGAAGAACGGCGACGCGCGCCGCTCGGGCGGCCACCGCACGCTGACGCACACCTGGCTGTGGGCGGTCCTCATCGGCGCAGGCAGCTCCGCCGTGGCGATCGCCGGGGGGCGCTGGGCGGTGCTGGCGATCCTCTTCGTGCACATGGTGCTGGCGATCGAGGGTCTGCTGTGGCGGGCGGCCCGGGGCTCCAGCAGCGATGTCCTGGTCTGGCTGCTGGCCGCGACGAGCGCCTGGATTCTCGCGGGAATCCTGGACAAGCCGGGCAACGGCTCCGACTGGCTGTTCACCGCGCCGGGACAGGAGTACCTGTGGCTGGGGCTGCCGATCGTGCTGGGCGCGCTGGTGCACGACATCGGGGACGCGCTGACGGTCTCCGGGTGCCCGATCCTTTGGCCGATTCCGGTGGGCCGCAAGCGCTGGTACCCGCTGGGGCCGCCGAAGGCGATGCGGTTCCGGGCGGGCAGCTGGGTGGAGCTGAGGGTGCTGATGCCCGCGTTCATGCTGCTCGGAGGGGTGGGCTGCGCGGCGGCCCTCAACATGATCTGACCCCTTGGCCCCCGTCAGATCGCCTCGTCCGTCTCCGTCCCGCCGTACCGGCGCTCGAAGCGGGCGATGCGGCCCTCGGTGTCCACCGTGCGGGCCTTGCCGGTGTAGAAGGGGTGGCTCTCGGAGGAGATCTCCACGTCGACCACCGGGTAGGTTTCCCCGTCGTCCCACTCGATGGTCTGCTCGCTGCTCGCGGTCGACCGGGTGAGGAAGGCGTACCCGGCGGCGCGGTCGCGGAAGACCACGGGGCGGTACTCGGGGTGCTTGTCCTGCTGCATGGCGGCTCCTCGCGCGGCGCGTTCGGGCAGGGGACGTCGGCGCCGACCGCGTCAGCCGGACAGGGAGTCCTCGTCGACGATGTGCATCGCCGCCTCCTCGGCGGAGGCCGCGGCTCCGTCGATGCCGACGTCGGTGGCGACGAGGGCGCTCTCCTCGTCCTCGTGCGCGCCCTCGTCGGGGGCGACCAGGCGGCCGGAGCGCATGTGGCCGACCTCGTTGTCCAGCAGTTCCCCGTCGGTGCTGTCGCAGTCGCCGATGCCGTCGCCGTCCGGCGCCTCGGTATCGGGCAGCTCTTCGGCGAGCCGCTGGTCCAGTGTCTCCCCGGTCAGGCGTTCGCGCGCCGTCACCCCGTTGTGCTCCACCGCCCACGGCCGCTCGGGAGGGGACCAGCCGCGGTCCAGCGGATCCTCGACGCCGTCGAAGTCCAGCGTGTCCTCGACGTCGAGCACGCCCGAGTCCTCCCGGATCTCCGAGGGATCGGGCTGGTATACGTCGTCCCCGAATCCGTCGGCGCTGTCCACGGGTACCTCCAGGTGGTGAGGACGGCCTCGCGCCCCCGCGGGGGGCCGCGCGCCGCCGGCACGCTCGACACGGGCACGCGGCGGGAACCGGTCGGTTCCCGGCCGATCCCCGAGCCGGTGCCGTTATCCAGCCTTCCACCCCTGTTCGGCACCGCGCAACGGCACGGGGCGTGTTCCGGTGTCCCGCACCGCTGCCAGGCCTGCCACCCGGCCCCCTGCCCGGGCTCGCCCCGGCGCCCCGGGCGGCTCACAGCCGAGCGGGCGGACCTCCGTACGCGCCGGGAGCGGCCGCCGCGGCGGGCCGGGACCGTGCGTGGCGGAGCGCAGGCGAGCCCCCACACCCCGGCCCCCGGCCGTGCCGGCCGCGCCTCATCCGTGCCACGACCGCCACAGCGCCGCGTACGCCCCGTCCGCCGCGACCAGCTCGTCGTGGCTGCCCAGCTCGGTGATGCGGCCGCTTTCCACGACCGCGATCACGTCCGCGTCGTGGGCGGTGTGCAGGCGGTGGGCGATGGCGACCACCGTGCGGCCGTCGAGCACCCGGGCCAGGGAACGTTCCAGGTGGCGGGCCGCGCGCGGGTCGAGCAGCGAGGTCGCCTCGTCCAGGACCAGGGTGTGCGGGTCGGCGAGCACCAGCCGGGCCAGCGCGATCTGCTGGGCCTGCGCCGGGGTCAGCGTCAGGCCGCCGGAGCCCACCTCGGTGTCCAGGCCGTCGTCCAGTGCCCGTGCCCAGCCGTCCGCGTCGACCGCGCCCAGCGCCGCCCACAGCTCGGCGTCGGTGGCACCGGCGCGGGCCAGCAGCAGGTTGTCGCGCAGGGAGCCGACGAAGACGTGGTGCTCCTGGTTGACGAGGGCCACGTGCGAGCGGACGCGTTCGGCGGGCATCCGGGACAGCTCCGCGCCGCCCAGGGTGATGTGGCCCTCCCGGGGCGCGTAGATGCCGGCGAGCAGCCTGCCCAGCGTGGACTTGCCCGCGCCGGAGGGGCCGACCAGGGCCAGCCGGGTGCCCGGGGCGACCTTCAGGGACACCTGGCGCAGCACGTCGACGCCCTCGCGGTAGCCGAAGTGCACCCGGTCGGCGTGCACGTCCCGTCCGCCGGGTGCCACCGAGGCGTCCCCGGCGTCCGGCTCGATGTCCCGGACGCCGACCAGCCGGGCCAGCGACACCTGGGCGACCTGTACCTCGTCGTACCAGCGCAGGATCAGGTTCACCGGGTCGACGAGCATCTGCGCGACGAGCGCACCCGTCGTCAGCTGGCCGACCCCGATCCAGCCCCGCAGCACGAAGGCGCCGCCGACCATGAGGACCGAGCCGAGCACGATGACGTGGACGGCGTTGATGACCGGGAAGAGCACGGACCGCAGCCACAGTGTGTACCTCTCCCAGGCGGTCCACTCCTTGATCCGCCGTTCCGACAGGGCGATGCGCCGGGCGCCCAGGCGGTGCGCCTCGACGGTGCGGCCCGCGTCCACCGTCTCGGCGAGCGCGGCGGCGACGGCGGCGTACCCGGCGGCCTCGGAGCGGTAGCCGGAGGGCGCCCGCTTGAAGTACCAGCGGCACCCGGACACCAGCACCGGTACCGCGAGCAGCACGGCGGCCGCCAGCGGCGGGGCCGTCACGACGAGCCCGCCGAGCAGCAGCAGGGCCCAGACGACACCGATCGCCAGCTGCGGCACGGCCTCACGCATGGCGTTCGCGAGGCGGTCGATGTCGGTGGTGATGCGGGAGAGCAGGTCGCCCGTGCCCGCCCGCTCCAGCACGCCCGGCGGCAGCCCCACCGAGCGGACGAGGAAGTCCTCGCGCAGGTCGGCCAGCATCCGCTCGCCGAGCATCGCACCCCGCAGCCGCACCTGCCGCACGAACCCGGCCTGCACCACGAGCGCGAGCAGGAACAGAGCGACCGTCAGGCCCAGACGCAGCTCCCGTGCTCCGTCCGACACCCGCTCGACGAGTCCGCCGAGCAGGTACGGACCCACCATGGAGGCGACCACGGCCACGGTGTTGACGGCGATGAGGAGCAGGAAGGCCCGGCGGTGCCGGCGGAACAGTTCGGCCACGTAGGCGCGCACGGTCGCGGCCGCGCCGACGGGCAGGGTGGTGGCGGTCGTCGGGGCCGCCGGGTCGTACGCCGGTGGCGCAACGCCGATCATGCGCTCTCCTCGATCTCTTCAAGCTTCTCGAGGGCGCCCAGCAGGGCGCCCTCCGCGGCCAGGCCCACATCCGCCGCGGCCGCGGCCGCCTCGGCGTCGGTCTCCCGTGTCACCACGGCCCGGTACCGCGGCTCGGCGTCGACCAGCTCGCGGTGCACGCCGACCGCCACGACCTCGCCCTCGTGGACGAGGACGACCCGGTCCGCGCGGTCCAGCAGCAGCGGCGAGGAGGTGAACACCACCGTCGTCCGCCCCGAGCGCACCCGCCGCAGCCCGTCCGCGATCCGGGCCTCGGTGTGCGAGTCGACCGCGGAGGTCGGCTCGTCCAGCACCAGTACCTCGGGGTCGGTCACGAGGGACCGGGCCAGCGCGAGCCGCTGGCGCTGGCCGCCCGACAGGGACCGGCCGCGCTCGGTGATGCGGGCGTCCATCGGGTCGGCGGCGTCCAGCGACCCCTGCACCAGGGCGTCCAGCACGTCCTCGCACTGCGCTGCCGCGAGGGCGTCCGCGGCCGGTACGGCTCCGGACGAGGGCACGTCGAGCAGTTCGCGCAACGAGCCGGACAGCAGCACCGGGTCCTTGTCCTGGACCAGGACGGCGGTGCGGGCGCTGTCGAGCGGGAGCTCGTCCAGGGGGACTCCGCCGAGCAGCACCGAGGGGCCCGGCTCGGCGGGGTGGCCGCCCAGCCGCTCGGCGAGGCGCCCGGCCGCGTCCGGGTCGCCGCACACGACGGCGGTGAGCCGGCCGGCGGCTGCGAGCAGACCGGTGGCCGGGTCGTACAGGTCGCCGCCCGGCACCTCGGCGTCGCGGGAGCCGTCGGTGTCCGTGGGCCGCTCGAGTGACAGCACGCGCGCGGCCCGTCGGGCCGAGGGCCGCGAGAAGGAGTACGCCATGGCGATCTCCTCGAAGTGCCGCAGTGGGTAGTTGAGGACCATGACCGCGCTGTAGACGGTGACGAGTTCGCCGACCGTGATCCGGCCCTGGCGGGCCAGGTGGATGCCGTGCCAGACGACCGCGATGAGCAGCAGTCCGGGCAGCAGCACCTGGATCGCGGAGATCAGCGACCACATCCGGGCGCTGCGCACGGCCGCGTGCCGTACCTCCTGCGAGGCGCGGCGGTAGCGGTCCAGGAACAGCTCCTCGCCGCCGATCCCGCGCAGCACCCGCAGCCCGGCGACCGTGTCCGAGGCCAGCTCGGTGGCCCGTCCCGCCTTCTCGCGCTGGACGTCGGCGCGGCGCGTGGCCCGGGGCAGCAGGGGCAGCACGGCGAGCGCCACGACCGGCAGACCCACGGCGACGACCACACCCAGGGCAGGCTGGTAGACGACCAGGCCGACGCACACCACGACGACCGTCAGCGCGGCGGCGGTGAAACGGGAGACGGCCTCGACGAACCAGCCGATCTTCTCCACGTCTCCGGTGGAGACGGCCACCACCTCGCCGGCCGCGACCCGCCGGGTCAGCGCGGACCCCAGCTGGGCCGCCTTGCGCGCGAGCAACTGCTGGACGCGGGCGGCGGCGGTGATCCAGTTGGTGACGGCGGACCGGTGCAGGAAGGTGTCGCCGACCGCGATGGCCGTGCCGCACAGCGCCATCAGACCACCCGTCAGGGCGAGGTGGGTGCCGGAACGGTCGATGACGGCCTGGACGGCGAGGCCGACGCAGAAGGGCAGCGCGGCGACGGCGACGAAGTGCAGCAGGCCCCAGGCCAGCGCCTTGAGCTGGCCGCCCAGCTGGTTGCGCCAGAGCCACCACAGGAAGCGGGGTCCCGAACTGGCGTCCGGTACGCCCGGGTTGGAATACGGAAGGTCTTGAATCTGCATGACGTCCCAGTGGCTCGTGTCAGGGAAGGCGGGGGCGGCGACAAGCCGTGACAGAGTCGCGTCGCAGAGTGGTGAATTTCAAACGGTTTTCCCGGACGGTCCGCGAAATCCACCGGGTTCCGGCCAGCCGCCGTCGCAGGGTGGCACGGCCGCCCCGCAGGCCCGTACGGAGCAGCCGGAACGTGATGCGACCATGGGTGCGTGCGGATCTACGGTGTGCGGCGTGCGGCGGTCGCGGTGGCGGCTTTCGGAACCCTTTTGGCGGCCCTGTCCGCATGTGGCACGGAGGGGCGCGGCAGCGTCGCCCCCCAACCCGGCGCCAAGGCGGGGCGGTCCGGTGCCGGCAGCCGCGACCCACACCGCATCCCCGGTCTCGGCACCCGCCTGCAGCGGCGGATACCGGCCGGCTCCCGGCAGGTGGTGGCCGTCTACGGCCAGGGCAAGGACTCGGCGGACTCCACGGTCGTGCTCTACGCCAAACAGGGGGCGGCATGGCGGCGGATCCGGAGCTGGCCGGCGCACAACGGCAAGAAGGGCTGGACCACCGACCACCACTCCGGCGACCGGCGCAGCCCCGTCGGCGTGTTCACGCTCACCGACGCGGGCGGCGTGCTCAAGGACCCGGGCGCCGAGCTGCCGTACACCCAGGACGCTTCCTTCGCCGCCCCGCACTGGTGGGCCAAGTCGCACTGGCACGACTTCGACTACGTCATCGCCATCGACTACAACCGCGTCAAGGGCACCCCGCCGAACGATCCGACGCGCCCCGAGGGCGAGGACAAGGGCGGGAGCATCTGGCTGCACATGGACCACGGCAGTGGTACGTCCGGCTGCGTCAGCATGTCCAGGCCGGACATGGAATACCTGCTGCGCACGCTCGACCCGGACCGGCGGCCCGTGGTCGTGATGGGGGACAGGGCGGAGCTGACGAGCTAGCAGGGATGGCGTGACGCCTCATTGCGGGGCGGGCCCGACTCCCCGTAGAACACCGGCCATGAGAAGACGGATGGTCATGTCCATGCTCGCCGGGGCGACCCTTCTGGCGAGCACGCTCCTCGGTACCGGGTCCGCTGCCGCGCAGGCCGGCACGCGAGCCGCCGCCCGAGCCGCCGACGTACCCGCCGAGTTCGGCACCGACTGGCACGACCCGGTGACGGCCGCCCCGCCCGTCGACCGGCCGCACACCAAGTCCTGCCGGGTGACCCTGGCCGAGGCCCAGTTCCGTGACTTCACCCCCTACCGGGGCTCGTACACACCGCCCAGCGGCTGCGGTGACCGCTGGAGCAGGGTCGTCCTGCGCCTCGACGGCAAGGTGAAGGGCCGTCAGTACGACCGCCTCGGGTATCTGCACGTCGGCGGGGTGGAGATCCTGCGCACCTCGACGCCCGAGCCGTCACCGGACGGCATCGAGTGGCACGTGGAGAAGGACGTCACCCGATACAGCGACACCTTCCGTGGCCCGCGGGACGTCGAGATGCTCATCGGGAACGTCGTGGACGACACCTACACCGGCGTCATCGACGTCAAGGTGACCCTCACCTTCTACGCGGGCCGCCCCGCGTCGCCCGCCCCCGACCGCGTGCTCACCCTCGCCGACACGCCCGACGGCACGACCCTGACCACCCCGCGCAACAGCGAGCGCGTCGTCGCCGAGGTGTACGCCACCGGATCCGGCGGGGGCTGCGAGGAGTTCTGGTACCTGACGGTCGCCGACCCGGCGTCGTACTCCTGCAAGGCCGACCACGGTCCGTACCGCGAGGTGCAGATCAAGGTCGACGGGCAACTCGCCGGAATCGCGTCACCGTTCCCGAACGTGTGGACCGGTGGCTGGTCCAACCCCTTCCTCTGGTACGTCGTCCCGGCTCCAGGCGCCTTCGACGTCCGGCCCGTCGAGTACGACCTCACGCCCTTCGCCGGGCTCCTGAACGACGGCCGCCCGCACCGTGTCGAGGTCTCCGTCGTGGGCGTCCCCGCGGGGCAGTCCGGCTGGAGCGCCCCCGTCAACGTCCTGGTCTGGCAGGACGCGCACCGCGCCCGGGTCGCCGGCGCGCTCACCACGGACAGGGCGACCGACATCATCAACTCCTCGACCTACACGCCCGGTGCCGAGAACCGCGTCGACACGCGGGCCGGACACCGGCTCACCGTCTCCGGATACCTGAACACCTCCCACGGCCGCGTGACCACCACCGTCACCCGCACGCTCGCCAACGCCTCCGCGCACCGCTGGACCGACGGCGAGAACACGGACGGGCTGGACGCGACCTGGACGGACGACGAGACCGTGGCGGTGTGGGGGCAGGGCCCCGCGCGGACGACGCACACCCACCGGACGTACACGATGAACGGCGCGACGACCCTCGGCACGGACGACCGGCTGCGCACCGTGCTGACCCTCGGCGACCGGGCGGCGGTCGTGGAGCGGCAGGGCGGCCGGCGCACCGCGTGGTCGCGACTGGACGACACCTACAGCGGTGACGCCACGTACACGGCCAACGTCCCGCGCGACCAGCGGCATGCGGTCGGCACGTCGAGCGAGCGTTACCGCCTCCACGGTTCGAACGGCTGCTACGACCACTCGCTGACCACCGTGCAGGGAGTGCTGACGGAGGACCGGGACCGCTGCTGACCCCGGCCGACCCGCACGCGGCCCCCGCTCCGACTCGGGAGCGGGGGCCGCGGTCGGTTCAGCAGCGGTTGGCCGACTCTCCGTCGATCAGGGTGTCCAGCAGCACACCGAGCACCTCGCGCTCCTTCTCCGTCAGCGGGGCGAGGATCTCCTCGGCGGCCGACCGGCGTGCCCCGCGCACTTCGCGCAGGGCAGCCCGGCCCTCGTCCGTCAGCTCGATGCGGGTCACGCGCCGGTTCGCCGGGTCCGGCACCCGTCGCACCTTGCCGCTCGCCTCCAGCCCGTCGACCAGCGTCGTCACCGCACGCGGCACCACCTCCAGGCGCTCGGCGAGGTCCGCCATGCGCGGGGGCGAGCCGTAGTGCGCGAGCGTGCGCAGCAGCCGGGACTGGGCCGGGGTGACGCCCAGCTCGCGGCGCTCCAGGTGGCGCTTCTGGATGCGGTGCACCCGGCGGGTGAGCCGCAGCAACTGCTCGGCGAGCAGGCCGTCGGGATCGGGGCTGGTCATGCGGGAACAATATCAGGATGCCGTTCATTGTGAGTATAGGTAACAATGAGCTACGATCCGTCAGTCATCGTCGGTCGCCTCCCGGGGCCGGCCCCGTTCCCCGCCGTAGGAGCCCATGCATCCCGACCGTGAACCCTCCTGGACCCCGCCCGCCGACGCCGGGCAACAGCCCCGGCAGGTGCGCCGCATCCTCAAGCTCTTCCGCCCCTACCGCGGGCGGCTCGCGATCGTCGGCCTGCTCGTCGGCGCCGCCTCGCTGGTCTCCGTGGCCACGCCGTTCCTCCTCAGGGAGACCCTCGACGTCGCGATCCCGGACGGCCGCACCGGCCTGCTGAGCCTGCTCGCGCTCGGCATGATCCTCAGCGCGGTCCTCTCCAGCGTCTTCGGCGTGCTGCAGACGCTGATATCGACCACCGTCGGCCAGCGCGTCATGCACGACCTGCGCACCGCCGTCTACGGCCGTCTGCAGCGCATGTCGCTCGCCTTCTTCACCCGCACCCGCACCGGCGAGGTGCAGTCCCGCATCGCCAACGACATCGGTGGCATGCAGGCCACCGTCACCTCCACCGCCACCTCCCTGGTCTCCAACGCCACCAGCGTGGTCGCCACGATCGTCGCGATGGTCGCCCTCGACTGGCGCCTCACGGTCGTCTCGCTGCTCCTGCTGCCGGTCTTCGTGTGGATCAGCCGCCGCGTCGGCAACGAGCGCAAGAAGATCACCACCCAGCGGCAGAAACAGATGGCCGCCATGGCCGCCACGGTCACCGAGTCGCTGTCCGTCAGCGGCATCCTGCTCGGCCGCACCATGGGCCGCTCCGACTCGCTCACCGCGTCCTTCGCGGAGGAGTCCGAACAGCTCGTCGACCTCGAGGTGAGGTCGAACATGGCCGGCCGCTGGCGCATGGCCGTGATCACGATCGTCATGGCCGCGATGCCCGCCGTCATCTACTGGACCGCCGGCCTCGCCCTCCAGCTCGGCGGCCCGCAGGTCTCCCTCGGCACGATCGTCGCCTTCGTCTCGCTCCAGCAGGGCCTGTTCCGCCCGGCCGTGAGCCTGCTGGCGACCGGCGTCCAGATCCAGACCTCGCTCGCGCTCTTCCAGCGCATCTTCGAGTACCTGGACCTGCCCGTCGACATCACCGAGCGCGAGACGCCGGTCCACCTCGACCAGATCAAGGGCGAGGTCCGCTTCGAAGAGGTCGAGTTCCGGTACGACGACAAGGGCGGCGCCGTCCTCGACGGCATCGAGGTCACCGTCCCGGCCGGCGGCAGCCTGGCCGTGGTCGGCCCGACCGGCGCCGGTAAGTCCACGCTCGGCTACCTGGTGCCCCGGCTCTACGACGTCACCGGCGGACGCGTCACCGTCGACGGCGTCGACGTGCGCGACCTCGACTTCGACACCCTCGCCCGCGCGGTCGGCGTCGTCTCGCAGGAGACGTACCTCTTCCACGCCTCCGTCGCCGACAACCTGCGCTTCGCCAAGCCGGACGCCACCGAAGAGGAATTGCACGCGGCGGCCCGGGCCGCCCAGATCCACGACCACATAGCGGCGCTGCCCGACGGCTACGGCACCGTGGTCGGCGAGCGGGGCCACCGCTTCTCCGGTGGCGAGAAGCAGCGCCTGGCGATAGCCCGCACCATCCTGCGCGACCCGCCGGTCCTCATCCTCGACGAGGCGACCAGCGCCCTGGACAACCGCACCGAGGCCGCCGTGCAGAAGGCCATCGACGCCCTGTCGGCCAACCGGACGACCCTCACCATCGCCCACCGTCTGTCCACCGTCCGCGGTGCCGACCAGATCGTAGTCCTGGACTCCGGCCGGGTCGCCGAACGGGGCACGCACGAGGAGCTGCTGGAGCTGGACGGACGATATGCGGCCCTGGTGCGCCGGGACGCACAGCTGGAACCGGCGGGCTGACGCGCAATCGCGGCCGACAAGCTGACGATATGTCGGGTTTGCGACCATATACGTATTACCGTGCCCGCATGCAGATGAACACTCCGCCACACAGCACGATGCGACTGACGCGCCGGGGCAGGCTCCTCCTCGTCTTGACCGGCGCCGTCCTGGCCGGCACCGCCGTGGCGGTGCCGCTGCTGAGCCTGCAGAGGGGTCACCACGAGGCGAAGCCCCCCACGCTGGTCATCCCGGAGGGCTGGCGCGCGAGCCAGATCTACGACGCCGTCGACAGGGCCCTCGGGCTGGCGCCGGGCAGCACCCGGAAGTCCCTCGGCAAGGTCGCCCTGAAGCTGCCGAGCGAGGCCGAGGGCAACCCGGAGGGCTACCTCTTCCCGGCGACCTACACCGTCGCGAAGGGCGCGACCCCGGAATCGCTGCTGCGGTCCATGGTCGATACCGCCAACAAGAGATACGACGCGGCGCCGGTCGCGGCCGGGGCGCAGCGCGACACGATGAACGTGTACCAGGCCGTCACCATCGCCAGCATCGTCCAGGCCGAGGCCGCCTCCAAGGCCGACATGGGGAAGGTGGCCCGGGTCGTCTTCAACCGGCTGCAGCAGGGCATGCCGCTGCAGATGGACTCCACGATCAACTACGCGCTCAACCGCAACACCGTGCACACCAGCCTGGCCGACACCCGCATGGAGAGCCCGTACAACTCCTACCAGCGCATGGGGCTGCCGCCCACTCCGATCGACAACCCCGGCGAGGACGCGATGCACGCCGTGCTCAACCCGCCGGCCGGCAACTGGCTTTACTTCGTCACCGTCAAGCCGGGCGACACCCGCTTCACCGCCGACTACTCCGAGCACCTGCGCAACGTGGCCGCGTTCAACGCACTCCACCCGGCAACGCCCCAGTCCCAGCAGCCCATCCCCAGCAGAAGGCCGCAACAGTCCCCGGCCACGCAGCAGCCTCCCGCCGCGCAACAGTCCCCGGCCACGCAGCCGCCGCCGGCCACGGAAGAGTCCCCGGCCACGGAACAGTCCCCGGCCACGGAACAGCCCCCGGCCACGCAGCAGATCGGCTGACCGGGCGGGGCCTCACGCGGCGACCGGCTCGCCCGGTTCCCCGGCCAGCAGCCGTCTGATGTCGCGAACCGCCGCGCGTCCCGCACGGTTCGCGCCGACGGTACTGGCCGAGGGGCCGTACCCGACGAGATGGATGCGCGGATCGGCGACCGCGCGGGTCCCCTCGACCCGGATCCCGCCGCCCGGCTCGCGCAGCCGCAACGGAGTGAGGTGATCGAGGGCGGCCCGGAAGCCGGTGGCCCAGAGGATCACATCGGCGTCCACACGCCGCCTGTCGCTCCACTCCACCCCGTCCGGGGTGATCCGGTCGAACATCGGCCGCCGGTCGAGCACCCCGTCGGCCCGACCCCGCCTGACGGCGTCGTTGAGCGGAAGTCCGGTGACCGAGACCACACTCCTCGGCGGCAGCCCCTGTCGTACCCGCTCCTCGACCAGCGCGACCGCGGCCCGGCCCGTCTCCTGGTCGAACGGGCCCTCACGGAAGACCGGAGGCCGCCGGGTGACCCAGGTGGTGGCGGCCGCGAAGGGAGCGATCTCCAGCAGGTGCTGGGTTCCGGACGCCCCGCCGCCCACGACCACGACCCGCCGCCCGGCGAACTCCTCGGGCCCGGCGTACTGCGCGGTGTGCAACTGCCGTCCGCGGAAGGTCTCCTGACCGGGGTAGTGCGGCCAGAACGGCCGGTCCCAGGTGCCCGTCGCGTTGATCAGCGCCCGCGTGGACCAGTTGCCCTCCGACGTCTCCACGAGCAGCCGCCCGTCGTCGCCCTCCCGCACGGCCCGTACGTCGACGGGGCGCCGTACCCGCAGGTCGAAGGTGCGCTCGTACCGGTCGAAGTACGCACGGATCACCTCCGCCGAGGGCCGGTCCGGATCGGCGTCCGTCAGCTCCATACCGGGCAGGGAGTGCATACCGTGCACCCTGCCGTACGTCAGGGACGGCCAGCGGAACTGCCAGGCGCCGCCCGGCCCGGGGGAGTGGTCCAGCACCACGAAGTCACGGTCCGGCTCGAAACCGGTGCGCCGCAGGTGATAGGCGCTGGACAGTCCGGCCTGTCCAGCGCCCGTGACGACGACCTCGACCTCGCGCGTTTCGTTCACGCTTCCACCAACAGCGAGCCGGTCGTGGATCTTCCCTCGGAGCACCTCTCGCATCAGCGCAGGTCGCGCCGCGAGGTGTGAAGCCCGGCGCATGGGTCAGGATGGGGGCATGTCGGATGCCTTCACCACTCGGATGCTGAACGTCTCCACGGGTTCCCGGGAGCGGGTCGTCGACCTGACCACGGACTGCGAGGACTTCCTGCGCGAGGCGGCGGCAGGCCGCGACGGCCTGCTGAACATCTTTGTGCCCCACGCGACCGCCGGCATCGCCGTCATCGAGACGGGAGCCGGCAGCGACGACGACCTCCTGGCGACCCTGCACACCCTGCTGCCTGCGGACGACCGCTGGCAGCATCGGCACGGCAGCCCCGGCCACGGCCGCGACCACGTCCTGCCCGCGATCGTCCCACCGCACGCGACCCTCCCGGTCGTCGACGGACGCCTGGAACTGGGCACCTGGCAGTCCGTGTGCCTCGTGGACACCAACAAGGACAATCCGAACCGGCAGGTGCGGCTGAGCTTCCTCGGGTGATGCGTGTGACGGGACTGTAGCGTCGAATTCCGGCCGCGCCGAATGCGCCTTGACCCGTGCGTGATCAGCTCCCTGAGTGTCATGTTCATGGGCGCGGTCAAGGTCGCTGCGCGGTGGTACGGCCGCCTGCCGTCAGCAGCCGGAAGCCCGGCCCGACCGGGTTGGAGCAGTCGAGCAACACCTTGCCCTCCATGGCCGCCTGCAGGTCCTGTGCTGCGTGCGCTGCCGCTCCGAAGGGCAGCGCGGCCGGCACCACCTGACCTGACTCGGCCGCCGCGCGCAGACCGGCAGGCCTCGCGCTGCGGCCGATACGTGTCTCGAGCCGCTCAGCGCACGGCCCCTGCTGGTGAAGGGCAGTCCGTTCGCGGGTCGACTGCCGCACTCTTTTGGAACGCAGGAGTGTTCCGTCCCTCCCGGCTCCCCCTTGACGGGGTCTGGACCGTGCCGCCGGGGCGCCTGGCCGGTGACATCGGTGCACTCAAGCTCCCGTCCCAGTCGCGGTCCAGGAGGGCATGTCGTGTTCAATTCGGCGTCCTGGCTCCGGAGAATCCGGCATCCGGTGAGAACGATCGGGCTGGCGGCCGCTTCGCGTCCAGGTCGGACAGGGGTGTGTCAGGTGTGGGGGAGCCGTGATGGTGGGTCCGGGTGGGTGGGGCGACCGGGCGGGTCATTACCTTGGTAGCCAAGGGACAGGCCGTCCGTCCGGTGTGCGACGGCGCAACCTGAACGGGGAGCAGGGATATGAGCAAGCGCGGCACATTAGGCGGCAGCGCGCACGCCGACCGGGTATTTCGGGTCCAGCGGGCGTTCACCGAGGTCGAAGGACAGATGCACGGCCCCGGTGAGTTGGCGGAGGTGACTGGGCTGGACGACTCCACGGTTCATCGCATTCTCCAGTCGGGCGTCTATGACGGCATCTTCGCCCGTGAGGGGCATGGTCTGTACCGGCTGGGGGCCGGTGCCGCGAGGCTTGGGCTGAAGTCCCTCGCACACGCGCCCAACGAACGTGTCGTGCACGCCGTTCTGGAGGATCTGCACGCGGCCACCGACGGGGGGCTGGTGTTCCTCTTCGCTCTGGCGCCCTTCGGAGGTGCCGGCAAACAGTGCCTGGACATGGCCGTCGGCACCTCGGACCTGTCCGAACTCGGCATCACGCACAGGGCGTTCATGGAGGTTTGCCGGTCGCTGCGGACCGGAGCCGCGGGGCGGGCCATCCTCGCGTACCTGCCGAAGGTCATCCAGGACCGGGTCCTGGCCGAGCCGGTCCCGGACGGGGCGGGGCCGGGCGCATACCGCGACAACGCGCGGTTGCTGGCCTCCCTGGAATCCGTCCGCAAGGACGGGCTCACGGCCGACGTCGAGGAGTGGGCCGCGGGCTGGGTCGGCTGTGCGGCGCCCGTCAGGTGGGACGGGCTGATCATGGGGTCCGTGGCCGTGCTCAAGCCCGGGCACGACCTGTCGGCCTGGCCCAGGACCGCGGTGCGGGCCGTACAACGCGCCGCCGCACGCTTCACCCCGGCGGACGACGACGGGCCTTGGTCCGCGGAGGTCCCGGGCTCTTACTGAGCGCGCTCTATCCGACGTCTACTGGGCGCGGCCGTCCATTCGGAAGGCCGCGCCCACTCAAGCAGTAGCGGGTACGCGAATTAGACGTTCCCGCCACTGCGGTGTACCCGCGACAACCGCCCGTATTCAGGGGGATCCTCCTCTTCTCGCGTCGCGGGATTTCGCGCCCGCCCGGGGATTTCTCGCCCTGCGGGAGACTCCCGGCCTCCCTTGACATGACGCGAAGCCACCCTCGAATAATCGAGAGGGAAAGGAGATGCCCGAAGAGATCCGCAGATATGGAGGAATGACTATGCGGGACAGCGTGGCCCTCCTGCACGCCACCCGACGCGACGTGGAGCGCGGCCCCGGCTCCCGCGGTACCGAACAGCAGCACACCCGCGGCAAGCTGACCGCGCGGGAGCGGCTGGATCTCCTCTTCGACACGGGGTCCTTCCACGAGGTCGAGCGGTTTCGGCGGCACCGTGCCACCGGCTTCGGACTGGAGCACCGCAGGCCCCACACCGACGGCGTCGTCACGGGCTGGGGGACCGTCCACGGACGGACCGTCTTCGCGTACGCCCACGACTTCCGTATCTTCGGCGGATCGCTCGGTGAGGCCCACGCCGCCAAGATCCACAAGATCATGGACATGGCCGTTTCGGCGGGAGCGCCGCTGGTCTCCCTCAATGACGGCGCCGGCGCCCGAATTCAGGAGGGTGTCTCCGCGCTCGCCGGATACGGCGGCATTTTCCGCCGCAATACCAGAGCCTCTGGAGTGATCCCGCAGATCGCGGTGATGCTGGGTCCGTGCGCGGGCGGCGCCGCCTATTCTCCGGCGCTCAACGACTTCCTCTTCATGGTGCGCGGCACTGCGCAGATGTTCATCACCGGCCCCGACGTGGTGCACTCGGTGACGGGTGAGGAGATCACCCACGAAGGACTCGGCGGAGCGGACGTCCATGGCACGGTTTCCGGCGTCGCCGGTTTCGTCCACGACGACGAGGCCGAATGCCTCAATGAAGTACGCCACCTGCTGTCGCTCCTGCCGTCC
Source organism: Streptomyces sp. NPDC044061 (assembly GCF_056434305.1). Classification (NCBI taxonomy): domain Bacteria; kingdom Bacillati; phylum Actinomycetota; class Actinomycetes; order Kitasatosporales; family Streptomycetaceae; genus Streptomyces; species Streptomyces sp. NPDC044061. Next base: position 27,811 of record NZ_JBWKFL010000009.1, on the reverse strand, counting down.
AACAATCGTGAGCTGCCGCCCGCTTACGCCTGCGACGATCCCGTGGAGCGCAGGAACGACGGGCTCGTCGACGTCGTACCCGCCGACGGCAGCCGTCCCTACGACATGCGCGCGGTGATCAGGGAGGTCGTCGACGAGGGGGACTGGCTGGAGACGCACGAGGGCTGGGCCACCAGCGTGCTGTGCGGACTGGCCCGGCTGGACGGGCAGACCGTCGGCATCGTCGCGAGCCAGCCGACCAGCCTCGCCGGGGTGCTGGACATCCACGCCTCGGAGAAGGCCGCCCGCTTCGTCTCCGTCTGCGACGCCTTCAGCATCCCCCTGGTGACCCTGGTCGACGTGCCCGGTTTCCTTCCGGGGGTCGACCAGGAGCACGGGGGCATCATCCGCCACGGAGCCAAACTCCTCTACGCGTACTGCAACGCGACGGTCCCGCGGATCTCGCTGGTGCTGCGCAAGGCGTACGGCGGCGCCTACATCGTCATGGACTCCCAGTCCATCGGCGCCGACGCCACCTATGCCTGGCCCGCCAACGAGATAGCGGTGATGGGCGCGGAGGGCGCGGCGAACGTGGTCTTCCGGCGGGAGATCGCCGCCGCCGACGATCCCGAGGAGGCTCGTGCCCGGCTCGTCAAGGAGTACAAGGCCGAGCTGATGCATCCCTACTACGCCGCGGAACGCGGGCTCGTCGACGACGTCATCGACCCGGCCGACACCCGGTCCACGCTCGTCGAGGCCCTGCGCGCGTTACGCGCCAAACACGCCGACCTGCCGTCCCGCAAGCACGGCAACCCGCCGACGTGACCGGCCCCAGGACGCCGCCCGACGCGACCGGCGCGGATGCAACCGACCTGACAGACGTGGATGCGATCCACGCGGATGCGCCCCACGCGACCGGCAGGGAAGCGGAGCGCATGACTCACCGACTCAACCCGATCGACGAGGTCTTCCTCTCCATGGAAGGCGAAGTCGGACTGACCCACGGCCAGTTCCTGCGATTCCAGGGGAATCCCCCGCCGCTGAGGGAACTGCACGACCACCTCGCGGAGCGGCTGCCCGGACTTCCCGGCCTGACACACCGATTGACGTCTTCCCGTGGACGGCCCCGGCGGGAGCCGGTCTCCGGCTTCGACCCCGCCGCCCACCTGGAAGAGGAGGCGTTCCCGGCGGGGACCTCCCTCGACACCGTGCTCACCACCCTGGCCCGTGAGCCGCTGCCGGAGAACGCTCCGCCGTGGGCGATGCGCCTCGTACACGGCCACGTCGACGGGGAGTTCGGGGTGTGCTACCGGGTTCACCACAGCGCCGAGGACGGCATGGGCGCGGCGTACGTCGTTTCCATGCTGTTCGGCGACTGCGGCCCCTCGGCCGGACAGCGGGGTGAGACGGGACCACGACCGCTCATCAGCGGTTCCCCCCGCGAACTGGTCCGCGGAACGCTGAGCGTCGGTACGGGCCTCGTCCGCGCGTCGGATCCCGCCCGGCTGTGGCCCAGGGCGCCGACGCCCCGCCCCGAACGCCTCGGCGTGTCCAGCGCCTGCGCGACCTCGAGCGAACTGCGAGAGCTGAGCCAACGGTTCGGTGGCACGCTCAACGACGCGTTCCTCATGGCGTTGTGGCAGGCGCTCAACGACTGGAGCGCTGCGACCGACGGGCGCGTACGGTCGCGGTTTCGCACGACACCGGTTCCGGTACGGATGCCGCTGAGCACCCGACGGCCCGGCGAGGACGGCCTCCTCGGCAACCACCTCACCACCGCGGTCGTCACCCTGCCGACCCGCGGGACGCCCTTCGACGTCGCCTTCACTCAGCTCGCCGAGCGGACCCGCCGGATGCGTGCCCACGGTCTGCGACCGGCCAGCCGGGCGCTCGTCGGGATCCTTCCGCCCGCCTTGACGCGGTGGACGGTCCGGCGGCTGCTCAGCCCGCAGGCGTCCCCCCTGTACGCCTCGAACTTCAGCCTCTCCACCGCGCTGTCCTTCCGGGGTGCCCCGGTGATCGACGCGATCCCCCTGGGCGTACTCCTCCCGGGCAACGCCCTGTCCGTGACGCTGCTCTCCCACGGAGAGCAGGTGCGGATCAGTTTCCTGTACGACCGCGCGCTCCCCGAAGCGGAGCAGCTGGCCGGCCTCTGGCGCCACGCGCTGGACACCCTCTCCGCCGCCGTTTAGCCCGGACCACTTCGCGCGCCTGCCCGCCGTACCTTCGACGAAGGATCTTCTATGTTCGGTCGGTCCCCTTCCCGTGCAACCAATGGAACCCGCGGAAACGCCTTATGGACCCTGGTCGTGAGTGGACTCGCGGTGTTCATGGCCGCGTTGGACAACCTCGTCGTGATCACCGCGCTGCCCGCCATCCAGAAATCCCTGGGCACGGATCTCCAGGACCTGGAATGGACGGTGAACGCCTACACCCTGGCGTTCGCGGTCTTCCTGATGTTCGGCGCTGCCGCCGGTGACCGCTTCGGACGCCGGCGGATGTTCCTGGGCGGGCTCACGGTGTTCACCGCCGCGTCGGCGGCGTGCGCGCTCTCCGGTTCGCCGGAGGAGCTGATAGCCGCCCGGGCCGTGCAGGGCTTCGGCGCGGCCATCGTCATGCCGCTGACCCTGACGCTGCTCACCGAGGCGGTGCCCGAGCGACGGCGTGGCATCGCCCTCGGCGTCTGGGGGGCGCTGAGCGGACTGGCGGTCGCGCTCGGTCCGCTGGTCGGCGGGACCGTCGTGGAGAAGATCTCCTGGGAGTGGATCTTCTGGATCAACGTACCGATCGGCATCGTCGTGCTGCTCCTGGGGCTGTGGCGGCTGGCCGAGAGCAAACACCCCGGCGCACGGCTCGACCTGCCCGGCACCGTGCTGGTGAGTCTCGGCATGCTCGGCGTGGTCTTCGCGCTGGTGAGCACCACCGACGACGGCTGGACCAGCGGCAAGGTGCTCGGCTCCCTGATCGCCGGGGCGGCGCTGCTCACGGCCTTCGTCGTGTGGGAGCTGCGTGCCCCGGCGCCGATGCTGCCGATGCGGCTCTTCCGCAACCGCTCGTTCACCGCCGTCAACGCCACGAGCGCGCTGATGTTCGCGGCCATGTTCGGACTGGTCTTCCTGCTCACCCAGTTCATGCAGGACATCCAGGGTTTCTCGCCCCTGGAGGCGGGCGTGCGGATGCTCGCGTGGACGGCGATGCCCGTACTGGTCGCTCCCCTCGCGTCCTTCCTGACCGCCTGGATCGGAAGCCGGCTCGTGGTGGCCCTCGGGCTGCTGGCCGAGGCCGTCGCGCTGGGCTGGCTGGCCTCGGTGTCCCATGTCCACACCGAGTACGCGGACCAGGTCCCCGGACTGGTGCTGGGCGGTATCGGTCTGGGGCTGTTCTTCGCGCCCGTCGCCGAGATGGCGATGAACGTCGTCAGCCCGCGCGAACAGGGCATCGCGTCCGGCGCCAACAACACCTTCCGCGAGCTCGGCGGAGTCCTGGGCGTCGCGGTGCTGACCTCGATCTTCACCTCGTACGGCGGTTACACCACACCCCAGCGGTTCGTCGACGGCCTGGTCCCCGCCGCCTGGGTCGGATCCGGGTTCGCGGCGCTCGGCGTCCTGTCGATGCTCTGCGCCCCTCGCCGCACCAGGGAGAAGCGGGCGACGCAGGAGGCCCGGGTGCGCGTCGGCCAGGAGGACCGGAGCGGGACTCGCGCACCTCAGGGGACCAGGGGCTAGCCGTGCTGTCCGGAACGCGAACGCACCGAAACGTATCTGGGGGACCTGACATGTACGACGTCATCGTGGTCGGCGCGCGCGTCAGCGGCGCGTCCACGGCCATGCTCCTGTCGAGGGCGGGCTACCGGGTCCTCCTCCTCGATCGTGCCGTCTTCCCGGGAGGGAAGGCCGCGGCGACCAACCTGGTGCACCCGCCGGGCATTGTCCGGCTGAAGCGCTGGGGACTGCTCGACCGGCTGATCGCCACGGGCTGCCCGCCGATCCGGGAGTACGGCCTCCAGAGCGGCCGGGCCCGGCTGATGGCCCCGTTGCCGGCGGTCGACGGGGTCGACGAAGCGTATTCCCCGGCCCGGGCCACGCTGGACCGGATCCTGCTGGACGCCGCGATCGAGGCCGGCGCCGACTTCCGCGAGGACTTCTCGGTGCGGGAGCTGTGCACGGACGAGGCGGGCACCGTGACCGGCGTACGCGGACGGTCGGGCGACGGCGCCACCGTGACCGAGCACGCCCGTCTCGTCGTAGGCGCCGACGGTTCCAACTCCACGATCGCCCGGCTCACGGGCGCCGAGAAGTACGCCACTCGGCCCGTCCTCAACAAGAGCCACTGGGCCTACTGGGAAGGGCTGCCGCACGACGGCCGGGTGCGCACCCACCGGCACGCTCACAAGCACACCTTCACGTGGCCCACCCACGACGACCTGACCATCGTGGGCGTCGCCCTCCCGGCGCGGGACTTCAAGGCGAGCGGCGACGAGGAGCGCGACAGGACGGTCATCGACGCCTTCGAGGACGTGGACTCCGATTGGGCCGCGTCGCTGCGCGAAACCAAGCGCGCGGGCCGCTGGTTGACGGGTGCCGTGCCGAACTTCCTGCGCCGTTCGCACGGCCCCGGCTGGGCGCTGGTCGGGGACGCCGGATACACCCGGGACCCGATCACGGCCGCCGGCATCACCGACGGCCTGCGCAGCGCCGAACTCCTCGTGGAGGCCGTCGAGCAGGGCCTGTCGCCGACGGGTGGTGCCGGACTGCCGGCAGCGCTCGCCGCGTACGGCCGCCGGCGGGACGCCCTGGTCACGGGCCACTTCCAGTACACCTGCGAGCACGCCCTCATCGCGAACCACAGCTCCGAGGAGATCGAGTTCATCCGGGCGATGAGCCGCAGCGCCACGCACGGCCGGGACATGGTCGGCGTCTTCGCCACGATCGTGGACCCCGCGCAGTTCTACTCCGCCTCCAGCATCCACGCCCTGCTGGACCACGTGGAGTCCGGTCCGGACACCAGCTGGAAGCTGCGGATGGTGCGCTGGCTGGTGCGCGGAGCACCCCGGCACTTTGCCCCGGCGACCCGGGCCGGTGACCGGCTGATCGCCAGAAGCCTCGGCCCCATGGGGCGGTACCTGCTGGACGGCTCCCCGCGGCCGGCGGCGCAGCCGTCGATCTAGCCACCCACCCCGTTCCCACCACTGACGTGGTCCGAGCCACCACGCCCACCAACCCACTTCTTTCAGCAAGGGATTCTTCGGTATGCCCGAAAACACCTCCACCGGCCCGAGCACCGCGTTCGTCTTCCCCGGTCAGGGCGGCTTCGACGCCGCAGCCCTTCGGCGGGCGAAGCAGAAGTACCCGCAGATCCAGCGGGTGTTCGAACGCCTCGACTCCGCGACCGACGCGCTGTTCTCACGTCGTATCAGCGATGTGCTGTTCGGGCCTGAACCGGCCGACCTGCGAGAACTGCTGGCGGGCGACTCCTGGATGTCCCAGGTGGCCATCTACGGCGCCGGCTTCGCCGCGTACGAGATCCTCACCGACCGGGGCGTACGGCCGGACGTGCTCGCGGGCCACAGCCTCGGGGAGATCACCGCCCTCGTGGCCGCCGGGGCCTTCTCGGCCGAGGACGGGGTGCGTATCGTCGCGCAGCGCGTCGCGGTCATCGAGCGCCATGACGGGATCGACGGACGCATGGTGGCCCTGTCGGCCGGGGCCGACCGGGTACGGATGCTCCTCGGCCTGTTGGACGACCCGCTGCTGGCGGTCGCCACGGAGAACCACGACGAGCAGACCGTGGTGAGCGGCCCTGACGGGGTGCTGGACCAGGTGACGGCGATCGCCGCGCAGCTGGACATCGGCGCGATCGAGATCGACGCGCCGTTCCCCTTCCACACCCCGGCGCTGGCGCCCGCGGCCCCCGAATTCGAGGCGTACGTACGCACGTTGGATCAGCTCCCGCTCCAGCGGCCGGTGTACTCGCCGATCCTCCAGCGCTACTACGAGCCCGGCGAAGCCCTCGCCGGCCGCCTCGCTGACCACTTCGTCCAGCCGGTCCGTTTCGCCGCGGCGGTGCGCGCGCTGCACCGGGACGGTGTTTCCACGTTCGTGGAGGCGGGCGGACGTCCCGTGCTGTCCAAGCTGGTGACCCGGCTGACCCAGGGCTCGGACGTGCGCTCCCTTCCCACCCTCGCGCTCGACGACGGCGGTCGGCTGGCGCTGGACGCAACACTCCGGGAGCTGCGCACGGCGGGCCTGGCCGATCCGGACGGTACGTCGGAATCCCGGCCCGGACTCGCCGAGCTCCTGGCCCCGACCGTCCCCTCGGACCTCTTCGAGGCGTACTGGAAGGCACACGGGCACGAGGTACGGGAGCGGGTGCGGACGGATGCGGAGGCCTTCGCGGAGGAGGAGCGGGTGCGGGAGCCGGTCCGTCGCTCGGTGACTTCGGACGATCAGGAGCCCGCACGGGCAGGCGCGGCCCCCAACGCCGCGCTGGACCGCGACGAGGTCCTCGGCGAGCTGCGGGCCCTGTACGCGGAAGCGCTGGAGTACCCGGAAGAGGTCTTCGAGGGCGGAGCACAGCTGGAGGCCGAACTCGGCGTCGACTCGGTCAAGCAGGTCGAGCTGCTCTCCCGGGTCTCCAAGCGATACGAACTGCCGCCGCGTGAGGCCGACTTCCGGCTGGCGCCCTACAACACGCTGGACGCCATCGCCGACTTCGTGATCGCCGAGCTGGAACGGCACCCCGAGCCGGCGCCGGCGGCCTGATTCCTGACGAACACGACGGACACGAAGGACACGCATTTCGATGAAGAACCTCACCGGCAAGGTGGCGCTGGTAACCGGCGGGTCGAGGGGGATAGGCAAGGCCATCGTGCGGGATCTCGCCGCACGAGGGGCCGACATCGTCCTCAACTACTTCCACTCGCACGACCAGGCCAAGCAGACGCGCGACGAACTCGTCGCGGAGGGGGCCCGGGTCGATCTCGTACGGGCCTCGGTGGTCCGGCAGGAACAGGTCGACCGGATGTTCCAGGAGATCGACCGGCTGCACGGCAGGCTCGACATCCTCGTCAACAACGCTGCGAACGGCGCCCTGTTGCCGCCGGACGAGGTCACCGAGGATCACCTCGACAAGGCGATCGAAACCAACTACAAGGGCGGACTGCGCTGTTCTCGGTCCGCAGCCCCACTGATGGCGCGGGGCGGGGGCGGCTCCATCGTCACCGTGTCCGCGCTGGGCGGCTCGCAGATGGTGATGGCCAACTACTCGGCCTGCGCTCCGGCGAAGGCTGCCGCCGAGGCCGCCGCCCGCTATCTCGCCGTCGAACTGGCGCCGCTGGGCATCCGGGTCAACGTCGCCTCGGCCGCCATGCTGAGCAGTGAGGTGGCGGACAAGTTCCCTGATGCCGGGGAGATGCAGGAGGTCATCGCGCGGGCCACCCCGTGGGGGCGGCTCGGCAGGCCGGACGAGTTCGCGGCACTCGTGTCCTTCCTCGCCTCCGACGACGCCAGGTGGATCACGGGACAGGTCGTCCTTGCCGACGGCGGCCTCACCCTCGGCGCCGCCCTTCTCTCGCCTCCGGCGGAGGCGGTCGAGGTGTCCGAAGCAGACACCGACCCCAAGCCCGGTCGCGTCCCGCCGTCCGAAGAACCCGTCGAGTTCGGTGACGACGCCATCGCCGTCGTCGGCATGGGCATGGCCGTCGCCGGGGCCAACAGCCCCGACGAGTTCTGGAAGCTGCGTACGACAGGCGACGAGCTCTTCATCAGGGTCCCCCGCGACCGCTGGCAGCACGGCAGCTTCCACTCGTCCGACCTGGCCGCCGAGGACAAGGCGTACGCCGAACAGTGCGTGTTCATCACGGACTTCGCCGCCGCGGAAGGCGCCCTGGAGGGCATGCCGGGCGGCTCCGGAGAGGCGGAGCTCACCACCAAGTGGCTGCGCCACAGCCTGGTGCAGGCGCTCGACGGCGTCACGCGCAACGACACCGACAGGTGCTCCTTCGTGGTCGGCTACACCCCGGACGGCAGCCAGCACCTCGAAGAGGCGGGCGTCCTCGCGAGCGCGAACCGGATGACGCACGGCATCGTCGACGGCCTGCAGGTCCCGGACGAGCAGCGGGACACGCTCCGCGAGGGCATCGACCGGGCCCTCTCCGACCGGTACCGGCGCGGCGCCCACTCACCCTCGCGTTTCCTTCCCCACCGGGTCGGCGAGGTGGCCATGGACGGCGTCCTTCCGCCCTCCACCGAACTCCACATGGTCGACACCGCCTGCTCCTCGTCGCTGTACGCCGTCGACATCGCGGCCAAGGGCCTGCTGATGGGAAAACAGGACATCGCCGTATGCGGCGGAGCCTTCGCGCTGGCGCCGCGCGGCACCGTCCTGTTCTCGAAGCTCAAGGGACTGTCGAAGCGCGGCACCGTGCACGCCCTCGACGAGAGTGCCGACGGCGTGATCTTCGCGGACGGCGCCGCCCTCGTCGTACTCAAGCGGCTGCGCAAGGCCCAGCAGGACGGCGACAAGGTTCTCGGGGTGCTGCGGGCCTTCGGCTCGTCCTCCGACGGCAAGGGCAAGGCGATCTACGCGCCCAACGCGCGGGGTCAGGGGCTGGCGGTGCAGCGGGCCCTGGAGGGCGGTGCGGTCGACACCGCCGACGTGCAGTGGATCAACGCGCACGCGACCGGTACGCCCGCCGGTGACCTGGAGGAGTTCACCACGCTGCGGGAGCACTTCGGCACCTCCGCTCCGACGGCCGTCACGTCCAACAAGTCGCTGTTGGGGCACACAGGGTGGGCCGCCGGTGTCGTCTCGCTCATCGAGAGCCTGAAAGGCCTGGAGCAGCACACCATCCCCGGCCAGTTCCGCCTCGACACCCCCCGTGCCGACTTCCGGCTGGCGGACACGCGGCTGGAGGTCACCTCGGAGTCCAGGGAATGGCCCGAGAGCGCGGAGCGGCCCCGGCTGGCGGCCGTGTCCGGGTTCGGTTTCGGAGGTACGAACGCCCATCTCATCGTCTCCGAGAACCGCCCGCGCGCCGAGGCGGCGGTGACGCAGACCCCGGCCACGAAGGCTCCCGCCACCGACAGCAGGGTGGCTCTCGTCGGCTGGTCGGCCCATGTGCCGGGCCTGGACGGGCGCGAGGACGTGACCAGGTGGCTGGCGGGCGGCCGGCCGCCGCTGGACAGCTTCGGAGCGGACTACCCGGTGCCGCCGTTCAACAAGGTCCGGCTGCCTCCCAAGACGATCCGAGCCCTGGACCGGTGCCAGCTGATGATCCTGGAGTGCGCGCACGAACTCCGGGACCGGATGCCGGACTCCTGGAGCAAGCAGACCGCGAAGACCGGGGTGTTCGTGGGGCACATGGGGCCGACCAGGGCCGCGATGCTGTACGCCAACCGGTGTTACCTGGACGACATCGGCGAGGCACTCGCCGAATCGCCGGTCGCCGGGGCCGCCGGGATGCCGGGGGCACTGGACCGGCTGCGGGAACAGGTGCGGTCGATGATCCCGGAGTCCAACGAGGACTCGTTCCCCGGTCAGATGCCCAACATCATCTCCGCCCGGGTGGCGAACTACTTCGACCTCAACGGCTCCAACATGACGCTGGACTCGGGCTTCGCCTCCGCCCTGTCGTCGATCACCCTGGCCGGCCGGTATCTGCGTACCGGGGAGCTGGACTTCGCCCTGGCCGGCGGGATCAACGGCAACAGCCTCCCGGAGTACCGGTCCCTCGTCGGTGACCTGCTGCCGGAGCACGAGAAGGAACTGGCCGAGGGTGCCTTCCTGTTCGCGCTGACCACCGAGGAACGAGCCCGGCGCGCGGGCCTGCCCGTCCTCGCGTACGTGGACGAGCCCCTGGACGTAGCCGCTGAGAACGAAGAGGCCGAGCACGAGACGGTTCTCTGCGGGGCCGGCGCCCCGGAGAACGCCCGCTACCTGGGCGCGGCCGGAGGCCTGGCTGTCCTCAGGGCCCTGCACGGCCCTGCGGGGGAGGTGACGGTCTCGAGCGCGGACGACGGAAGCGCGACAGGGGCCAGGCTAAGGCTGACCATCCCCGACAGGCGTACCACAGGGACCCGCGAACTCGCCCGGACCCCGCACCCCACCGGCACCCCCGGAACCCTTCGCGACAGCTTCCGCTCGACCACCCACACCGAATCCGGGGAGCCCCTGCGGGTCCGGCGTCGGGTCCCGGTGTGGGAAGCCGCCGCGTCCCGCCCGGTCCGTGAGCCGGTCCCGTTCCTGCCGGACGGCGCCGTCGTCGTCACCGACGCCCCCGACCTGGTTGCCCGCGTGGCGGACCCGGACTCCGCGCTCACCGTGCTGTCCACCACCCCGTTCGACGGTCCACGCGCCGGCTGGCACCACCTGTCGCGGGTCACCCCCGAGGCCGTACGCGAGGCACTGTCGGACATCGGGGGGCCGGTCACCCAGCTGCGGATCCTGAGCGATCTCAGTCGCGCCGTGCCGCCGGACCAGGCCCTCGTCGCGGACGGCACACCCTCTTTGCTCGCCCTGCACGACGCCGCGTACCTGGCCGTCCAGTGCGCCTACGACGATCTGGCCCGGCCCGGCTCGGGCCTGACGATGCTCCTGCTCGGCGCCGTACAGCAGGGCACACCGCACCCCTTCTCCGGTCTCTTCACGGGCCTGCTGAAGAGTGCGGGCCTGGAACTGCCCGAGGGCGGCAGTCTCGCGTTCCTCACCTCCGGCGGCGACGCCGAGGCGGCGGTACGGAGCGTCGAGGAGGAGAGCGGTGTCGCCCGTGACTTTCCCGTGGTCGTCGAGAACGACGGGACGCGCGGTACCTGTCGACTGCGGGACGAGCCGGTCGCGCTGGACGAGGACACGCCCGTCGCACTGGACCGGGACTCGGTGATCGTCGTGGCCGGCGGTACTCGGGGGATCACCGCGGAGGTGGTCAAATCCCTCGCCAGGGAATTCGGTTCACGTATCCACGTGTTCGGTAGTAACACCCTCGACGCCTATCCACCGTCCGTCTTCGCCGGTACGGACGAGGAGTTCGCCGCGGGGCGGGCCGCGTACATCTCCGCCGAACTCGCCAAGGGCGCGGGCCGGAAGGTCGCGAGCATCACCAAGGACTTCGACCGGATGCTCCACGCGCGCGAGTCCCGGCGGAACCTGGAGGAGATGGCCGTCGTCAGCGGCGCGGACCGGGTCACCTACCGCACCTGCGACATGCGCGACGGCGCCGAGGTGGAGAAGGCCCTCGGCGAGGTTCTGCGGGAGCACGGCCGGATCGACCTGCTCATCAACGCCGCGGGGCTCCAGCGTTCGGCTCTCATCAAGGACAAGGACTTCGTGGAGTTCACCGCCATCCGGGACCTGAAGGTGGAGTCGTACCTGAACCTGAAGTACGCGCTGCGCGATGCCCCGCCGCGTCTGTGGTGCAACTTCGGTTCGCTCCTCGGCTACTTCGGGCAGCTCGGCGAAGCGGACTACGCCGCCGCCAACGACTTCCTGGGCAGTGCCGCCACCTATGCGGCGGCCACCTCCGACCACCAGGAGGTCACCATCGGGTGGACGCTGTGGGGGAGCGTCGGCATGGGCGCGGGCGAGCTGACGAAGGCGTACTACGAACGGGCCGGTTCCTACAGCAGCATGCCGGTGCCCGAGGGCGTCCACCACTTCGTGCAGGAGCTGCACGCCCCCGTCCGGCGGCCTTCCGTCGTGCACCTCGGGGACGCGGAGGAGGCCACGGTGGAGAAGTTCTACCCCGGCTACCTGAGGACCGAGGACGCCCCGGCGTCCCCGGCCGCCAGGCCCTCGCCTCCCGGTTTCTTCCTGCGTCGCCTGGTGTCCTCGAACGGCCGTTCCGCCGAGTTCGCCTGCCCCTTCGACCTGCGGACCGACGGCTATCTGGAACACCACACCGTGCGCGGCGAACCGACGCTGCCCGGCACCTTCGTCACCGAATTGGCGGCCGAGGCGGCCCGCCATCTGGTGCCCGGCCGGCACGTGGTCGCCTTCGAGGACCTGAGGTTCGAGCACTTCCTGCGGGTGTACCGCGATGTCCCGACGGCGCCGAAGCGCATCACGGCGGAGATCGTCGAGGACGAGCAGGACGCGACCGTCGTCCAGGTCCTCGTCTCCGAGGACGTGGTGTCACCGGGCGGCGTCGTCCTGGTCGCGGACAGGCCGCACTTCGCGGCCCGGGTGGTCCTGGCGGACAGGTTCGCCCCCGCCCCGCGCTGGGAGCCGTGGGACAGCGCGGACGACACCCCCGTCCCCGATCCGTACCACCAGCCGGGCTCGCCGGTCCGGCTGAGCGGGCCCTTCGTCTCGACGACCGGCACCGGCATCCATCCCCTGGGCAAGCGGGGACGGTACGCCCTTTCGCTTCCCTCGGACGACCCGGTGTGGTCGCGGTTCACCGTGCCGTGCGTGCTGCTGGACGGACTGGCCAGGGTCGGTGTGCTGGACCTGGTGGACGGCCGGCTGGTGCCGGTCGCCGCACCCCTGTCGATCCGCCGCATCGACCTCTACGAGGAGGCGAACGACCACACCCTGTCGGCCGACCGGAGCCCCGTCGACCTGTACGCCACGCCTCCGGGGTTCGGCCTGTCCGCGGACCGGGTGGAGAACCGGTTCGTGGCGGCCCGTCCCGACGGCCTGATGGTCCTCCAGATGAAGGACCTCCGGGCGGCCCTGATCGGCTACGTCGACGTCCGGACGGGCGAGGCCGTCCCCGCCGATGGCGCCTGACCGGAGTGATCGGCGCGGCGGATCCGACCTGTCCGACCGACGTGATCCGCGTGACCAGGAAGGAACGCGAAACATGCAGACGACTTCGCGCGAATCGTCGCGTGCCGTCGTGACCGCTCCCACCCGGGAGCCGGTGCCGGTGCCCGAGGACCCGTGGGTGCAGCCGACGACCCGGATGGTGTGGCGGCCCGCCACGCTGCCGCCGCTCACCGGGGCGACGTCCCGCCTGGCCGGGATGCGGATCCTGCTCCTCTCGGGCGACGACGAGAGCACCGAGCGGGTCGAGCGCGAACTGGCCGGACACGGGGCGCGGGTGCGGCGCCGTACGCCGGCGACCGCCGTGCCCCCTGACGACGACGGCGCCGTGGACGCGATCGTCGATCTCACCCTGGGCGGCGGGACACCCGCGCGCGGCACCGCGGACCTGACGGGCGTGTGGCGAGAGCCGCTGCTGCGGACCCTGACCGCGCTGCGCGAGCAGTACGAGGACTGGGCCGCGGAGACCTCCGCGCGGCGGTTGTTCTACCTGGCCGTGACCCACCTCGGCGGCGGGATGGGGCAGCATCCGGACGACGACCTGGCCCAACCGCTGGGCGGCATCTGGGCAGGGCTGGCCAAGACGCTGCACCGGGAGTTCCCCAACTGCAACGCGCGCGTCGTGGACACCGCGCTCTTTGCCGTGGAGGACCTGCCCGGCGTCGTCGCGAGCGAGCTGGGCCGGACCGGCGAGATCGAGGTCGGCCACCGCGACGGGCGGCGCCTCACCCTCTCTCCCGTCGCGGAGCCGGTCGGTCCTCCCGCCGTGAGCCTGGGGGCCGACGACTGCGTCCTGGTCTCAGGGGGCGGGCGGGGCATCGGCTGGGAGCTGGCCCGCACGCTCGCGGAGAAGCACGGCATGCGGGTTCTGGTGACCGGTCGAGAGCCCTTCCCCTCCGAGGGCGAACCTTGGTTCGGGGCGGATGCGGACGAACTCAAGGCGTATGAGCAGCAGTTGTGGTCCGGCAGCCGCCGGGGGCGCCCACTGCCCGACATCCGCCGCGACATCGCGCGCGTCCGCCGTCTGTGGGAGCTGGCGGGCAACATCACCGGCGCGCGGGCGCGCGGACTGCGCATCGAGTACGTCCCCTGCGACTTCACCGACCCGGAGCAGGTGCGCGCGCTACTGGCGCGCGAGGGCGACGCGCTGACCGGCGTCGTGCACAACGCGGGCGTGGACACCGCGGCCAGGCTGCCCAAGAAGTCGGACGACGACATCCTGCGGACCGTGGAGACGAAGATCGAGAGCTTCGTCTACCTCTTCGGTGAACTGGCCGGCAGCGAGCTGAAGTTCTTCTGCAACGTGGGCTCGCTCACCGGGCGGCTGGGCGGCATGGTCGGCCAGCTGGAGTACGCCGCGGCGAACGAGGGGCTCGCCCGGCTGGGCAGGTGGGCGGACCGCAGGGCGGCCTACCCGGTGATGACGCTTGCCTGGCCGACCTGGGACCGCATCGGCCTCATCGCGAACTTTTCGGCGACGCGGCGCTACATGGCACCGCTCGGCGTGGCCGACGGACTCGCCAAGTGGCAGGCCGAGTTGCTGGCGGGCTCCGCCGGTGAGGTCACCTTCGTGGGACCGCTCGGCGACGCCATCGACCCAGGCCAGGCCACCGGCTACCCGGTCGTGCCCGACCTGCCCGGATACGCCGAGGTCTACCCGAAGATCCACCACCTCGGCGAGGTGACCTCCTATCAGCCGCACGCCCGGCTGGTATCGAGGGTCCGCTTCGACCGGGAGACCGCCCCGGTCCTGACGGACTTCCTGGTGGACGGCGCCGAGGCGGTTCCGCTGAGCCTGCTGCTGGAGAACGCGGTCCGGGGCGCGGGGTGGGTCGTACCCCCGGACTTTCCGGAGCTGAGTGTCGACTGTCTGGAGGACGTCGTCGTCCCCCTGGAGCTGTTGCGGCTCGACGGTCCTACGACGGTCTGGGAACGGGAGCTTCGGGGCGTCCACGACGGACGGTCCTGGACGGTCGAAGTCCGCTTCCGGCGCCCCGGTGACGGCGGGAGTGGCCGTGACGGTAGTCCAGGCCCGGAGGCGAGGGCACGCATCGTCTACGCGCCGGGGGACACGCGCTCACCCGCCCCACCCCGCGCCGGCCTCACCCGGATGACCACCTGGCGCTCGGGACCTCCGCTGCTGAGCTGGCGTGCGTCGGTCGTGCCCCGCGCGCGGTGGACCCGTACCGAGGAAGGCCGCTGGGCCGGCGAGGTACGCCCCTGCGCGCCCAACGACATGTGGGCGACACCGGCCGTCCCCCGCACCGCCCTCGCCGTGTCCGCACTGGAGAACGTGGTGCGGCTGTGCGCCAGGCAGGGCGCGGGCATCTCGGTCGCGGTCGACCCGCTGACCGTCGGGCGCGTCACCGTCCACGCGGCGGAGGACGGGAATTCCGTCATCGAAGGAGACCCCGCGCTCGGCACATGGAAAGTGACGAGCGCGTCCTCCGGCGCCCGCGTCATGACGATAACGGGATTCGAGGGACCGGTAGCAGGCGATTGACGCGCCGACCCATTACCGACACCTCACAGAATGGGAGTGGAGAGAAATGTCGAACACCCTGAACAACAAGGCAGTTCTGGAGCGCTACTACGAGGAGTGCCTCAACAAGGGAAATCTCGACGTCATCTACGAGGGTGCCGCCGAGGACCATATCAGCCACGGGACGGCCTCGAACAGCGAGGAGGGCGTGGAACACCTCAAGGAATGGGTACGGATCCAGCGCGCCTCTTTCCCCGACCTGCACGTGACGGTGGACGACTGGATCCTGGAGGGCGAGAAGGTCGTCAGCCGGTTCACCGCGCGGGGGACCCACACGGGCGAGCCCTACGAGGGAATCCCGGCTGTCGGCCGGGAGTTCGCCGTCCCCGGAATCGTCATCGACGAGTTCCGGGACGGGGTGATCGTGGAGAGCTGGTTCGCCCTGGACGCCTTCGACCTCGCGAAGCAGCTGGGCGCCTTCGGCTGAACGCGCGCCGGCGCCGGGCGCGAGGCCTAGGGCCTGTCCGTGATGGGCTCGGCATGGGCTTCGGCGTTGCCGGAGGCGGCGATCCGGTCGAGCGCCCGCTGGAGGACGACGGTGTCCTCCAGGGTGTGGATCTCGGTGATGCGCCCCCACTTGAGATGCATGAACTGGGTCATGACGTTGTCGTAGCGGGCGCCGTCGGGCAGCGGCCCGCCGATCCGTACACGGGTGGCCACCTTGGTCAGCCAAGGGCCACCGGAAATGATGATCTCCTGCGGTTCGAATTCGGCCTCGGGAATGAGACGGAAGACCCGCTGCCACCACAGGGTCATGGATTCGACGGTATGACGCTCGCCGGAGAGCGCGTGCTCCCCGTAGAAGACGTACGTGAATTCGGGTGCGAGTGTGTCCACCATGGACTGCCAGTTTCCGGAGTTGATGTCGGAGAATGCCTTGCGCAGCTTCGCGGCCACGATCCGGTGATACATGTACGGCACCTTTCCGCACAGCCCCGCCCCAAACCGTAGAGCACCGGCCGAACCGTCCGACGCGACCGAGAGAAGAGGGAGATCGTGAACAACCGACCAAACCCCGTGCTGATCACGGGCTGTTCATCCGGGATAGGCCGGGCCTGTGCCCTCCGGATGCACCGCAGCGGAATGCTCGTGTACGCCACCGCGCGCAGGCTGGAAACGCTCGCCGGACTCGCCGCGGAGGGCATCCGCACGCTGCGGCTGGACGTCACCGACGAGGACAGCATGCGCGCGGCCGTCGACGCCGTCGAAGCGGAACACGGATCGGTCGGCACGCTCGTGAACAGCGCGGGCTTCGCCGCCTCCGGTGCCGTGGAGGAGATCGAACCGGTCCAGATGAGGCGGCAGTTCGAGACGAACGTCTTCGGGCTGGCCCGGCTGAGCCAGCTGGTGCTGCCCGGCATGCGGGCCGCCGGCACCGGAACCGTCATCAATATCTCGTCGATCTTCGGCCGCTACGCGGTCCCCGGCGGGGGCTTCTACCAGGCTTCCAAGCACGCCGTCGAGGCCCTCAGCGACGCGCTGCGGCTGGAGACGGCCGGCTTCGGAGTCAGGGTCGTCCTCATCGAGCCGGGCCCCGTGCGCACCACCAACTTCGGCACGACGTACGTCGACAACCTCCCCGCCGTCAGCGAGGTCTACGACGAGTTCCGTGAGCGCACCGCCGAGTACTTCGAGGCGATCTATACGGGGAGCCGCCGCACCCTGGCCGGCACCTTCACCGTCCACGCCGACGACGTGGCCCGCGTAGTGGAACGCGCCGTCCACAAGCGGCGCCCCCGCGCCCGCTACACCGTCGGCTTCCTCGCCCGCAGCACCATCGCGCTGCGGCGGCTGGCCCCGGACGCGGTCTTCGACCACCTCTTCGTGCGGCGCGCGTTTCCGGTACCGCACGGCACGGCTCAGCCGCGCAGCCTGACCAGGTAAGGACTCTTGATGACCACCATATCCACGACCACATCCGCCACCGCGATGCCCACCGCCCCCGGCCCCAAGGGCGCCCCTCTCCTGGGCAGCCTCGGTCCCTGGCGCCGTAACACCGCCGAGTTCCTGCTCGGCCTCCAGCGCGATTACGGCGAGCTGGTTCGCATGCGGCTGGGACCGATGACCGTCCATCAGGTCACCGACCCCGGGGCAGTGCGCAGGGTGTTGGTGGAGAACAACGCCAACTACGTCCGCGGGCCGCTGTACGAGCAGTTCGGCGTGGTCATGGGAAAGGGCCTGCTCACCTCGGACGGCGACTTCTGGCGCGGGCACCGCCGGGCCGTGCAGCCGGTGTTCCTCAAGAACGCGGTCACCGACATCGTCCCCAACATCGTCGCGGCCACCGAGGAGATGCTGGACGAGTGGGAGGCGAAGGCCGCGCGGGACGAGCCGGTGGACCTGATGACCGAGATGCTGCGGCTCACCCTGGTCACGCTCAGCCGTTCGTTGTTCGCCTACGACATCAAGCCCGCGTCGGCCGTGCTGAAGCGGATCGTCGACGATGTCGTGGAGGTCATGTTCCGGCGGGGTACGACGTCCGAAATGCTTCCGTCCTGGCTGCCCACGGCCCGCAAGCGCAAGATCGACCACATCCACCGGGTCTTCGACAAGGTGGTCGCGGACGTCCGGGAAAACTACGCTCGGACCGGGGAGGGTCCGCTGATCGCCCTGATGGAGCAGGCCGAGGACCCGGCGACCGGCGAGCCGTGGACCGACCGGCAGCTGCGCGACGAGCTGCTCACCATCTATCTGGCGGGCCACGAGACCACCGCCGTTTCCCTGTGCTGGACCCTGCTGTCGATCGCCAACCACCCGAACGTTCAGGCCGAGTTGGACGAGGAGATCAGCGGCGTGCTGGGCGGTGGGGCTCCCGACGCCGGCACGGCGGCCGAGCTGACGTACACGCGGATGGTGGTGGACGAGAGCCTGCGGATGTATCCGCCCATCTGGATCTTCCCGCGGGCCGCCGTCGGCCCCGACACCCTCGGCGGCTACGACATCGAGGCCGGGTCGTCGATCCTGCTCTCGCCCCTGGCCTCGCACCACAACCCGCGCCACTGGGACAACCCGGTGGCCTTCGACCCGTACCGCTTCACCCCGCAGGCCGTGCGGGAGCGGCCCCGCATGGCGTACTTCCCCTTCGGGGCGGGCCCTCGGCAGTGCGTCGGCAACAACATGGCGCTGCTCGAACTGCGGATCATCGTGGCGATGATCAACCAGCGGTTCCGGCTCAACCTCGTCCCGGGGAACGTGCTGCAGTACGGCTCTCCGGTGATCTCCCTGCGCCCCCTGCGGGACGTGATGGTGCGCCTGCGTTCACGCGAGGGCAGCACGGGCACCGTGTCCACGCTGCGCGGCGGCGACGGGGCACGCGTGGTCAAGCCGGCGTGCCCGTACAGCCCAGAAGGATCGTAGGCCCACCTGCGAGCTCGGCAGCAGCAGGTCTCCGAACGTCTCGACCCTGACGAGTGATTGGCGTGTCGACCGTGAACGCCTCCGCATCTTGGCAGCCGGCGGGGTTGTCCCGAGAGGGGATGACCACGGCACCGACGCTGGGCGCGCGATCGCAATTCGGCTAGCCTTTCTCAGCTCAGCTCAGCTCAGCTCAGCTCAGCTCAGCTCAGGACCGGCTCAGCGACTGGAGCCGTCCGTGCCGCCGGACCGTGATCCCCGGCCGGGAGTTCCGGTCCGGCGGCGGGCTCCGTTCAGTCCTCGGGCAGCTCGGACGCCAGCAGCTCCCGGAGTTCGTCCATCGCCTCCCGGAGCCGGTCGGCGAACGTCCGCATCTGCGCAGCGACCGCCATCGGCGTGCTCAGGTAGAGGTTGAACCGCTCGGGAAGCAGCACATAGGCGACACCGATGCACTGGCTGCTGGTCGACCCGAAGCCGAAGTACTGGATATTGACGGACGGCGCGGAGCTCGTGCTCAGGTAGTCGTCCCGCATGGTCGACCAGCCCGGCGTCCGGTACAGCGCGGGCTGCTCGGTCACCCCGAGCTCGGCCCCGCGCCGGCGCTGGATCAGCTCCAGCTCCCACAGGTGCTGCTCCGGCACCTGCCCTGCCTGGCACGCCTTCGCGCGCGCCACGTGGGCCTCGGTGGCTGCCCGGAACGCGGCGCGCCGGGCGTCCGCGTCCGCTGCCGGGTCCTCCATCGCCGCCACGAAAGCCACCATCTCGGTGGTGACGACGCGCATCGCCTCGGTCCGCCCGTGCCGGTACTGCCGGGTGGCGATCGACTCGTACGTGGCACCCAGGTGTCCCTTGGCGCGCTGGTGGGCGAGCTGGTAGGCGGCTTGGACGAACGCGTCCGGTGAGACGCCCAACACCTTGGCCGCGCTGCTGCCGAAGTCCGCGAACGACAGCGTGCTGGTCGCGGTGTTCTCCCCGTACGCCGCGAACGCGTCGGCGGCGGAGCGCGCCTGGTCCCGCAGCGCGTCGTCCAGTTCGAACACGATCCGCTCCAGCGCCGGCAGCCCCTGGGACCGGGCTCCGGACTGCTGGGACTGCTCCTCGGCCGGGGTGTTGAGCAGGGCGTCGGTGAAGGTGAGGATCGTGGTCCCGTCCAACTCGCAGTGCTCCACGTTGATGCCCGCCCGTCCGTCGGCGAAGACGACGAAGGACACGGCCTTGTCGAACCAGCGGTTGCCGCGGTCGCCGTACAGCAGCTGGTCACAGGCCTCCTGGACGTCCGCGGGGGCGAAGTCCTCCAGAGCGACGCAGAACAGCGCGGTCTCGACATCGTCAAGGGCGTCGGCGTTGCGGGGGTGGCAGGCGACAAGGGACTCCCGGGCGGCCGCCCACTCCGCGCGGGCCATGGTGGTGAGGTGGCCCACCGAGGTGTCCGCGCCGGCCGGGTCGGCGCCGGCCTTCATCACGGCGCGCAGTCCCGCCTCGATGTCATCCAGGCTGTGCGGGACACCGTCCGGACCCAGCACGTCCAGCCGGAACATGCCGCCCCGGAAGAACACCACGACGTGCCGGGCCTCGGACGGGCCCGGCCACTCCTCGGTGTAGGGGGCGCGGACGGTGTCCTGCTGCACGCCGGGGATACGCGTGGTGGAGAACAGAAACTTGTTCTGCACCATCGACTGAGGTGCTCCGCGCTGCACCACCGGTGGAATCAGCCCCTGATCGAGCTGCCGCTTGTAGTTGAGGGCCCCGGCGACGAGCCCGGCCGCCCGCTCCACCTGCGCCTGGCCGGAGTCCTGGAACAGGAAGAAGAAGTTGGCGTTGAGTGCGATCCGGTCCCGGCGGCCCAGGTATCGGTACGGCCAGAAGGTGTCGAGCCAGCTGTGCACGCCCTCCGTGGCGTCGTATTCCTCCAGCGCGGCATGCAGCACCCGGCCGGGGCCACCGGGTCGGAGGAAGGCGGCAACCTCCGCCTCGGTCGCCGACCGCTCGTCGGCGGTCAGCAGCGGCGTACACCAGGCGAGAAACCTCTCGCAGCTCGCATCCAGCGTAGGCAGCGGCACGCGCGGGAGGCTGTCCTCCTGGGCGAAGGTCGCGTTGCCTGACGCATCCTGACTGGTCTTCAACTCTGTTCTCGATTCGGATCGTCGGTACCTGTGATGTCGTACGGCCGGGAAAGGTAGAGCTGTGCGTACAGCCAGCCTTCCGCCTCCAGGCCCCGTGGATCCACCCCTGCGGCCGACATGCTGTCGAGCACGAGCGCCTGCTCCTGCGGGGAGGCGAACCGCCGCTGTCTGAACACCTCGTCGACGCGGACGGTCCGGTAGCCCAGACTCGCCAATGCGCGCTCGACGGGGTCGAACGGGAACATCCGCAGCACGAAGTGCGCCATCCAGGGCCGGCGGGTGCCCTGTGTTCGGACTACTCGCGTGAGCGTCCGCTCGGTGACGTAGCCGATGCAGCCCGTCGAGATCACCAGGTCCGTACCCGAGAGCTGGGCGCGCTGTCGCGGTGTGGGCTCGTGCTCCTCCAGGTCGGCTTGCACCGCGTCGTCGAGGAACCCGGCCTCAAGACCGTAGGACAGCGCGCTGCCGGAGGTGTCGAGGCCGACGAAGCGGATCGCTTGCGGGGGTCGGCGCGACCGAGCCAGCTCCCGGTCGCGGGCCAGCAAAGCCTCGCGGCTCTCACCCGCACGCTCCTCGTCGCCGTAGCGCGCGTACAGCTCGTCCATGGTCGCGTCGTACTTCAGCAGGGCGGCGTTGGTTCCGTACGAGCAGCCGATGTCCAGCACCTTCGGTACCGCGACGTGCCGGGCCTCCCGGTACTCCGTGATGATCTTGGCGAAGTAGGGCTTGGCCTGCTGCGGAACGCAGTAGTCGAGCGGGCGCAGCACCCTGAAATAGGTTCGCGGATCGGGCTGGTCGTAGATGTGGTCGAGTGAGACTTTTCCGGTCACGTCGAAACGCACAGGGCTTACTCCTCCGTGGGATCGCGCAGGGGGAAACGGCCTACGGCGACTGCGCCTTCTCGCCGCCCGCCAGGCAGGCAGGCGGGAATTCGACGACAGGGCCTAGTCCAGGAGCCGGTCGCCGCGGACCGCCCGGCCCTCGGCCGCCAGGTGCTCGGGCAGCACCCGGCCGAAGAGCTGCCGGGTCCGTTCCACGCTCCCGATGACGCCGGGGCGCTCGCTGTAGGCGAATATCGCGGAGTGGCGCGCGACCTCGCCGCGCACCGGGCTGACTCGGTGCAGCGAGTAGCGGCCTTTGAACAACTGAAGGTCACCAGGTTGCAGGGGGAGGCGCCGGGTCAACCGCTCGCCCCGGCCGTCCACTACGTCCCGGACGTCGTCGAAATTCTCGTCCTGCGCGGTCCGAATGTTCGGGCAGTACTCGAAGACGCCGCCGGCCTGCGCTTGCTGGGTGAGCATGCTCACGGTGAACTCGTTGGTGTCGAAGTGCCAGGGGTGCTCCATGCCCGGCGCGATGACGTTGAGAACCAGCCCGGAGAGCGGGTCCGCCAGCTCGTGCAGCTCCGGCAGTTCGAAGCAGCGGGCGATGAAGTGCCGGAATGCCATGTTGGAGTAGAGCCGGCTGATGAGGGAGTCCGCGGGGATGCGGTCCCGCGCGACGAACGCGTTACCCCGCTCGAAGATCTTCCGGCCCGGATGGTCCTCCGGCAGTGCCGAGTCCACTGCGATGTTGTAGACGTTCACCGTCTCGGTGTCGTGGTGCGCCCGGGGGGCGATGGCCGAGCACTCCTGCCGCAGCACATCGCGTAGCGACGGGCGAAAGAAGTCCGGCAGCACGGTGCATCCGAGAGTCAACAGGTCGCGCCGGGCACGGGAAACCACGGCCTGTCCCCGGGCGCTCGCGAGTTCCGACAGGGGATAGTGAGCCGTGTCGACTACCTGATCAAGCGTCAGGGCATCGAAAGAGCGCATTCGATCCTCTCCGCAGGCGGGCCGCCCCTCTCGCCGGTTCCCCGACGGCCCGCGGTTCCGCCTCTTACGTACAGATGGGACGAGCGACGCGATCCGTGCGGTCGGCCGGACCTCACGCTCGGCTTTTCAATAACTAGGCTGGCAGGATGGGCACTTGAAGTTCCCACAGTGGTGCAGCGTTGTCTGTATGTGACGCGTCACACTGCCCGACTGTGCGTTCCAGCAGGCCTTCGCGGGTTCGGCACGGGCCGGCTGTCGCGCAGGAGCCGCAGCAGCCGGTCAGGCCCTTCGCGGTCAGTGAGACCAGAATGTCGTCCAGCGCGCCCGTGCGGCGGACGTACGAGGGCAGCAGCTGAGGCCGGAACATACCCAGCCGGTCCCGGGGGACCCGGACCGTGACCGCACCGACCTTCGTCATGACCTTCTGGGCCCGTAGCCATTGCGCATGTTGCCGCCCGAACGGGACCCGCCCGCCGACCCGGCGGGCCTCCGTGGCCAAGTGCTCGTCCATCTCCGGCTCCAGGGTGGCATGCGTCAGGGGGCTGGCATGATGCGCCGCCATGGGAACGGGAGACGACAGTGATGAGGCGTACGTAGTCGGCCTGTGCAACCTGGTGTTGGTTGAGTCGGGCTTGACCCAGCACAAGTTCGACTGGTTGCCGGGTGATCCCGGGACGGGCGGTCGACACATCCTGTCGCCCCGACTCCGCTTTCAGCAGGTCGGAGGTTGCTCTCTCATCCGTGAGGGGGAGGCCTTCCGTGCGTCCGGGGCTGCTGCAGCCGGGCCGCGAGCTCCCCGGGCAGGACGTCCCGATTTGCCGGAGTGAGCTGGATGACCTCGATGTCGGCGCGCCGCTTGAGGGCGTCGGTGAACGGATCGCGGTACTTGTGGACCGTGGCGACGACGTCGACCTCTGCGACGAACAGCGCGTCGACCGCGTGCCGGAACGCCGTGCACGCCAGTTCCATGCGCCCCAGCTCGTCGATGAGTACCAGCCGCCCTGTTGCCTCCTCGGTTGCTGCCGGCCGAAGCGACGGCAGCGCCAGTCGTTCCATGACGGCCGGGTCGACGCCGTATTTCCCCACCCGTGGCGGACCGGGCAGGTCGACATGGGCGAGCACTTCCCGCCGGCCTGCCAAGGTCTCCAGGGCGAAACCGACGCGGGCGCCGGATTGCCGGATCTCCTCCGTGGTGAAGCCGGTGGCCGCGTGGGTGGGCAGCAGCGCGGCCAGCCGACGCAGGGCGGTCGTCTTGCCCGCGCCGGGGCGGCCCTCGAGCAGGATCCTTGTCGGCACACTGCCATCTTCACCCCCGCTTCCGGAGGCGGCCCGGGTGGGCTCGGCCGAGCGGGGGTTTCGGGGTGCGGACCGGTGCCGGTGCCGCCGTTGCGGCTATGGCGGCGCGCATGAGCGGAATTGAACTCAGCATCAGCGTCGTCAGGCGGACCGTCGTCGGCTCCAGGGAGTACCGCAGCGGGTTGGCCACCGCCGGCACGCCTGCCGTCCAGGTCTTGGGCGGGGTGATCGAAACGTCCGTCTCCTCCGCGCCGCTGCTCCTGTCCACGTGCCCCATCCGCCGCTCATACGCCGCGCCGCCGCTCCAGCCCAGTGTCGGCATGTTCCGCGCGTGGCGCGATGCGGGGCGGTCGGTCGCAAGGGGCGCCCCGTGATCCGGGAGGCGTAGCGCGTCGGCGTCAGGACGGGGTCCCCGGGTCGGCGTACCGCAGCAGGGCGCCCACGCCCTCGTACAGCCTCAGCTCGCTCTCCGGCACGACGACCAGCTCGGCACCAGTGCCGACGAGGGCCCGGACGAGGGCCTCGTCGGCGCGTTCCTCGCGCGGGGCCCGCACGCCGAAGGACATCAGCTCCGCCTCGGTCAGGGCAAGCTGAGTGGGCTGGGGGCCCGCCCAGAGCCGTAGCGAAGACCCTGGCGGCCGGTTCAGTAGCAGTGCCGCGACCTGGCCACGCTGGAGGGCGGCGACGGCGGCGGCCAGCCCCTCCGCCACGGGTCCGTCCAGAGCACGCCGGCCGATGAAGATGTCCACGAGTTCCCGGTCGTGCGCGGCCATGCGGCCGCGGAAGACGCCGTCGAGCTGCGGCTCCAACAGGGCGCGTCCTGTGTCGGTGGGGGTCCGGCCGCCCACGCGTACGACCTTGTCCCGCAGGGTGTGCGGCAGGCGGCGGACCAGTACGTTGCACGCCCACTCGTCCCCGCCCACGACGACGGCATCGGCATGGGCGCGCCGCGCCCGTTCGTCCAGTCGGTGACCGAGCCGGACGGAGGTATGGTGCCAGGCCGCCACCGCGACCCTGCGCCGCAGCCGCTCACCCGGGGTGACAGTCGACTCGGGCCAGGTGCCGGCCTCCGCCTCCAGAGTCACCCAGCCGTGGGTCTCGGCGGTCGGAAGGCCGCCGTAGTGGACGACTACGGCCATGTAGGGGATCCCCGGAAGATGCTGGGTGACCAGGGGCATCGCGTCCGGCAGGATGCTGTAGCGCGCGGAGTCGTGCTCGGGCGGCCTGGGCAGTTCCCCGTCCAGGACGAGCGTGCCGTGGGCGGCGAACATGGCCTGACCGTGCACCCCCGGCACCTCTGTGTCGGCGCCGACCACCTCCTCCAGTGCGTTCACCAGAGCCCGGTCCGAGCCCTGACGGGACAGACTCTCGCGCAGCCGCCCCCAGCGCAGCGCGATCGCCCGGTCGGGATGCTCGACGTTTCGGGAGGTGTTCAGGTACACGGAGGCGAACGGGCCCGGCTCCGCGTAGAGGGGTTCAAGGAACGACAACCTCATCGCCACTCCTCGTCGATGGTCTCCCCTCCTTGATGATGCGCGCCCCGGGGCCGATGGGGCTCGACGAGCGCAATGAGGGGCGGTCGGGCGGCGGTCGGCAGCAGCCGGCCCATCGTGAGCATGGTGGCGGCGACCAGGCCTTCCAGCACCGCCCAGCCGCGGGCCGGACAGCAGGCCGCTGAACAGCCGGGCTCCGTGGCTGGATGAAGGAGCAGTCCGCGCGGGAGCACCAGATCGTGGCGGGGGCCGCGTTGCCCCACGTGAATACAGGTTTCTGGGCCGTATTCGACCGAGCAGCGCGCTCGTGAGCTGCGGATCCAGCACGGGACCACCATCGCGCGCTGGACCGGGAGCAGAGCGGGGTGATCCCGCAGCCGTCGGCTCCTGCATGACCTCGGGTGAGACGGCCCCGGGACCGCAGCTTCCCATCGTTGCCTTGGATCACCCATGGAGCTGCGGCAGGCCTATCGGTAGGGTCGGGGTTGTCTCAGCGGAGGTTGGCGGACACCAACCGCGACAACCCCGACCGGCCGGTGCGTTTGAGCTTCCTGGGGTGAAGCAGGATCGCCTGGAAGTTTCGCGGCGCCAAGGGAACATGCCCAGCCATGGGCGCCGATCGCCCAGAAGGCACGGACGGCCGGTTCAGCCGGCGCTTGCCCAGGTCTGCCGTGCCCAGTCGGCGAAGCCGGTCCAACGGATCTCCGGGTGGGCGGCATGGAGGGCGGGGATGTCGACTCGGTAGCCGGACCCGTTCAAGAACGTCCACATCGCGTGCATGTCCGGATTGCCGATCGCCGCGAGCGGTACGTACTCGTGGCGGACCTCGCGTCCCAGCGCCGCACCGAGCGCGGCCGCCATCTGCGTGGGCGTGGGCGCGTCGCCGGCCAGTTCGATGCGCTGCCCGACGTAGGGAGCGGGGTTGAGCAGCACTTCCGCCGCGAACGCGCCGAGGTCGGGCCGGGCGAGCTGCTGCAACGGCCGGTCGGGCGGCAGCGGCAGATCGAGCACGCCGTCCAGGATGCGCCGCGCTCCGCCGAGCGCGTTGTCGAAGAAGTACGTCGGACCCAGGATCGTGTACGGCACATCGCCCGCGGCCAGTTCCGCCTCGATGCGCGCCTTGCTCTCGAAATGCGGTACCCCGCTGTCCTGGTCGGCCCCGGCGACCGAACTGAACACGAGATGCGCAACGCGCTCTCGCGCCGCCGCCGCGAGGATGGCCCGCCCCTGCTCCACCTCCGCCTCGACACCGGCCTCGAAAGGTGTGGTGAAGGCGAAGACACCGGTCACCCCCTTCATGGCCGCGCCGAGCGACCCGGGATCGCTCAGGGAACCCGCCACCACGTCGACACCCTGGTCGGCCAGGTGTCGCGCGGCACTCCGGCCGGGGTCGCGGACAAGCGCCCTGATCCGGGTCCCGTGGGCCAGCAGCGCGTCGGTCACGGCACCGCCCTGCCCGCCGGTCGCGGCCAACACCAGGATCGGCTCCTGCGCCATGGACGAACTCCCTCTCCTGCGGCGGGGCATCGGATCCGAAGTCGGCCCCGACGGCAACCATCCGTCACGGACGACAGCGCACGCCGCAGACTCGCCCGAGACTGGTGCTGGAGGACTCGCCGCGTGCACGCACGGTCATGACGCTCGTGCGACCGGCGCCTGGCGTTCCCCACCCTCATATCCGGAGCACGAGCGCGTCGAGGCGATGGTCGCCATCGCGCTCAAGGCGGAGGAGGTGGCCCTGGATCGAGGCGAACTGCCGTCGCGGACTCCACCGCCACGGCCGGCGGCAGCTCTTCGCCGAGTTCGACGCCGTGGTGTGTCCCATCACGCCCACGCCCGCGTTCCCGCACGACCACAACCGCGATCCGAGAGCACGCCGGATCGACTGGGGGACCGTGCCGACGCGGGCAGAGCGGTGCTACAGCTTGGTCATCTTGGCGTACGGGCTCAAGATCCGCTTTTGCTCCGAGCCGAAATCCACGAGTGCCGCGATTCCGTCCTCGATGCCGATCACTCGGCCGAGGCCGTACACGTCGTGTGTGACCTGGTCGCCCACGACGAAGTGCTTGGGAGCCGGCGTGACCGGGGCCTTGAAGGGGCTGGTGGGCAAGTGACGCTTCGGTGCAGCACGCTTTGTCATTGCCCCTAGTATGCGCCTACGAACTGCGTGGTGGCCGCCTCGCTGAACGTTGGACTCCACTCCAGCACGAGCTGAGCCGGCCGACCGGCCGGAGTGTAGACGGGCGGAGCCGGGCGGTTCGGCTTCGTAGGAGGCCGCACCCCCCGTACTCTTCGGGGACGACGGCGTCAGATAGCGGGCGCCAAACACTGGAGGCAATACCTCGTGCTGATTGCTCAGCGTCCCTCGTTGACCGAAGAGGTCGTCGACGAGTTCCGCTCCCGGTTCGTGATCGAGCCGCTGGAGCCGGGCTTCGGTTACACCCTCGG